>NZ_VTYA01000019.1:0-62765 GCF_013114135.1 Vibrio sp. 03-59-1
ACCTGTACGCCGCAACTAAAAGTGCATTTGCATGCAGCCCTTAATGTTGGTTGTTCAGAAGAAGAAATCAAAGAAGTAATAATACAAATGTCTGTCTATGCAGGCTTCCCAGCAGCGTTAAATGGAATGTTTGCTTTCAAAGAAGTGCTATCTGAAAGGTAGCATTAGAAGGGCTGCGTAACTCAAAGCTGCCCAAAGTGTGTTTAGCCAGTTTTTCACTACATTTGAAAAGGAAAACTTCATCTTACAAAAACTAATCATCTAACCTCCACCTTCTGAGCTTTGGTATTAAAATATCAGAGTAGTTTGGGTGCTGTACTTTATATAATCAATGGCAACTTATTGATTCAAAATACTATCCAATTCTGCTCTAATGAAAACTGAGATTTCGGCCAATTTTCTCGGCAGTGGATTTTGATAAGGGTAAGCGATATACATCGATCTTTCCGTATCGAAAATTTCCGTAATATGGATATGGCTATTTATATGGCTACCTTTCATGAGATAATTTGGAATGACACCAACACCGACTCCTCTAGCAACAAAGTTCATTAAAATAGATGTATTATCAACTTCAATGACATCATTATAATTCTTTTTTATCAACTCTTTGCTTGAATGGTTTTTATAGATGAGTAAAGTTTTATTTTTAATGTCATCGATTTTTGATATTAAAACATCGTTATAATTTGCTACTTTATGTGCAATCAATGCGTCATCAACAACGTTATTAAGCCTAATTGCCATATCTACATTACTTTCCAATAAGTTTTCAATGTTGTTACTTGATGATATTTCAAAGTTAACAGCAGGATATCGATCTTGAAGACCTTTAAGAACTTCACCAAAAATAGATGAGGCTATTGAATTAGGCATTGTTATTTTAAATTTTCCACTAATGCAGTCACTCAGTGATTTTGCTCTGTAATTCAATTCTTGTAAATTATCTAAAGCTTCGATGGCAAGCTCTTTGATGCTTTCGCCATGATCAGTCAGAACGAGTTTTCTTGTTGTTCGGTGAACGAGCGTAACCCCAAGCTGTTTTTCTAAGGATGTCAGTTGACGGCTTACTTGAGCCTTCGATTTTCCAAGCTCTTTTGAAGCCTCCGTCAAGGAAAGGTTCTTACAAACTGCCGCAAAGCAGATTAGTTCACTGTTCATCAATTCCATGATTGTTACCTATTTGCAACTCTGAGTCACGTTGTCTTTCAAATGCCCGTTTAGTATAACTAGCTTTCGTCGGAGGATGAAAGTGATATTTTAATTATTAATCAGACTCATTTGAAATTCTGAGTTTTAAGAGTTTAGTCAATTAAAAAGTTCATTAGTGTTCATCAAAATTTTTCTAATAATAGAACTAATTATTTTTTGTTTTTTAATATTTATCTATAACCTAATCAAAGTAGAGAAGTAAACTATGAAAGCAGAATGTCAAAATAAAAAGAAATATCTATTTTATCACGAGTTTTTTTATAACCTGATAAATTGTGTTATCCAGTATTACACAAAAGTGTTTGTTACATTATTTGGAGATGAGATGAGAGCTCGCCACAGAAAAAGTAACATCAATTTACCAAGTACATCTGAGCTTAGTGAGCACATGAAACGGGATCTTGGTTTAGATTGATTGGGAGTTTCCACTCGAACAATCCGAAACGTATTTGCAATAAAAAATAGTATCCACGAGATTTCTATTTATACCATTAAAACAAGAACTACTAAGGAAATCACAAAGTGGGATTCATTGACACCGCCTCTGCGCTAAACAACCAAATGGTCATTACAGTCAAGCTACCTTAATAAGTAATACATTGTACATATCTGAACAACTTTCAGATACTGCGGTAAGTGTTGAAAAAAAAGACATGACGAAAGAGGTTGAAAGGCAGGCTCGTTCTGTTTTAAATAACAATCTAGCGCTTACTCAAACGACAGGCGGTACACTACACAGTCTTGCGTTGGTAAGGTTATCTTTTACAGATGTAACGTACTGGCCAATAAAAGATCGAACGTTTGCCGATTTTATGGGTGAGCATAAACCTGCAAGAGCCGTAATATGTGCTGCAGCGATTAAACAAGATTTTTGGTGATGGGGGAAGCTATCACTGAAATCACTATGCCAGCAAAGGAGGAATTGTGCCATGGTTACCATTTATGTGGTTGATGCATTTACCACCGAACCTAACACAGGAAATCGGGCGGGAGTTGTTTTAGATGCAGACCGGCTTACCACTCAGGAGATGCAACACATCGCTGCATTTGCGGGTTATTCAGAAACGGCCTTTGTTTTGTCACCTAAAGATCAAAGCCATGACGTATATGTTCGATACTTCACCCCGACCAAGGAGGTCCCAATATGTGGGCACGCGACCATAGCCACTCATTTTTTGCGAGCAAGCACTGGGCACCTATCAGACTATCCGTTAATAGCGAAGACAGGGGCAGGCAATCTACCTGTATCAATTTCGGGTAATCCAAATGATATCTTGGTGAAAATGACTCAGGGCCGCGTGGAGTTTCTACCGCCATTTGACCAAAATCAACGGAATGGGCTGGCAAATGCCCTAGGTATTAGTGTGAGTGATTTTGCTGAACTGCCAATACAAATTGTCTCGACAGGTCATTCTAAGGTTATGGTTCCTATGCTTAGCAGGAAGAGGCTTGATGGATTAAACCCAGATAACGAGAAGTTAAAAGCGCTCAGTGGTGAGATAGGCTGCAATGGATTCTTTCCCTTTGTTTTAGAGGGGAGCAAGCAAAAACCTATTACTTACGGACGAATGTTTGCCCCTGCAATTGGGATTGACGAAGACCCTGTAACGGGCAATGCAAATGGCCCAGTAGGAGCGTATCTTGTTCAGCACAGTTTGATTGAGTTTAACTCGAAAGTATGCTTTTGGGGTTATCAGGGATTGGCAATAGGAAAACCCGGCCGAGTACTAGTGTCAGTGGAGAAAACCGATACACAATTACTCGTCAGCATTGCAGGGCAAGCTGTACTAGTTGGTAAGAGAGTCGAAGAGTTGTAACTGAAACCTGTAAACTGCTCCGTACCTAGCAGTTTTGGATTCTGAGTTAGGTTACTCACCATCCATATAGTTATTCGAGAATTGCTAATTTAGCAAAGCGGTTAGCACGTTTTTGTCCAAAAACAAGTTAACTCGTTGTCTGTGGCGCATTCAAACGCAGACTTTCTCGCCTAGAAATTGTAATCCATATAACTTAAATTTTGCTCCGTTTGGGTGTGTAATAGCGACCAGATAGTTCGAGCATTCTTTGCTGCAAGAGCGACAATAACTCGGTTCATTCCTCGTCGTTCCAACACACCTCGACACCACTGACTGAGCCTGGCTTGTTCATCATAGTCGACGTTTTACGCTTGATGGCCCAAAAAGATCAGCGAACAGCGTGATGGATTGCCATCAAGACAAGGGATTTCACTTGTTCAATCACGACATGAAACTGCCGGCTCGCCCGGTGGTCATTGAAGTGGTAGACAGTCATATGAGGGAGTTGCAACCTTTGCTTGATGCGTTGTCTCAAAAAGGGGTTATTTGGCAGGTATATCTTCAAGGACAGTCTCAAGATGTGGCTGTTGATGTCTCTTACGACTGTTACGTATTTGGCGACGACCTGACGTTCCAGTATTACGAATGGCTACTTTGCGGCAATGTGTTTAGCCTATGTTTGCCTGAACGTGGAAAACAAAGCCTATTAACCTTTATTGATATGCTCATGCAGGAAAGTAACGACAGTGAGGAATTTCTGCACAAGCTGTATCGAGCGGAGGATTGGCTTATTCAGAACTATTATTATTGCCCTCTCTGGCGCAATCATTTCACCGTCACTCGAGCGGACAATTTGTATGGCACAGAAACAAACAATATGGGTGTCATGTCTCTGGTGAATATGTGGTTGGAGTAATCGCTGGTATGGTAGTGTTTGAGTGGCAATTTTGTTTGCAGTGTTTAACGGATAATTAAGGATAGAAAATGGATTTTAACGTTTGGCTCAGTTTTGTCGCAGCCTCCCTCATTCTTACCGCAACACCGGGGCCTAGCATATTTTTAGGTATTGCACATGCACTGAGATATGGTCATAAACGTGTGTTATATACCGCCCTTGGGGATATCTCTGCTAACTTTATTCAAATGGTGTTAGTTGCCTTGGGTTTAGGAGTCATCCTTGCGAGTTCGGTAATGGCATTTACTGTCATTAAAGTCTTTGGTGTCATGACCTTGGTTTACATGGGGCTAAAAATGCTCCTCGTTAAACCCAAACAAGTTGAGCGCTTAGACCTCAACGACTCGGATTTGCAGGCCTCGAACAAAAAGTTGTTCTATTCTGGCTTTTTAGTCGCCGCTGGTAATCCCAAAGCCATCATATTCTTCTCTGCTTTTTTTCCGCAATTCATCAACCCTGACTTGCCAGTGTTACCTCAACTGATGGTGATGTGCCCAACCATGGCATTTCTTGATTTCAGCTTAGTAATGTTTTATGCATTTTCGGCCAGGCGCATTGTTAATGCGAGCAGACTATCTCTTAACACTGTGACCAGAGGAAGTGGTGCTTTACTGCTCGGAGCCGCAGGTATTCTAGCAGTTAAAGAACCCACTTAATCTCGACTGAGAACCGCGTTCAAGATTGAACACACTGTGCCCAGCACAACCATTACACCTATTTAGCAACTCTCGGAGTAAGACACTTATGATCACTTTTTACGAACTGTGTGGGGACGATGGCTTAAAATTCAGTCCTTATTGTTGGCGAACGAAAATGTGCTTGATACACAAAAATATAGCGTTTGATACCACTGACCTATCTTTTGTCGACCTTCAGGCTAAGTTTAAGGGGCAATTTTCTACACTCCCCGCCATCAAAGATGGTGAAACGGTACTCTCTGATTCGTTTAACATCGCTGATTATCTTGAGGCTCACTACCCTGAATTACCCTCATTATTTGGCGGTAAAAAAGGGCGTTTAATGGCACTTTTTTTCCATGAGTGGGCAGCATCATTACATTCGGACATTGCCAAAATTGCCATCTTCGACATTTACTGCAAGCTTAAAGATCGAGATAAAGAATACTTTCGTTCCTCTAGAGAGAAACACTTTCAGGACAGCTTGGAAAATGTACAAAACAACAACCAAGATTTAGCAAAGGCCGATTTACTCAAAAAAATGAGAGTACTGGAATCTTATTTAGCTAAGACACGATATTTATCGGGCGATGCGCCCATGTATTCAGACTATATCGTCTATGGAACGTTGAAGTGGCTGCTGTCTACGAGTAACGCTTTCACAGAGGAAATGCTGACTAACCATGTTTTAAAGTGGTATGACTGCCTAGATAGGATTGGCACTGGAATTTAAACATGCTTAAGACAGCGACGGAAATGTGAACGCATCGCATAGTTTCATGTTCAAGCTTTGCATCAAGTGAGATCGTTGATAATTTTTCGCACATAGGATTTGGCTATACAAGGAGCTAGTTTTAAGTCGGGGGCGTTAAAACCTTACCTTAACGATAAGTATGACAATACAGAGAGTAAGACGATGGGAGGGTTATACTTAGATGTCAGCGCTCAAGTTTTCGATTACGTATTCATCGAAGGAAAAGCAGATTTTCTCACTCGATTTAGTTCGGAGGTAGATAGTTGGTAAGCCGGCGGAGGACTCATTGGGCGTTTGGGAGGGGTAATGGCAAGTTCTTTATCCTGTGGCACAGTAAACTATCGTGCTGATAGTGATTACAGTTCACCATATTCCGAGCATGGAACATACTGTCAAGCGATGGTTAGAAAACAAATAGCTAATCATTGGCAGATGGGAGTTTCCTATCAGCATGATTTCTTAGATCTAGCAAGAGATGAGTTCAAGTGGAATAACGTCTTTCAATTCGGCTCAGTGTCTGGCTTAGTCGCAAATTTAGAATATGCAGAGCGTGAGAAAGCGGAAGTGAGCTATGAGCTTGGGTTGCAGTTCTCATTTTAACGTATGCGCATCGCAATAATTAACGTCATTATAGATCTGAATATTGGGGCTATAGTAAGCTAGACTTAGCCACCGCTTGAAAATCATCTCTATATAAAATCGTACCTATATCCGAATATTGTAATACTGAGACATTGGTATCATATTCTTCTAATATGTACTTTAACTCGTACATGATCGATATGTATTGGGTACTAGAGTCTAAAAACCAAGAAATTGCATTTCGTGGCCATGATTTTTCTTCAAATGGTGGGCAAGGTAAAGAGGAATTGAGTTGAGAAAATATTTGTTCGATATGTTCTCTATGATATTCATGGAGTATTAGATCTTCCTCGAGCATTAATCTCGCCTGTGTAATGATGCCATGAGTATTCTGCAACTGTTTTTCTTCATTATTGCTAGCGATAAATCTAATGTACATAACCTTGTTACTCTTTGGGTTAGTTAGTGCCTAAATTAATATAAGACGGACAGAATTCTTGAAACTGTAGCATAGTTAATGGGAGGTAACACACGTATGAGAACAAGAATAAATGAAGCTATCTTGCTGAGAAAAAAAGGGAGCTATAAAGAGTCTCGTCAGTTATTACGCACGGTGTTAGCGAATTCCTCCTATGCGCCTTCCGCGCATTTGAATATTGCTTGGTCCTACGATAACGAAGGTAAAGAACAACAAGCTGTAGAGCACTATCGGTTAGCATTAAAGGGGCTGCTTTCACCTAACGAGCGATTTGATGCTTTGTTTGGTTTAGCGAGCACTTACAGAAGCCTCGGTTGTTATGGAGATGCGCTGGATTACTTTCAACAAACGATTACCGAGTTCCCAAGTAATTTAGAAGCTCAGCCTTTTTATGCGATGTGTTTATATAACTTAGGTAGACATAAGGAGGCAACCGCTTTGCTTCTTAATTTGTTGGTATCGACAACTGATAATCAGTCAATAAAAGAATACCAAAGAGCAATACTGCTGTATGCAGAAGACCTTGATAAAAAGTGGTAAATATTGCGTTCCTACGTATATTTGTTCGTCTAACCGTGGAGTAGACACAATAGCGAGGTTCTAGTCATGAATTCTAAGGTTTTGGATCTCGATAACTGATTAACTGCTGTTTCAGCCCTAAAAGAGAGAGGCTAAGGTTTCGACTTATCATGAAAGAGAGTGGTGTCAATCTGATGATATGGATAAATAAGTGGCAAACCTACCTCCACTTTCACCTAGGTATCGTGTAAAAAATCTTGATCAGCTTTCTTTTGGTTCTCAGCGTAAAACAGCACAAGAAAAATAGGGAGAAATCATCCTTGTCCTTGTGGAAGTGGAAGTGGAAGTGGAAAAAAATACAAACGATGCCGCATTTCGTAAAGATATAACTATTTCTTCTTTTATAGTATAGATGGGCTTTTGTGAGCTAGATTTTGACCAAACTCAGCTTATCCGAACTGCATGGCTTGGAGCATCAACTCTAAGCCATTTCTGTCCATTTATGAGTTTGCGAGCGCATCACAGTTCAATCTCGTATGAGAAACACTCTACATTTGGTTATGTTTGGAGACAGAATAGTGATGAGCAATTTTTTCCAGAGGAGAGTAAAATTCAAAATTTCACAAGCAACGTTTAAGTCCATACATATGCAAGTTCAAATCAGCAGCGATTGCAATTACCAGATTTGGGATTGTATTCCATGATATTTCCCTGTGTATCTATGGAAAAATTGCAGCAGCTATTAAACAAGTTATAGAGTTTTTTACGGCTTTTCTTAACCCTAGATTTTAGTGTTGAGTACTTTATTCCATTGTTCTCAGCATAACTTTTTTGCGAGACTCCTTCGATTTCAACAGCAATCAACAATTCTGCATCGTCCTCAGGTAGTTGATTAATAAATGGCAAAAGGCAGTGAGAAAGCGCTTTGACAATTTGCTCTTCATCTTGCTCGTCATACCACAAATTATCCGCCGTTAAATCATTTTGTTTATTGTTTTTTCGGTAGAAATCAATAATTGTATTGTTCGCTATTTGGAATAACCACGGTTTGATCTTGCTACCATCTGTAACCGTTTGAAAACCATCATAAGTTTTAATCAAAATCTCTTGAAATAGATCTTCAGCGTCCTCAGGGTTAGCAACTCTGCTGTGTAAAAACGCCTTCAAACTGGATTGATATACTGACCAGATAGATTCAAATTTCATGTGATTCATTTACCCCTTATAAAATGGCCTAGGTCCACTAGCGAGCTAATTTATGTGCCAAACTCATTTTTACTGCTGGCCATTCACTATCAATGATTGAGAAGACAACCGTATCCCTATAAACACCATTTACCTTTTGATGATTACGAAGCACACCATCTTGCTTTGCACCTAAACGACTAATAGCAGCTCGTGATTGGTGATTATGCCAATGTGTACGAAACTCAACAGCAATCGCATCAAGATCTTCAAATGCATGATTTAAAAGTAGCAGTTTACATTCTGTATTTGAAGATGAACGTTGATGGCTTCTGGTGTACCATGTGTAGCCTATTTCGACCCTTTTATTCAATATATCCGCATGACAAAAACGAGTAGATCCGATAATTTTATCATTTGCTTTATCGACAATAGTAAAAGGCAACGAAGTTCCATTCTGCTGTTCAGATAGCGCCTGAAAGATATAGGCATCGATTGTTTCACTGCTTGGCACTTGTGTGTACCACAAATCCCACAATTTACCATCTGACGCGGCTTCAACTAGAGCAACTGCATGCTCTGTCCGAAGTGGTATCAGTTTTACTGACTTGGACTCTAATTCGATCTCACTCAGCCACATATACACTTCCTTTTGTTATTTAGGGTTTCTCATACTTTATAGAGAATAATTTCCATATTAAATATACAGCTATTGTTCACCCTTTAGATTAAGTCGCTCTCAAGAACAACGGCAAGGCGAGCTATTGTTTGATTTCATTTGCCGCTTGAATTTTTTGATGGACTCTTTTCTAATTTCATCCAAGTCATCCCTACGAACTACTACAATCATTCCACTTCTGGGTCGAGTGGAACAAGCGTAAACTTCCTTGCCGTTAACTTCGACTAAGCAAGCTTTGCAGCAACCATTCTTACGTTTATTTTTCAGGCAAGGCGCTGAGATGTTGATTTTTACTTTGCGTGCTATTTCCACCAAATTATCATCATCTGGCGTTATCAGTATTCTTTTATTGTCAATTTCTATAACTGATGATTTTAAATTAAACATGCTTTAGCCTTTGAACAACCTTAACTCAGGCAATTTTCTTAGATTAAGATACAGCTGCCCAGGGACGCTCTCAAATAGAAACGGAGCTTATCCTGAGCAGATGTACGTAGCTTAGACAATACTTTTATGCCCTACTACACATTGCACTAATCACAACATGAGCCTGATGATGTTGAGCAACTACTGGTTGCGCACTCAGCCCCTTTCCCACCCTTTAAACTGCCAAGGTATGTATTTTTTAAGTAAAATCCGCTAAACGTTGACACAAAATCTTGTGGTACAGTTTTATCGGTAAGGCCTGACTCAATGAGTGCAGCTTGCCATTTCTGAACTTTTGGAAACTGTTCCAGCATATCAAAGCCAGATTGATTTTTGATTACTGCCGCACGGTGTAGCAATGGAAGCCATGCAATATCGACATTAGATACGTAATTCCCTTTGAAAAATGATGACTCACCAAGCTTATTTTCCGCTTTTGCGAATGCCTTGGATAGATTTGCGAAACGTGTTTCAAATGTCTCTTTATCCTTACTGCCCATTGTTCCACATTGTGGCATGTAGTGTTTACTTGCTTGATATGACCATGCACGATCTAACGCTTTTTGTTCTGGTGAAACCTCTTCTATCGGTGCATATTTATCATCTAGATATTCGACAATGGCATCTGACTCAAACAAAACAGTATCATTTTCGGTAACCAATACGGGGACTTGACCATTCGGTGATATATCTAAAAACCATTGCGGTTTGTTACTCAATTCGATGTATTCGATTTCAAATGGTACATTCTTTGTTACCAACGCACCCATTACACGTTGCACAAATGGGCAGTTCTTAAAGCTAATCAGTTTAATCATTTTGTTGCTCCAAATCGGTTCATTGTTTCTACTTACACCTAATAAGACGAGCAACGTTTAAAAAAGACGAAAGATTATTACTTTTTTAAATAATTCGATTTTATGTCAGATAGCAATTCAAGCAATCCGTTTTTTAATCACTCAGAGTGGATCGAGCGCTTCGAATGACTCGAAAGAATTTTGGGTTAGGGGTTAGAGGATTACAGCCCCACAGGCGATAGCCATCAATGACTAAAAACTCTAGCTTAATCAAACAAAATTTTGATATTACTAACAGAAATGCCCTGAACCTTCATAGGCTAAACTTTTACCCTTGTGAGCTTTACCCGTGGCATTTTTTAGCACGAAAATACCACTAAACATTTCAGAACGCATAGTTTCGGTAATAGAACTTGCATACTACCGAGGAATCCTCTGCAGTTGAAATGTTGCAAAATTTGCAATAATTGCCTGACATCAGCCAAGTTCGGTGTTCATAAATGTGCGAGCTGCAGTCGTTGACTCTCCGCGCGCACGAGCTGGATTGTTGTTACACCGCAAGGTGTCTTGATTGAGCCTCCGATTGAGGCAGAAACGAGCAAAGAGGTTTGCGAGTTAAGGCATGGTTGCCCGTAGGGTGCTTAATTTCAATACCTTAACTATCAAGCCAATATGCCTTTGGTTTGTTCTCACTTCCATTAGAACTTTAAGCCAACATCTTAATTCGCAACACTTGATAGCACTTCCAACACACTATTCCCTCAATTAAACGCTCTGGCAACACGGCCGTTACTGCTCAATTCATAGTGACCAATATAGGCTGGGATAAATACCGATTGCCCTTTAGTCAGGGTTAAATGCTCGCCTTTTGGGCTCATTAGCGTGAAATCATCATCTATTGCCATTAAAATTTCAGCACCACTTGTGATGACTTCTTCTTGATAAGGACGATGAAATATATTGAAATTAAAATCACTGACCGGGATATCATAGCTATCACATTGATCTAATTTTGAGGGTGCCAATAATAAGCATTCGAACGAAATTGGCGTGAACTCCGTGCATGCGACTAACTCAGCGACATCAATGTGTTTCGGCGTTAAACCAGCGCGTAACACGTTGTCTGAATTTGCCATGATCTCGAGACCAGTCCCCTTAATGTAGGCATGCGGAGTGTTCGCATTCAAATACATCGCTTCACCCGGCTTCAGTGTGATCAAGTTAAGCAGCAGAACACAAAACAGACCAATATCGTTCGGGTACTGATGGCAAAGCTCAGTAACCAAAGCAAACTCTGCTTGATCTTGATGAGCTGCTGCGTAAGTTAGGAGTTGCTCTAATGCTTGGTGTTTACGTTGGTCATTCAGCGTTAATAGATCACGGAAAAACGCCTCTAAACCTAGAGAGTTAAGGTTATTACCAAACTCTTCAACCAAACCAACAAGCTCGATAGAATCCAACTTTCTGAACAAGGCTAATATTTCATCGAATTCTCGAAAGCCATTCATCGCTTGGTATTCAGTAATCGCGTAAACCAATTCAGGTTTATGGTTAGAATCTTTGTAATTACGGTGTCCTGCGGTCAGAGGAATACTTGCTTGCTCCTCTCTCGCAAAGCCAACCTCGGCTTGGTGCTTGTTTGGGTGAACTTGAACAGATAGTGCCTTTTCTGCCGCTAAGATTTTAAATAAGAATGGCAGTTCACCAAACTCTTTCGCAATATCAGTAGATAAATAGGCCGATTTATTCTTGTTAATCAACTCGGAGAGAGGCACCAAATGTTGGTCAAGCTTAACCATTGAGCAACCTTTTGGATGCGCTCCCATCCAAACTTCCGCTTGCGGTTCTTGTGACTCATTCTTAAAACCAAACAGTTCACGTATCGAAGAGATACTCCCCCATGCATAATTTTGGATGGTGTTTTCCATTGGGAAGAATGAGTGTTCTGAGAAGTGGCTGAGTGACATGGCGTTTTCCGTAGTGAGCCCTTTGAACACAATTCAAGAGAGCTGATTCTAATAACGTGAATAATTAGAAAGACTACAGAGAGCGGCTTGAGCCCACATGAGATGGGATCTTAGAGGTAATAGGAAAAATTCTTAGAAACGGGGGATTTCGATGAAAAGCGTGAAAAGAGTCACATTTGAATATCACGTGTAGAACGCGCTGAGAATAAGACAGCGATGCTAGCAACAGTAATACAAGCTGTCACACTATCTTATTCTCGGGAAGACACCTTAAAAACCAGATCGAGCCTCTGCACTTTTCTGAGGTGATTGAGCCTGTAGGAAAGGCAGAAGAAGCAGCCCAATAACGGCCGCACAAGTAGAGATCGTAATGAAAAATCCACTCCAACCGTAAGTTTCTAGAACGAGCGCCAATGGGTATCCGGACAGTGCAGCCCCCATGTAGGCGAATAAGCCAACAAAGCCAGTCGCCGCCCCGGCAGAGTCTTTATGCGAGCATTCGGCCGCCGCCATACCAATAAGCATTTGAGGGCCAAAAACAAAAAAACCAACACAAAACAACCCAGCAGCTTGAAACACAAAGTTGGTTAAAGGCATAAGCCATAAAGCGGATACCGAGAGGAAGATACCAATCGCAAACAGGATATTCATTGGACCGCGGTTGCCACCAAACAGCCTATCCGAGCCCCACCCAGCTACAAGTGAACCAACGAAGCCACCAATCTCGAATAGAGATAAAGCTGCGTTGGCGTTTATCAAACTGTAATTGTGTTCTTCGGTTAGGTATAAGTTACCCCAGTCGTTAACCGCCGTTCTTACTATGTAAACCAACACATAACTAAAAGCGAGCAACCAAATGTACTTATTGCTGAACACGTAGGTTTTCAGGATTTCTCGATAGCTTAATCCTTGTCCATGGTTCTCTTGAGCCAATTCTAAATGATCATTGCGCCACTTCCCTACCGTCGGAAGTCCCATAGTGGTCGGCTTATCACGTAAGCGCCAGCAAACGATAAGACCAATAAAAACACCAATCACGCCCGGCCAGATAAACCCAGCTCGCCAACTGAATTGAAGCGTCAGATAACCCACAAGAATAGGGATAAGAGCCCCACCAACGTTGTGTGCTGTATTCCATATAGCCCAACGAAAGCCTCTTTCGGAGCGAGAATACCAGGTCGTCAATAACTTAGAGCACGATGGCCAGCCCCAACCTTGAAACCACGCATTTAGCACCCAAAGTGAGATAAAAGCCGCCAACGAACTAGAAAAGCCAAACGCGATATTGATCAAGCCTGTCGCGATTAGGCCAAGACCCATGAAGTAACGCGGGTTTGAACGGTCCGATATCGTGCCTGAGATAAATTTCGATAAGCCATAAGAAAGATAAAAGAGCGTGCCAATTAAGCCGATATCGCCTTTGTCCAAGCCAAGGTCGGTGATCATAGCTGGTGCTGCATAATTAAAGGTTTTACGAGTGAAGTAAAAACCTGCATAGCCGACATACATCCCTATCATGATATGGAGGCGCCAGTAGCCATAACTCTGATTGACCTCATCATCAGTTAGAGCATGACTATTTGACGTTTTTGAGCGCAGAAATCCAAACATATTCGTTCTCACACTTTAGGTAATGTAACGCTGATATTGGTACCCGAAGAGGAGTCATTAGCGTTGATTGTCATCTTGCCGCCGAGCGCCTGAACACGCTCTAGCATACCGCGAACCCCCATTCCTTTGGGAAGATCTTGCGCTGTAAAGCCAACGCCATTGTCTGTGATCCAAAGATAAGCCTGATCATCTAAAATTAATTCAATTCTAATTTCGCTCGCTTGAGCATATTTATGGGCATTATTTAAAGATTCTTGGCACAAACGGAAGAGGGTAACCTTGAGCGTATCACTCAAACACGAGTAATCACCTTGCCAATTTAACTGGATATCAACGCCGTGGTCCGAAAACTCCATTTCCCGAATAAGCTGTTCAACGGAGTCTTTTAGATCAAGATCGTCCAACATCTTAGGTCTTAGTTTTGTCAGTAGACGTTTGGTGGTGTCATAAACATTCAAAGACAATGACTCAATCGTACCCGCACAGCGAACGCTCATCTCAGCCGCGTCGACACGTTTAATAATGCTTGCCTGCGTACGAATTGCCGTGATGTTTTGCCCGATTTCATCATGCAGCTCACGCGCAATATCACGGCGAACCGACTCCTCAGCTGTTACTAGCTGGCGTGAAAGATTTTGATTTCTTGAGAGTTCACTTCGTAATTTTGAGTTGAGATCTTTCTGCTTTTGAACCGCTAAACCAAGCAATATACCTGTGATGGTTTGAGCAGATAGAGATAATAGTAAATCTGTAATTTCGAGTTTGGATGTTCCGCTGTGGGCTGCAATCAATGCGACACTGTTTAATAGAGTCGCCAATAAAGCACCTTGCCACCCGTAACGAACGGCGAGCAGGATGATAGGGATAGCCATACAGAATGGGGCGAAGCGTCTTAGCTCATCAGGTAAACTGGTTTGTATCAAAATACTGGCCACTAGCAACACACTGTATAAAGCAATGTGGCGGATTTTGAACTCAACAACATTGTTGATTAAGTAAGAACTCAATGGCGCCCATTTGTTTTGGAATAGATAGTTCCAGACCAGATAGCACATCGGCACCAGCATCAGTCCGCCAGTGATACTCACCAACCACACCATGTAAACAGCCGGAACATGAGAGCCCACTACAGCAACGTTGATCAATGAGGTGACCATAATTAAGCTCGTCATCACTAACAAGTGGCGATTCTGGTCACCAGAATAATAACGTTTGGCAATTAGAGTGGCAGGAATGCTCAATCCACTGGCGATTAGTATCGTCAGCCATTGGGGTTCATCAAGTAATAACGCTAAAGCGATCGCGAGCCCCCACTCTGCAATATAGATAGCAGGCCAATAGTGCGCACGAGTGTGCAGCGTCATTCCCAATCGAAGTGAGAATGGAAAAAGCAGAATGGCTAACTCAGGGTCATTGATGAAATAGAAAGCAATAACCCACAAACAAAACCATGCACAGCCAGCCATAAAAACTCCACATAGGGAGGTTGCGAGATAGGAACGCATTAGTACTGTTCTTGTGTGAATAGTTTAGCTAACTCGACGTTGTTCTTAACATTGAGTTTGTCCATCGCATTGGCACGGTGTACATGAACCGTTTTATGGCTAACCCCTAACTCAACGGCGATAGATTTTACATCGAGCCCTGTTGCCAATAACTGACATACTTCGCTTTCTCTCCGGGTTAGCTGATTTAACGAGACTTTATTCTTCGTAGGTGTCGCAAGCTTTATAGCGATATCTGGCGTGAGATAACAACCGCCCTTTGCGCTCGTGTGCACGGCTTGAATTAATTCATCAGGGCTACAGCGCTTACTGAGATAACCTTTGGCTCCTAACTCTAATGACCTCTCAACCATCGCCGGAGAGTCATGAACGCTCAACATGATGCTGGCAATTCCTGATGGAATCTCTTCCAATAAGCTCAAGCCACTTTCGTCCTGCATTGAGATATCCAAGATAACGACATCAGGGTGGCAACTTGGCAATCCGAAGCGCGCTTCTGCCGCAGAGTTGAATTCACCCACGACCGTAATATCAGTTTCAAGACTGAGTAATTGAGCAAAGCCCGAACGAACAATGACGTGGTCATCAACAAGCGCAACATTAATCATGATATTAGCCAGAATTAAGAGTAAGAAAGAAAAATAGCCCCGACAGGAGCTATATAATATTAATTTTATTAATAGAGATGATACTGAATCGAACTAGCGATTGGTATGATCTCACGTGCTTTAATCCAATAAAGTACGTGAGACTATGTATCTGAAACTCTCTTTGCGACAACAAATGCGCGACAACAAGTACGCGAGACTAGCTAGGCGTTTTGAGCCGCTAAGTGTATTTTCTTAGCTTGACGAATCTTCTTCTCTTCCGCAATCGCAACGAATAGCAGCAGTACAATACAAATGGCAGCTGAAGTATCAAGTGCTGCGAACGTTCCTTTCCAACCCGTTAAGCCGAAAATAGGTGTTCCATCAGCAATCATACCTAGGCCAAGTTTTGCGAAACTGTCACCAATTAAGTAAGCAAAGGTACCTTTCACACCATCCGCAACACTGATTGCTTTCTTAGGTACAAAACCAACCGCCGCAACACCAATCAGCAACTGAGGACCAAACACTAGGAAACCAAGCACGAACAGTGATGCTAGGTACATGAACTCACTTGTTGCATGCTGGTAGAACTCTAGAGAAACGATAATCAGGCCAAGCGATACACAAGCAACTAAAGCGCGGCGTCCGTTCGCAAGGTCTGATAAATAACCCCACATTAGCGTACCGACCAGAGCACCCACTTCAAACAGAGTAAAACCTGAAATCGCCGTTTCTTTTGATAGGCCTAGCTCTTGATACGCATAAACGGTAGACCATTGATCGATACCGATACGAACAATGTACAAAAAGATATTCGCGAAGCAGAGCAACCAAATCACTTTGTTTTTAAGGATATATTCAACAAAGATCTCTTTCTTGGTCATTTGATTTTCTTCAGCGATAGTATCTTCTTCGCTGATTTCTTCGTCAAACAACTCTTCAACTGTACCTAAACCGTATGCTTCTGGAGAGTCATTACCAAAACGCATTCCAATAAAACCAACCACAATCGCGATGATCGATGGGAACACGAACATACCAACAACGCTGCCATCAAATAGGTAATTTGCCCCAAACAAAGCAACACCAGCAGCACCGGCACCACCCACGTTGTGTGACATGTTCCAAAGGCCTAGGTATGAACCACGCTTATTACGAGGCGTCCATTTAGTAATAGTCGAATAACTTGAAGGACCACCGGTACTTTGAAAGAAACCACTCAATGCGTAGAAGGCAACCATCATGAATAAGCTAGCGCTGCCGCCACCCATACTGAAACTAAAGCCCAACATGGCAAGGCCAGACAGGATTAGCATAAACGGTAGGAACTGCTTGGTATTCTTACCATCAGCGTAATAAGAAACTACGGTTTTACCGATACCGTAAGTGATAGAGAAACCCAGACCGATAAGACCTAGATCCGTCATCGATAATCCATAAGTAGAAATCATGTCGTTTTGCGCGACATTGAAGTTCTTACGGATCAAATACATGGTTAAATAACCAATGAACACGACAAGGTAAGATTGTAGGAAGGGTTTAAACCACATTTTTCTTCTGGTTTCGACCGGAAGATCCAGCGTCGGTTTTCGAACCTGATCTAGGAACTTTAACATTGTGAACTCTCTTATTTTTTGTGAGGTCTGCACGGCATAATTCCGACCATGCATTCTTTGTTAGTTGACCGTGAAATAATAAGGAGTCTAAAAATCGACCGCATGAGAGAGGGGCTTAGAATAACTAGGAAAAATTCTTAATTCAGAGTCAGGAGTCAAGAAAGCGTGAACAGCATCACTTTGTTTACGATCTGTTATGTATTGATATTACGATAACAAAAGTAGCTCATTTCAAGGCAAATAAACCTTGTGAGCAAACAAAAACAAGTGCTATTTATCAATAAAACCCACAGCAATGGAGTCACGCAAGGCAACCTAGATCCACTTACTGATTTACTAATTGAATGTTTTTTTGATGCCCCCACCCTCTCTACAAATGTACTAAGTGCATGTGAAAACAATAAATTATGCATAACTTGCATATATAGAATGCAAACCTTTCATTTTACTCCTTATTAATACCCATAGTATTTTGCGCAAAAACCTATTGATGCCAATTTTTTATATGAAAGTCCCCTTTCTTAGCAACGGCGGTTTATTAAGGCGCATTTCATATGAAAGTTAATTTGCATAAGGATAATTCACAGATGACTAAGTTGCTCAAAGACATAAAACTTGGGTTTTCACAAACGACGCTTAAAAACCGGATCGTGATGGCACCGATGACGATTCAATCTGCATTTTTTGATGGCGGTGTCTCTCAAGAAATGATCGATTACTACGCCTCTCGCTCAGGAGATGCGGCAGCAATCATTGTTGAAAGTGCTTTTGTAGAAAATTACGGTCGAGCTTTCCCTGGCGCTTTAGGCATTACTCACGATAGTAAGATTGCGGGACTAAAAGAATTAGCGACGGCCATTAAAGCAAAAGGCTCCAAAGCCATTCTTCAAATTTATCATGCTGGTCGTATGGCAAGCGCGGAATTTAATGGCGGTCATCAACCAATTTCTGCAAGCCCAATAGCAGCACTTCGCGCTAACGCAGAAACCCCACTTGAAATGACTGACGAGCAAATCCACAACATGCTTGAGTATTTTGGTCATGCTGTAAATCGCGCGATATTATCAGGATTTGATGGGGTTGAAATTCATGGGGCGAATACTTACCTTATTCAACAGTTCTTCTCCCCTCATTCAAATCGACGCACCGACAAATGGGGAGGCGATATTGAAAAACGCACTGCTTTTCCGCTTGCTGTTTTAGAGCAAGCAAAACAAGTGGTTGCCGACCATCAGATGACTGACTTCATTATTGGCTACCGTTTTTCTCCTGAAGAAATAGAAGAACCTGGAATTCGATTCGAAGACACGATGTACCTTCTTGATAAGTTAGCAACAAGTGGACTTGATTACTTTCATTTCTCTATGGGTAATTACGCCCGTAACTCGATTGTTAACCCAGAAGACAAAGCTCTACTCATCCACAAATTTCATGAGTTGAAGTCTGAAAGTGTCGCCCAAATCCCGGTCATTGGTGTCGGAGGTATTTCACAGCGCAGCGATGCTGATACCGCTCTTGAACAAGGGTACGACATGGTCAGTATTGGTAAAGGCTTCTTAGTAGAGCCAACGTGGGCCACGAAAGCAATGAACAATGAAAGCTGTGCTGAGTTTGCCGATATCGCTCAACAAGAAGAACTCATGATCCCCACGCCTTTATGGGAAATCATGGATTACATGATCATTGACAGCGCAGCTGAAACTTTAAAACATCAACGTATAAAAGAACTGCAAAATATTGATATTAAATTCGAACCCGGTGAATTTACCGCTTACGGTTATGGTCACAACGGTCAACTTCCTGTTACCGTTACTTTCTCTGAAGATAGAATTTTAGGGGTGTCGGTTGATTCATCAAAAGAGTCGGATGGTATTGCAAACCCTGCATTTGAACGTATCCCTCAACAAATACTGGATGGTCAAACACTTAATGTTGACGTTATTTCTGGCGCAACAGTGAGTAGCCAAGCAGTCATTGACGGTGTGTCTAATGCCGTGGATTTAGCAGGTGGTAATTCAGAAGCTCTTCGCTGTAAAGCCCGTGAAGCGGTAGAGTGGTCGACACAAACCATTGAAGAAACGGTTGATGTGGTCATAGTGGGCGGCGGCGGCGCAGGTTTGAGTGCCGCCCTAACTGCGCTAGACAACAAAAGAACCGTTGTTGTCCTTGAGAAGTTCCCGGCCATTGGTGGTAACACAGTTCGCACAGGTGGCTGGGTGAATGCCGCAGAGCCTAAGTGGCAAAAAGATTTTCCTGCTGTAGCGGGTGAAACAGACTATTTAAAAGCGATCGCCAATACACCAGAGTCCGAAATTGCCCAAGAATATCTTTCTGATTTTCGAACACTTCGAGATCAGTTAGCCAACTATTTCCTTGATGTTGATAGCGGGAAAAACTATTTATTTGATTCAACTGAGTTACATTTAATTCAAACGTATCTTGGTGGCAAACGCACCAATCTAGATGGCGAGCCTATTTATGGTCAGTATGACCTTGTACATACGCTGACTAACCGTGCTATGGAATCGATCGATTGGTTGACAGAAAAAGGCATCGATTTCAATCGAGGTATGGTTGACATCGCAGTCGGAGCTTTGTGGCGTCGGGCGCATAAACCCAATCGCCCTAAAGGTGTTGAATTTGTCGATAAACTTCAAAAACACATCGTCGCACAAGGTGGCCGAATCATAACGGATACACGTGCAAGCGATCTTATTGTTGAAAATGGTCAAGTGGTGGGCGTCAATGCTACACATTCTAATGGAACCAAATACTCACTCATGGCTAATCATGGCGTAGTGTTAGCATCTGGTGGTTTTGGCGCGAACACAAAAATGTTGCAGAAATACAATAACTACTGGAACAATATCGCTGATGACATCAAAACAACTAACTCACCAGCGTTAATTGGTGACGGTATCGCTATTGGTGAAAAAGCAGGGGCTGACCTTGTGGGAATGGAATACATCCAACTTATGCCTATTGGCGATCCTAAATCCGGAGCGTTATTAACAGGCTTAATCGTTCCACCAGAAAATTTTGTCTTCGTTAATCAGCAAGGCAAGCGATTTGTAAATGAGTGTGAAAGCCGAGATGTCCTTTCTAACTCATTTTTTGATAACGGTGGCCTTGTGTACATGATTGCAGACGAAGAAATTCGTAAAACCGCGGCAAACACAACCCACGAAACGATTGAACGTGAGATCGAGGAAGGCATCATTATCAAAGCAGGCTCTATTGAAGAGTTAGCGCGCAAGATTAATGTTCCAGAAGCTGAGCTATGCAGCACAATCCATCGTTATAACTCGTTTGTAGAAGATGGACGAGATCCAGAGTTCCAAAAAGGAGCGCTAGGTTTAAAAGTGGAGAAAGCCCCCTTCTATGCAACACCAAGAAAGCCCTCTGTACACCATACAATGGGAGGCCTAAGAATTGATACCAAAGCTCGAGTCTTGGATCAACAGAGGTCACCTATTCCTGGGTTATATGCAGCTGGTGAAGTCGCAGGTGGTCTCCACGCAGGGAATCGACTTGGCGGTAACGCATTGATTGATATATTCACTTACGGCCGAATTGCAGGGGATAGTGTTTCAAACAGAAGTTAGATTGTTAAGGGGAAGCCATGAGCTTCCCTTCTTTCATACCAGCAAAAAGGCAGGCAATGTTAAGTTATAAAACTCGCTTTAAAATGATGGGAACCATCATCGACCTCACTATCCATCATCCAAATGGCGAATCACTGCTAACAGATTGTTATCTTCAACTTGAACGTTTTGCACAACGCTTTACCGTCAATCAGTCACACTCTGAACTTATGAACGTCAATCACAACGCTGGTATTAGACCTGTTCGTGTAAAGGCAGACCTTTACGAACTAATCAAAAAAGCTAAAACGGCTAGCATGGATAACTCCAACCCTTTTAATATTGCCATTGGCCCTCTGATAAAGACATGGCGTATTGGTTTTAACGATGCCAAGCTGCCAACAGATCGGGAGTTAATGAACATTCTTGGTATTGTTGACCCTTCACACATCGTATTGGACGAGCTCTATCAAACCATATTTCTGACCAAGCCTGGAATGGAGATTGACTTAGGCGCCATAGCCAAAGGCTATTTTGCTGACCAAATAAAAGAATACCTTGTGAGTCATAATGTTAAACATGGGTGTATTAATTTAGGTGGAAACGTACTAACCATTGGCTACGCGCCAAATAATGCAATACAAGCATGGAATGTAGGGATTCAAGACCCTTTGAGCCCTCGCGGGGAGGTGTGCAGAATCGTACCGTTGCAAGGGCAATCGATGGTAACGTCAGGGATTAATGAACGATACCTTGAGCACGGTGGTCTGCGATACCATCACCTCATTGATGCAAAGACAGGCAAGCCGATTAACACCGATATTGCAAGTGTCACTATTATTTCCAACCTATCCGTCGATGGCGAAATTTGGAGTACCGCAGGCTTTCTATCTACCGTTGATGACTCTCTCGCTTATTTAAACAAACAACTCGATATTGAGGCCGTTTTAATTTCAGAGACCGGTGTCGTATCTATCACTAATGGTCTCAAAGATGATGGTCGATATATCCAGAAAAAATAATTTTTCGTTCAAGTGGCTCTTACATTGTCATAAAAAAGTGTGCTTTGGTTACCTCTAACGATCTCAATAAACACTTAATTTAAAGAAAACACAGTCCTATCCATCACCATTGCCGAGCGCCTTACTTCGACCAACGAAATGGTTCTGTACATTAAAAGGCTTATTCTATTTTTTATAACAAAACTAATGATGTTAATCATACTTTTCCCTTAGTCAGACCAATCTCTACTCATTCTCAGCATAAACGTATACCACTCGCAATGCTGCTATCACTAATGTGACGCTTGAAACAACCACAGCCATGACTAATTTAATAAAATTACTCTCTCTTACCCCATAAACTTGTCAATGCTCAGCCTGAGCATTGACAAATTATTCATACCATACAAACCACATAGCAACTCCTGTATTTGAATAACAGAACAATCGAATCGATAGCATAAAAACAAATTTTCTTGCTTCACTATAGTAGTGATTCAAATGTAAATGCTATCTTTAACCCTGAAGTAAAAGTGGGGGAGTTTGATGATCTTCAATCATATAACTAAGTTATATAGCCTCAAATCAAAGATGGAGCACTCAATTTAAACAGTGAGTTAAACATGATTAAAGCCCAAATATATGACGTATTTTGCAATAAAACTGCCAAAGGGAACCCTTGCAGTGTTGTCGAGTTAGATGAGTGGGCAAGTGATGAGCTGTTACTGCAAATAACTCATAAACAAAACCAGCCAGTGACATCTTTTATTGTCCAATCTGGCGACAGTTTTTACATTCGTTGGTTTACACTTGATGGTGAGATAAACCTCTGTGGACATGGAAGTTTGGGAGCAGGAGCTGCATTAATTTCAAAATATCAGGTGAGAGAAATCACTCTCAATAGCCAATATGGCCAAGTCGTAGTCTCAGAAAAAAATGGTTCATACAAAATAATCATGCCGATGTGGCTACCAAAAAACTGTTCGCTGCCTTTAGACATGTCAGGCTTAATTTCTCCTCCTATAGAAACTTTCTCAACACGAGACTTGGTTCTAGTTTTAGACTCTGAAGACGAAGTCATTAACTTTAAACCAGACTTCTCACAATTAGAAAAAATTACAGACTTTCATGCTCTTATTATTACAGCAAAAAGATCTGAGGATAGTTATGTTTTACGCTATTTCGCTCCTAAAATCGGTATTTTTGAAGATTTAGCGACAGGTTCAGCCCAATGTTCGCTTGCTCCCTATTGGTTTCAACAGCTAGGCACTGGAACTTTATCTGTTAGTCAACTTTCAAGTACTGGCGGATACTTCGAAGTTGAAAAAGGTGTCGATTCAACAATCGTATTGTCAGCTCAAGTCAAAATTAGAAAACCATAATGAAGATATCATTTCCCCTCGATATTAAGCGTCTGATTTTGAATCATTATAATAGTAAAGTTGATACTAATCATAAGCAGAAAAGCATACTCACATTGATAACACTTTGTTTCTTACATTAGTGTATTCTCTTTATTATCAATACGATAATTCCTAATTTTTTATAGAAGTAATATATGAATAGTGATCATTTTAAAGGTAAATATGAAGTAGAATTGAAGTATCGGCTTCGTTCTAAAACTGAATTCCTAAAAGCTTTAAGTCATATCCCCCATGAAATTATGCTTCAAGATAATGCAGAATCTGATTGGTACTTTGATACTCCAGATCAACTTCTACAGGCCCAAAATAAAAGCCTTTGCATTCGAACAATGGAGCCGTCAGGAATTAAATTGTGGATAGTAAAAGGTCCTGAAACAGATAAATGTGAAGCAACAAACATTACTGATGCTGATCGTGCTGTAAGTATGCTTGAAACAATGGGGTACGAAGTCGTACTCAAAGCTAAGAAAACACGCAGTATCTATTTCATAGGACAATTTCATATCACCGTAGATTCATTAGCTGGTATCGGTGATTTTGCAGAATTTGCGATTATGACGGACAACGAATCAATGCTTTCTATTTACAAAGCAGATCTCGAAGCTTTAGCCAATCAATTTAACTTAACTCAAGCGAGTTTACAGAAAAAATCGTACAAAGAAATGTTCGAGGAAAGAGGAGCCTGACAAACCATATTGAAAGACATGAATCGTGATGATTTGACTCATGATCCCTTTTCGTCTTTATTGAGCAATATTGCTCTCTAAAAACCTTGAGCCCATAAATCATATTCATCAATGATATAAACTTCTTCTTCTGTTTTTTCTCTCGGGTAATAAGGAAGTGCAAGTAGCACCGATGAAGGTAAAAGTTCCCACTCCGGGGACATTTTCATCCGAACGAGCTTAGAACCATCAGGCTTTTGAACATACATATAATACCCATCTGAGTGTGTATTTGCGTAACTTGCTATCTGCACAGTATCACCGGATGGTAATTTAACCATTCTTCCTAATGGAAATAATTGATGTAATGCAAAACTCACATGTGCATCTTCTAAATAACCTTGTTTGAACCTGTGCAAACCAATGGCAGAAGACGTTGCCCTTTTTGTCCAACCGACGAGCAGAAGCCCCTTCATCGAGTCTTTAAAGGGCTTACCTTTTGGTATTCCTTCATTTGATATAAATTGGACTAAGATAGAATCTCCATCCACATCAATAATATGAAGGTACTGCTCACCTGTTTTATCTGCTAATAATTTCATTTCATATGACGCATTTGATTCCATTTGCCTATGATACCATGTCTAACACAAGCCATCAGGTTAAGCGAATAACCAATACTTAAGCTTCACTGGCGATAAGGTTTCTTGTGTTTAACGATACCAAATAAGCTGACTAAGATGGTGAATGTACATCCTTCTTGCCAAACGACCTTAAATCACATGGGAATACTCTTAATGATTAAACAGGATTTCATGAGCACGGTGAGTTGGAGGTATGGTGAGGCACTGAAAGTATACCTTTAGAGCAAAAAATCTACTTATCTCGATTATCGAGTCGCTTGTTCAATGATCGTCTTGCTTTGATTGGAGCAGTAAGCAAACAATAATAAGAAAAATCCCCGCCCACCCAAGCAATGGAATTCGTTCCCCCACGACAAACACAGCTAATACAGTTGCAACTACAGGCTCAAACAACGTGATTATGACACCCTACTGTAGATCTCATAATGATAGAAGATGAAATAAACCATGGGTAGTTGTCAATGCTCAGGCTGAGCATTGACAAGTTCCTCTAACAAAAAAGTCAAGAATGCTTGCACATGAATTAAAATAAGCAAACATCAAACCTCTCAGTTATTGCGGATTTTCTCTCAAAATAACACAGATATAGAGCGTTCATTTTCTAATGTCTTTTCATACCATTTTCTCATCCTATTAATAACACATTTTAGGTGTCAGCTAGGCTAAACACCTAGATAGTGGTATCTTATACCTAGATTAGGTAAGCATGAGATTTTGAAAATGGCCAATAAACCACATCATTACCCAGTAGTCAGTGACAATCTTCCTAAGCATATTAAGAAGGGTCATCAAATGGTCTTCAGCCGACAGGACCTCTCAGCTCGCGAAGCCGATATGTTTGCTTTAATGATCGCCAATATGTCAGAAGGAGATTGGGATCGAACCACTCCTCACTACGAATTCACAGCTCATCAATTGTCCGAGTGGTTAAATGTCGACTCAAAACATATTGGCAGTAACTTGAGTCCTGTTGCAAATCGCTTAGCCAGTAGGAAAATTGGTATTAAAGTTGAGTCAGAAAAAAATGACACTGAATTTGATTACCGCCCCCTGTTTAAACATATCGCCTATAAAAATGGGATCCTGACCATGGTGCCCAATGATATGTTGAAATCAGAGTACATCGATTACAACCAAGGCTTTGCTTTAATCAATACGCAAAACTTTCTCAATGTGAAAAAAGAGTACTCCAAACGCCTTTATGAACTATTAAGTCGCTTTAAAACAGGCGGTACAGGCATGCACGTTCAGAAGCTAAACGAGCTCAAAGGAACGTTTGGTTTACTGGATGAAAGCGGAAAACTAAAGAAAGACAAAAGTTCGTTCAAAAATAACAGCGTATTTATGAAGCGTTGTATCCGTGACAGCATTGAAGAACTTTCGACCAATACAAGCACACGCAAAGAGTTACTGTTTTTAGACAGTGACAAAGGTGAAAAAGGTTATGAGCTGGTTAAACAAGGCCGCTCTATTGTGGGCATTAAATTTTTGTATCGTTGGGTCAAATCTGACAAATTTGAAGAGCTCAACTTACAAGATGTGCAAAGCGTTATTCGAGAGCTAGAACTCAAGCGTCTACAACATGGGCAAAAACTCACGATTGAAGAGTTAGATAAATTGGCCAACGCATACCGCTTTATTGGACGTGATGAAACCGCACAACAAATTGAACTCAGCATTGCAAAGCGCACTTCAACGACAGAACAAGAGCCACAAGACAGCACCAATGAGCTTGAAAGCATGCTCGAGAAAATTGATTCGCTTAAAGCGATAGGTGATAACCCTGAATACTAAAATACTGTGATAGATAACACATTTCAGGCATTTACACCTAAATTTCGTTATCTATACAGTAATAAGCGACAGAAATAAGGCTCAACAGCACTATAAATAACATAATTTAGGTATACAAATACGACTGGAGTATCATAAATCAAGTATATACCTAGCCAAAAGGCCCAATAAGGAAAAAACCAAGTATCAAAAGGCTTAAATCACTCTAATGAAATAGAAATTTGATCATAACACCTAGAAAATGTCCTCTAAAGTGAAAAAATTGTCAGCATTTCACCTAATTTGTGTTATCTAAATACCTAATATAAGATCAATTACACCTTAATTTTGTTAGCTAAACACCTTAAATAAGATCAACAAGGCCTTATAAATGATCATTAACACCTTAATCATGTCATCTAAACACCTAATAAATGATCATAACACGTCTTTTAGTTATTTAAATTCAATTAGTTACAAGCATCTATAGATCTAATAGTTTTTATAGTTAACATAGATTAAATAGCTAAATATAGATTTTATAGTCAATGTGGATAAGTGGAAAATCAAAGATTTACACACTTAACCACATCTGCAGCAACATTTTCTTTTTAATTTTTTATAATATTCATTAAGTCCATGATTTAATATCAAATTACGTTTATTTACGTACCACCTCCAATAGCTAGGATGTAACTTATCAAAAACATAGAGAACGAAAGTTAGACTCATGGGTTATTGGTATGATCCTTAGTAGATCCAAAATAGAAATTAAAGCTTGAAACTAAACGTGATCAAATTGAAAAAGTACTTAGCAATGGGATTAGGCGTGCGTCCTACGGCTAAGTTAATCGACAAAGCGCTAAGTACATTAAAAGATTATATTAATCGCCGTAACATCCACTTTTAATAAGCAATTCTCTTTTGGTGTCTGCTATATCTTTTGTTGTCCAGATTAGTGTTATTTCTTTATCGTCGATGGATATGATTCCGTGCAGTGTATGCATACTAGAGATCTCTGCACGTTTCGCTATCAACTCATCTAAGGTTAACGATATTCCCCTTTTTGTTTGAGGGTTAAAATCAAAGTTAGTTTGATCACTTGTAATCATCCAACTTGAGTAGGTAGAACTATCAAAAGGGCTCTCATCAGCTAACGTTCCAAAAATGATAACACCAGTCAAACTATCATCTGCTACTTGTAACTTTATTCGTTCTCTTATTTGCTCTATCTCTATGTTTTTTCGATATTTATGTGTCATTGTCTTCTTGGTGTTGTGGATATATAAGCAATTTAGAATCAATTCAGTATTGAGTCTGAGATAGCTGTCATATTTAAGATAAGCAGGAGAGTCCATTGAGTTCATTAGTTAGTCTGTTGATGGAAAAGCACAGAGATATTTTGCTCGATGTTGAGTTAAAAACGTTGTTCCAAGATGAAAACTTGTCAGGATTATTTTTAGCTAGTCCACACAAAAGTTACGAAAGTAGTTCATGTAAGTTGATGATCGTCGGTCAGGAGACAAGAAGTTGGAGAAATAGAACATGTCACTTTAAAAATGAATATTCTGTAACTGATCAAGCAGTACTGGAATCAATGGAGTGCTCAAGTGAATTTAATACTAAAGCTCCAAAAAGATCTCGTTTTCGTCAGTTTTACAAAAAATCATCTGTGGCTTTAAATTCAAACAGTTTGGATCCTGAGAATGCGGCGGTTTGGGCAAACCAGTTTTGTGTGAGCCATTACGGAAAGAGTCCGGTGAAAGCTCCTTCGTTTAAAGTAATTGAATCTCTTTCTGCCAAATTACTCAGAGCGCAATTTGAAGTTCTTAAACCCAATGTGGCTATTTTTACGGTTGGCTCAGCCCGAGACCAGTTTATAAAAGATACCTTTCATGAGCTTGAAACTCAAAGTGTGATTCATCCTAGGAGATTGTGGCATTTTAAAATAGGTGATACCCATTGCTTTAGAACTAACCACCCTCGTTGGAGTGGTTCAAAGCGTTACATCGACGAGGCGCTCGCCTTGGCAAAAGAAGTTTGTACTTCACCCTAACTTTGCGACACAACCGCTATTTTGCTCTTCAATCTTGCTGCAATAAACAAGATGATTTCACTTATCAATTTGACGTCACTAGGGATGGTAAGTGCCTTGTAGAAAGCTGACAAAAGCTTTTGCTGCGGTTGAAAGGTAATGGCTCGACTTCCAACCAATTCCGAGCTGCAAGGGAATAGGTGGTTCAAACGGAATCGCTTTAAGTTGTGGATCATCGGCAACCAATATTGGTAGGCAAGTGCCAATGCCTATTTCGCGTCTAACCATTGATTTCAGCAGCTCTGGTAGGTTGGTTTCAAAGTGAATATTGGGTTTTAATTTATGCTGTTGGCAGTAAGCATTAACCGTTTCTCGTAAGAAGTAGCCATTCTTGAACAGCACTAATGGTTGTTGACAGAATTCGTCTAAGCTAATGCTTTTTCGATCCGCGAATGGATGTTCTACAGGCACACAGGCGGCGATTTGATCGCAGGCGAGTAATGTTTGGCGGATCTGCTCATGTTCTCGGTCACCACGGATCAAGGCGAGATCGAGTTTCCCATTTACCAGCATCTGCGCTAAAGTCGCGGTACCCGCTTCTTGAATATTGATCTGAATACCCGGGTAAGATTTTTTGAATTGTTCTAGTGCATCAGGTAAAAAATACGAAGCCAGCATCGCGGGTGCGCCAAAATTAATCACCCCGCTGGTGAGCCCTTTTAGCTCTTGTAGCTCTTTTTCTGCTTGTTCTACATCTTCCAAAATTATTTTTGTATGGCGTAGTAATACTTGCCCTTCCGCCGTTAAGCTCATTTGCCGTTCGGTACGGTTGATCAGTTTTAAGCCCAGTTTCTGTTCTAACTTTTTGACACTGGTACTCAATGCTGATTGGGCAATACCAAGCTGATCTGCGGTTTTAGTAAAGTTTCCCGTTTTGGCTAATTGGTTGAAATAGTGCAGTCGCTTCAAATCCATCTGAATTCTTACCATCTATTTTGTGTATGGAAACTATACACTCCATATATTGTTAATACAAACTCACAATCGTTATAGTTTTGTTAACCAAAGCGGCGGTTAGATTCGCTTGATCTAAACAACATGATGTAGATAGCAGTTTGCTGCTCAGCCAAATAAGGAAGTAACACAATGAATATTGCTAAGGTCTTTAACCAGAACGTAGAAGAACGTTGCGGATTTACTATCTCTTTGCATCCAGAGAGCCCTCGTTTACAAGTGGTTACGCTGACAAAGGAAACGTTGGATAGGTTTTCAGATCTAATTCAAAACTTTAACCTTCAATCTTTAGAGTACAAGCCGTTTCTTCGCTTCGCCGTGGCAGATGCGTTAGATAAAGCGTGTGATTACCAATTGGGTCAGTTCTTGGTGGAAACGATGGAAGATCGTGAAAGAGGCGCTTTCTTACTTGAGCCATCAGAGGAAGCGAAAGCATTGTTTGAAGACAGCGATGAGCAGCGTGATTTCTTTGTTATTCTTTCCACCGCGATCTCTCACCTAATTGGTATTCCAAATTTTGACTCCATGTTTGGTAAATACTACGCGCGCTTTACCGTAAAAAATGAAGACAACAGTGACAGTTATTTACGTCAAGCGCACCGTCGTATGGAGCTGCATAACGATGGCACTTATGTTAATGAACGTACCGACTTCGTACTTATGATGAAGATGGACGAGAAGAACATGCAAATGGGTGACTCGCTTCTTCTTCACGTTGATGACTGGCAAGATCTGGATAAGTTCTACAACCATCCAATGGCGAAGCAAAATATCGTATGGGCCGCGCCACCAAGTAAAAATATCGGCTATACGATTGAGCACCCAGTCTTCTTTGAGGAAGATAAAATCGGTAAACCGCATATGTTATTTATTGACCAATTTGCTCAACCGCAAAACATGCAGCAAGGTATCTACTTGCATCAGGTGAGTGAGTCTCTAGAGACGGACAGTAACTGTATTAATGTACGAGTGAACACCGGTAGTATGCTTGTGGTACAAAACCACTGTTGGTTGCACGGTCGTGATAAGTTTGTCGCGCACCAAGATCTTAAGCGTGAACTTTTACGCCAGCGTGGTCACTTCACACGCTAATCTAACGCCCCTCGCATTATTTAATGTGAAAAGGGGCGTATAGTAAAACGGCTTTATTGGAGAAGCCGTTTTGCTATAACTACACACTATAATTAGAATAATGAGAGTGAAGGAGCACCTAATCGTGGAAAAAATGTATGACTACGTAGTGATCGGGGGCGGTATTGTCGGTGTTTCTACAGCCTGGCAGTTACAGAGTCGTTTTCCTGATAAGTCGATATTGTTGATCGAAAAGGAATCAGGATTTTCGCACCATCAAACAGGGCATAACAGTGGGGTTATTCACGCGGGGGTCTACTATGCGCCTGGCAGTTTGAAAGCTGAGTTTTGTAAAGCCGGCGTAGCGGCAACCACAGAGTTTTGTGCTAAGCATGATATCCCGGTCGAGAACTGTGGCAAATTGCTTGTGGCGACGTCGAAAGAAGAGGTCAAACGAATGCAAGCTCTGTATCAGCGCTGCCATGAAAATGGTCTTAATGTGGAGTTGATTGATCAAGAAGAGCTAAAAGTGCGTGAGCCTAATATTGTCGGTTTAGGGGCTATTGCCGTATCAACCACTAGTATCGTCAGCTATCGGCAAGTTACCGAGAAAATGGCGCAAGAATTTGTTGATGCGGGCGGGGTGATTTCACTTGATACTGAAGTAACAGATTTGGCTGAATCGACGGAAAAAGTCACCGTATCGGCCTTGCGCTGTGGTGAATCGGCAGTGTTCGATGGTCAATTTCTCGTGGTCTGTTCAGGCTTAATGGCTGATCGAATGACTCGAATGATGGGGATTGAAACCGACTTTCAAATAATTCCATATCGTGGTGAGTATTATCGTTTACCTGCCAAATATAATAACATCGTTAATCATCTGATTTATCCAATTCCAGATCCTGATTTACCGTTTCTTGGCGTTCACTTAACTCGCATGATTGATGGTTCAGTTACGGTTGGCCCTAACGCAGTTCAGGGCTGGAAGCGTGAAGGGTATGGCAAAATTAACGTTAATCTGCGTGACGTATTAGATATGGTCAGTTTCGTAGGGTTTTGGAAAGTGTCAGCGAAGCACTTGATAACGGGATTAATTGAAACCAAGAATTCTTGGTGGAAACCAGGGTATTTGAAATTAGTTAATAAATATTGCCCAAGCATCAAAGTAGATGATTTACAGCCGTATCCGGCAGGTATCCGTGCTCAAGCGGTTCTAAAAGATGGTTCGCTGGTGCATGATTTTCTATTTGCTGAAAGTGAGCGCAGTTTGCATGTGTGTAATGCACCGTCTCCAGCTGCTACATCGGCAATTCCAATCGGTGGATATATTTGCGATAAAATCGTAAAGAAGCAGCAACCCACAATCGCTGAAATGAATACTGCAGACGTGGCTAACGTCGCTTAGCCTTCATCGCTTAATTTAGTCAATTTAAAGACCTGAATTACCCACTTGCTAGTTGGGTGTTTCAGGTCTTTTTGATCGCGTGTATTGCTTTTTCTCAGTTATTCATTCTGTTTTCGATAATAGTCACGCATGGTTTTTATAAACAGCGAACGTACTTTATTTATCGCGTTGGTCTTTTTAGTGATCGCCATGATCTCCAAATGGTAATAACGGCGTGATGGTGCAATGGCAATTAACTCACCAGAGTCTACATAAGGTTTGGCGTAATGCTCAGGTAAAAAACCAATAAACCGAGAAGATAGCAGTAAAGTGATGCGTGATTCATAGTTATACGCAGTGGCTTTCAGGTTCATGTTGGCCAAATGACCGTTGATGCGCTCTTGAGTTTTTAGCCCGGCGTAGGCAACGGGAAAACCATCAATAACCTCATCCGTTAATTCAGAGTCTGAAAGCTTTGCTAATGGGTTATCCGTACTCGCATAGAGGTAACAAATATCTGTGTAAATATACTCATATTCCAATCCATCAAGTTCTCGATGTAGGGGAATAAAACCAATATCTGCTTCATCTTGCATTACCATCCTTTCAATTTCAGTCATCCGTGAGACTTCTGCTGTTAGGTAAACCTCTTTGGCGATACTGGAAAAATTACGGATCACCTCCGGCATGCAGGATCTAGGATCCAAGCTTATGTTGTCACTGAATAGAATCGTTAAGCTACCGGATAGTTGAATGTCCAAGTGGTTGATAGTATTTCTAAAATCGTCCAGTTCTCCTAGTAATTTAACGGTTGCCTCATACACGACGATGCCTTCTTCTGTTAAAGAAAATCCAGAGCGTCCCCGGCGGCATAGAATCAGATTTATTCGAGATTCAAGGTTGGAAATATGAATACTGATAGTGGAACGACTGATATTGAGTTCGGTTTCAGCAGCAGAGAAACCGCCACAATCTGCGACGACCTTGAATATTTTGAGCTGTTTTATTTCGTAGTCACCAATTTGACCGACAGGCGAAGAATTTTTTGTCATTGTTTTAGGCTCGTAAAACTTCATGTTTACTGAGGAATATTTATTCCCTTGGCGAGTTGTTATAATTTTGTTGTATCCATTGCCGATTATGCGTTATTTGATTTTTTTAATCTTTGACGTTGTTAATGTTTATAACAGTAGGAATTTAAGTGATGAAAGATTTAGTCTTATCCCGTGGCTTGATCAACGGAGAATGGGTCGAAGCCATTGATGGTAAAAAGGTTAATATAGTGAATCCATCAACAGGCGCTATCATTACTGCCGTACCTGATATGGGTAAGGAAGAATCTGAAGCAGCCGTTATTGCCGCACATACAGCCTTACAAGATTGGCGTACAACCACAGCTAAATACCGCGCGGGTCTAATGAAAAAATGGTTTGATCTGATGGTTGAAAATGCAGACGGACTGGCGAAGTTACTGACGTCTGAGCAAGGTAAACCGTACAAGGAATCCTACGGTGAAGTCATTTACGGAGCATCATTTATTGAATGGTTTGCCGAAGAAGCGAAGCGAATGTATGGAGATGTGATTCCCGCGGCAAATTCGAATAATCGCTACATGACGATTAAGCAACCTGTGGGTGTAGTGACGGCGATTACTCCATGGAATTTCCCTATTGCGATGATTACTCGTAAAGCGGCGCCAGCTTTGGCGGCAGGATGTACAGTGGTGATTAAGCCTGGGGAAGACACACCTCTTTGTGCACTCGCAATGGCGCTGCTGGCAGAAAAAGCGGGAATCCCTAAAGGTGTGATCAACGTAGTGACGACTTCACGTCCCGCCGAAGTGGGTGATGTATTGTGCCGCCATCCTCTGGTTCGTAAGGTCTCGTTTACTGGTTCAACGCCTGTGGGTAAGCTCATTTTGCGCCAAGCATCTGAGACAGTGAAAAAAGTGTCATTGGAGCTAGGTGGAAATGCCCCATTTATCGTTTTTGAAGATGCAGATATTGATAAAGCCGTACAAGGCGCTCTCATTTCCAAGTATCGCAATGCGGGTCAAACCTGTGTTTGCACCAACAGACTTTATATTCATGATGCTATTTATGATCAGTTTTTGGCGAAATACACCCAAGCTGTCAGTAAGTTAGTGATTGGAGATGGTTTGGTAGATGGTACAGAGATTGGCCCTCTTATTAATCAAAAAGCGATTGATAAAGTGGAGCAGTTGGTAAACACCGCCGTTGAGCAAGGCGCAACCCTTACTTTAGGTGGAAACATCTCTGAGGTTGGTCACCAATTTTATCAACCAACAATTTTAACCGACGTGACAGAGGAGATGGATATTGCGCACCAAGAGCTGTTTGGTCCTGTTTCTACCATCTTCCGCTTCAATAATGAAGATGATGTTGTACGCCGTGCCAATGATACCCCATTTGGATTAGCCGCTTATTTTTATACTCAAGACCATGCCCGTGTTTGGCGAATGAGTGAAGCGCTTGAATACGGTATTGTAGGTATTAATGAAGGTATCATCTCAACGGAAGTTGCTCCATTTGGTGGGGTAAAAGAGTCAGGCTGTGGTCGTGAAGGCTCTAAGTATGGCATCGAAGATTACCTAGAAATTAAATACTTATGCCATGGCATATAAACGAAGAGTTTCTCTTTCTGTGACCGTATGGTTTTGACATGTCTTCCCCAAATAGTGAGTCCTTCCAGGCCTTTTGGGTTTCATGCTTTAGCAGCACCAAGTGTGCTGCTTTTTTTCGTCTCAAGTTGAGTGATCTGTAGAAAATAGACAAGTGCTGTTGAAAGGTTGAGCGCAGTAAAACTTTAGGTGGAGAAATGCGAATTTATCAATTGTAACCAAAATGTAACCATTAACAACACGGTGACAACGAGGAAGTAACAAGTCACTTCAGCACTGTTACTGGCATAGCCAGAGCAAACAGGAATACATCAAGGAGATAATTCATGTTTAACACCCTAAGTAAGCTAAGCAAAAAAAGCCTAACGAAAAAGGTTGCTGCATACGCATTGGCGATTTCGAGCTCTTTTTTTACCGTATCTCAGGCTTTCGCTGCTGAGCATAACTGGCGTTTTGTAAACCTATACTCACGCGGTACAGCCTATGGTGAAGTGTATAAAAACTTTGCTGATAATATTGTAGCAATGTCGAATGGTCGTATTTCTGTTCAAGTAATGTATGCCGGTGAAGGTGTTGGTCAAACGGGTGTACTTGGCTCGGTTAAATCAGGATTAATGACTATGGGGGCTCCTTTCCAACCGATGCATGCGGGTGAATTCCCTGCGGGTGTCGTTGAAGTTGGTTTACCAGGTATGACGGATGATGTGGGCGAGCTAAGCGCATTGTTCCATGAAAAAGGTTGGGGTGAAGTATTAGAGGAAGCTTACGACAAGCAAAATCTTGTTTGGCTAGAACCATATATCCAGTTACCAGTTTATGTTTTAACCAAAGAACCGATTAATTCAATTAAAGATTTCGAAGGTCTGAAGATTCGCGCTCCGGGTGCTTACGGTAAGTTCTTACGTAACTTAGGTGCATCTCCAGCATCACTATCATGGAGTGAAATCTACACCAGCTTAGCGACTGGTGTTATCGATGGCTCTATCGGCAGCAACATCATTGACCACCGTGACGGTAACCACGTAGAAGTGGCGAAGTACATGTACCGTTTGCCAATTGCCGGCGCTCAAGCATTGCCAATCGTCGTCAATAAGAGTGCGTGGAACAAGCTACCAGAAGATCTACAAGCCATTGTACGTGCAGCAAGTGCGGTTCATGCTCGTGAGCAGATGACAAAGTCACGTCTATGGGAATCTCAAGCGATTGCTGATATGGAATCGAAAGGTATGAAATGGAGCCCAGAGCCAAGCGCTGAAGATGTCGTTAAATGGAATGGCGCTGCGGATTCTCTATGGACGGAATACGCTGACGCAGACAAATACAGCAAACGCCTAATTAAGATTGTACAAAACACCCAGTAATCATTTTAAAGACGGGCGATTTAGCCTAGTTCAAATCAAAGTTTAGATTTTGAATGCGTTTTTAAATCGCAAACCAGAGAGGGGGTAGACCCCCTTTCTTTTTATGCTGGCAGGGATGATGTGTATGTTGAGACAAATATTAACGGCTTATTGTCGAGGAATTAATCGCTTCGTGTATTGGATTGGCTTTTCTGCTTCGATGCTAATGCCGCTCCTTGCAGCCACCGTCGCTTTTGAAGTTTTTTCTCGTTATGTGCTTGGAGAACCGACTATCTGGGCTTATGACGTATCGCTGTTCTTATTTGGTTATATCGCCGCACTTGGTGGCGCATTAGCGCAGCAAAACAAAGCGCATATTAACGTTGATGTGCTTTACCTTTCAGTGTCAATACGGGTGCGCTCCTTGTTTAACCTTTTTACATATTCGTTGGCTATTTTTTTCCTTTCGGTGGTATTGATGATGTCATTCGGAAAGTTTGAAGAAGCACTTGAGTTTAATTACCGACGTCAATCTGAATGGGCACCATCCATGGCGCATTTCTGGGTGATGATGATGGTCGCTTCAGGTTCGTTTATCGTCCAATTTACCAGCGATATGGTGCAGGACATCTACTACCTATTAACGGGTAAGACACTCATAGAGCAAGAACCAGAAGAGAGTGAACAACAAGACACGCTGATCGAACAAGCGGGGGATGTATGAGTATTGAAGTTCTAACGTTGTTATTGATCGGCTGTATTTTATTTAGCTTTGCCTTGGGCGCTCCAGTTGGACTCGCTTTGGGTGGCATTGCTATGGGTATGGGGTATCTAACCTGGGGAGAAGGCATCTTTAACCTAGTCCCAACCACCATTGAGAGTAACTTTTTTAGTTTTATTTTGTTAGCGATCCCTTTGTACATTTATATGGGGCAGTTACTGACTCGTTCAGGTATTGGGGATGCGATGTTCAACGCCAGCCAAATGGTGATTGGACGCTTGAGAGGCTCACTCGCGATCAGCGTGATTGGCGTCTGTTCTATGATTGGCGCAATGGTTGGCATTATTGGTGCGGGTATTATGACTTCTGGCAGTATCGCGCTTAAGCCAATGCTTGAACGTGGTTATGATAAGCGTCTGGCGCTCGGCGTTATAATGGCAGGTGGCGGCTTAGGTATTCTGATCCCGCCAAGCATTCCAATGATCATGTACGCGGCAACGACGCAGAACTCGGTAGGTCGCATGTTTTTGGCTGCGATTATCCCTGCACTCATCTCTATTACGTTGCTAATCAGTTATGTGATCATCAGTTGTAAATTGAACCCAGAGAGAGCGCCACTCGGGACTGGCAGTGAAAGTAAAATGACGGGTAAAGAAAAGGTGAGAACCGCGCGTGACGGGTTATTTTCTTTACTGCTGATCGTTGCCGTATTAGGCAGCATTATTACCGGGATCGCTACGCCAACAGAGTCGGGAGCGATTGGCGTTGTTGGAGCTCTTTTTCTTGCGATTATCTTTAAGCGTTTTCGTTTTGAAATGTTCAAATCATCGGGTTTTGAAACGGCAATGCTTGTTAGCGTGTCAATGTGGATCATTCTTGGCGCTTCACTGTTTAGTAATTTCCACATGCTCAGTGGCGTGCAAAACATGGTGGCACAGCTTACGCAAGATCTTGGGTTACCGCCTCTTGGTGTGATTATCTTGCTGCAAGTCATCATGTTGCTACTCGGGTTCATTATCGATGAACTGATCATCGTGTTGATGTGTGCACCGCTGTTTACGCCAATTGTTGTATCGCTCGGCTATGACCCCATTTGGTTCGGTATTTTGATGATATTGAATATTGAGATTGCGGTACAAACTCCACCTTATGGTTTTGCCTTGTTCTATTTGAAAGGCATAGCACCGCCGGGTGTCAGTATGATGGATATCTACCGCTCCATTTTGCCGTTCATCTTACTCAAGTTGTGCGTGCTGGTGACGTGTATGTTGTTCCCAGAAGTCGTGATGTGGCTACCTAATAAAGTGATGGGAGTGAATTGATATGAGTTTACAACGTATCTTAATGCCCGTTGATCTCGCCTACCCAGAGGTAGTGAAAAGAGAAGTTAACTTGGCGCTTAAATTGATCGCTGAAGATGGGGTCATTGACATGCTTTATGTCGATGAAGCTCGTGTTCATCGCCGAACGGTGCCCACAGCATCGGGCAACGTTTTTTCAACGCAGCATCAAAGTGCGTTTGATAGCGTGCAGACGATGTTAGAACAATTGGTACCGAAGCCCCATCTAGGTAAGAGTATTGTGCGTTGCGGAGTGGTTTTTGATGAAGTTGTGTTACAGGCAAAGAAATCAAATTCAGACGCAATAGTTATGGCATCTTCAAGGCCTAGACTACGCTCATATCTGCTTGGTTCCAACGCAGCAAAAATTGTACGACATTCACATTGCTCAGTGTTTGTTGTGAAGTAAAGCAGTAGCGATTCAACTAAGTTGATAGTTCGTTGTAAGAATCGCGATAGAACCGGTAAGTAAGTGCCTAAATAGAAAGAGGCATCTAGCTCGTATTAGTAAAAGCAACAAACTCAAGGAAATGATGATGACCAACCAACAATTGCACCAAAGAAGAAGCCAAGTCATTGCTCAAGGCATGGGCGCTCTTTATCCCCTTTATGTTGAAAAAGCAGAAAACGCACATGTGTGGGACGTAGAAGGGAATAAATATATCGACTTTGCCGCGGGCATTGCCGTCACCAATACGGGTCATTCAAATAAACGTATTAGTGAAGCGGTGAAAGCACAGTTAGATAACTTCTCTCATACGTGTGCGTTGGTTACTCCATATGCCTCATTTATTGAGTTGGCAGAGAAATTAACGCAAGTTGCACCGGGAAAAAGCGATAAAAAAGCAGTTTTCTTAACTACGGGTGCAGAAGCTGTTGAAAACGCAATTAAAATTGCCCGCGCGCGCACAGGGCGTAGTGGTGCAATTGCATTTAAAGGCGGGTTTCATGGCCGTACTAATTTAACTATGGGATTAACAGGGAAAGTAGCAGCATATAAAGCAAATTTTGGTCCTTTCCCAAGTGAAATCTACCATGCTCCTTATCCTAATGAGTTTCATGGCATTAGTGTTGAGCAAAGCCTACAAGCGTTGGAAGATTTATTTGCTTGTGATATCGAACCTTCGCGCGTTGCCGCGATCATCTTTGAACCTGTTCAAGGTGAGGGGGGCTTTTATCAAGCGCCAGTGAAATTTGCTCAAGGTCTACGTGAAATCTGTGATAAACACGGAATTATGTTGATTGCTGATGAAATTCAAACAGGTTTTGCACGTACTGGTAAAATGTTTGCTACTGAATATTTGAATATTGAGCCGGATATGATCACCATGGCAAAAGGTATTGCCGGTGGCTTCCCTATTTCTGCGGTTGTGGGGAAATCTGAGGTAATGGATTCTGCTACTGCGGGGGGATTAGGAGGCACTTATGCCGGATCCCCACTTGCGTGTGTGGCAGGTTTAGAAGTACTGAAAATTATTGAAGAAGAAGATTTGTGCGCCAAAGCAATGGGTATTGGTGAGGTTGTTTACTCTCGTATGACGAAACTACAGCAATCAGTACCAGAGATTGGTGAAGTTCGTACTACTGGTGCGATGATGGCTATCGAATTTACTGATCCGGATTCCGGTCAGCCTTTGCAAGAACTGACTAAAACCATTATTAGCAAGGCGCAAGAAAACGGCCTAATTCTGCTTTCTTGTGGTGTTAAAGGCAACGTAATTCGTTTGCTTCCAGCATTGACGATTGAGCAAGAAGTGCTTAGTGAAGGTTTAGATAAACTAGAGAAAATAATCATAGAAGTGGTGTGATTTAATCCACTATCAAGGGTTGTTAATAAGGACCAAGTGTTATCACTCGGTCCTACGTTACGAACCATAAAACTGCTAACGTGAATGAATAAAATATGTAATAAACTCACTGAGCTTTTAGCTATATGGTTAAGTAACACCAAGCTAAATGAGTACATCATTATAAACCCATCCAACTTATTATTAAGCGATGCTCTGTTGTAAAGCTCTAGTGCAAGTGCCATGTTACCTTTGAATTTTTTGACCAATCATTAGCCAGTCTAAATTACATTTATAGCCTCACTATTGATATGCTTACATTCATAAACGCTAAGTGATTTTTGCTAGTTGCTAGATTTAATTCTTAGACCGTTGTAGTACTTATCTTTCATCTTCAATGCTACGTTCACTAGGTAAATTAGAACAGGTACTTCAATCAGTGGGCCGATCACGCCAGCGAAAGCTTGGTCTGAGTTAATTCCAAATACAGCGATAGATACAGCAATCGCCAATTCAAAATTATTACCTGTTGCTGTGAACGCAATCGAGGCGTTTTTGTCGTAATCGATACCAATCTGCTTACCAATGAAGAAGCTGATGAAGAACATCAACGTGAAGTAGATAATTAGTGGAATGGCGATCAATAGTACATCCATTGGAAGTTCGAAGATCATTTCGCCCTTTAAACTAAACATCAAAATAATTGTTGCTAGGAGCGCAACCAAAGTGAGCGGTGAAATGCGCGGAATGAATACGTCTGTGTACCATTGTTCGCCTTTCATCGATACCAAGATCTTACGACTCAAGAAGCCTGCTAAAAATGGTATGCCTAAATAAATTAATACGCCATATGCTATATCAATCATCGATATATCAACCATCATTCCTTCGTAACCAAATACTGGAGGTAGGATGCTGATGAATAACCAAGCCATGAAGCTGTACCCCACAACTTGGAATGCGCTGTTCAATGCAACTAGAGCTGCTCCGTATTCTTTGTTACCACCGCCAATGTCATTCCAAACTAGAACCATAGCAACACAACGAGCAAGACCGATCATAATAACGCCTACCATGTAGCCAGGATGATCGCCTAAAAAGGTGATAGCTAAAATGAACATTAATACCGGGCCAACTAGCCAATTCATGACTAAAGATAGCTTGATCGCTTTTTTATCCTTCACCACAGCGCCTAATAGGCTGTAGTTAACTTTAGCTAAAGGTGGGTACATCATCAGAATCAGCCCAATTGCTAAAGGAACATTGGTGTTTCCCACCGACATTACTTCATTCCACTGCTCGATTTGTGGAAATATGATACCAAGCAATATCCCTATGCCCATGGCGATAAAAATCCACAATGTTAAGTAGCGATCTAGAAAGCCTAATTTTGATGTCATAATATTTTCTCTTTGATAGTTATCGTTAATCGTCGAAATGCGATTAAAGGTAAAGTAATTTTATATGAGGGTCAATATTAACTTTCACATTATCGTTTTGTTCTATGAGGGGGGAAGCGGATGATTAGTGTCTCACTAAACCTTGAGTTTTAACGAAAAGCCACAGTGAATACTGTGGCTTTTGAATAAAGTTGAGGAGTATTTGTTGCTAAATACTAGCTAGAATGATGCAAGCCGTTCCAAACAACGTCACGGTAGCGAGGTTGGTTGGTATCACCTTCAGTGCTAAATAGCATGATGGTTGCATCTTCATTTAGGCCTAGCTCGTCACGAGTTGCTTGGTCTGCACCTTCACGACATAACGTGTAAAGTAAGCCAAGAGTGATAGCGCCAGATTCGCCACTGATCACTTGCGCATCACCGCTAAGTGGGTTGCCAAGGATACGCATACCCGTTGCTGAGATATTGTCGTCAACCGAAACAAAGTGATTGCTGCAATCTCGTAATACTGGCCACGTTACTGGGTTTGGTTCACCACATGCAAGACCAGCCATAATCGAGTTCAACTCACCAGTTACGTTTACCATTTCACCTTTTTCACCTGAGCGGAAAATACAATCGGCAGCAGATGGCTCAGCAATGATGGTTTCAAAAGTATTCGGCCCTAACTTGTCTGCAAGATAGCCTAAGACTCCTCCAGCCATAGCGCCAACCCCTGCTTGTAAAAGAACATGAGTTGGAGCGTTGAATTCTAATGCTTGAGCTTGTTCAATAGCTTCATCTGCCATAGTCATGTAGCCCTGAGAAATCCATGTAGGGATTTCTTCATAGCCCTCCCATGCAGTATCTTGCACTAGCATCCAGCCCTTGTCTTGCGCAGTTTGGTTCGCCATACGCACCGTGTCGTCGTAATTAACCTCTGTTACTATGCATTCAGCGCCTAAGCCTTTAATGCGATTCACACTTGCTTGAGATGAACCTTTAGGCATGTAAACCACGGCTTTCTGTCCCATTTCGCGCGCTGCCCAAGCAACACCTGTACCATGATTTCCTGCGGTTGCCGTAGTGAAAACAAGTGGTTCGTCTAGTTTTGAAGCCACTGTCTTAAGGTTGATTTCAGAGATATCAATGCCAAGGTGTTTTGCCAATTGACGACCGAGAGCGTAAGAACCACCGAGTACTTTGAATGCATTCAAACCAAAGCGTTTTGATTCGTCTTTAACTAGAATCGCCTTAACACCAAGCAGCTTAGCAAGATGTGGAAGAGACACGAGTGGAGTGGGTTGATAGCCTTCGATCTGGCTGTGAAACTCACGTGCTTGTTGCGCTTGATAAGCGGTAAATAGTTCGCAGACTTGACCAGTGTAGAATGAATTTTTTGATAGTTTTAACATAGGGCACACTTAGATTCAGGCAAAGGAATGGAAGGTCATTAATGGGTACTCAATGACCTATTTAATCGTTTGTAGTACAAACAGTATTACTTTTAATACAGCGTTATTATTTGATGTAAGCGATCGCTTCAACTTCAACTAATGCGTCTTTTGGTAAACGAGCTGCTTCAACACATGAGCGTGCTGGCGCGTTATCTGTTCCGAATACTTCTGTGTAAACTTCATTAAATGCAACGAAATTTTCCATATCAGATAGGAAACATGTGGTTTTAATTACAGTGTCGAGTGAACCACCACTCTGTTCCAATACTGCCTTTAGGTTTTCTAGTGACATGCGAGCTTGCTCTTTAATGCCACCTTCAACAAACGCCATTGTTTTTGCATCTAGCGGTAGTTGACCTGAAGTAAAGATGAGATCTTTGAATGACATACCTTGAGAGTATGGGCCGATTGCTGCTGGTGCTAGATCTGTATGGATTTTAGTTTTCATTACGCTTCTCTTTATATGATTTTATGCTCTGAACTCGCGGATGTATTTGTAAACAGCATGGCGAGTAATTCCAAGACGCTCAGATACGAATGCTGTCGCCTCTTTTAACTCGAAAATACCATTCTCAAGCAATCGCTTGGTGATGGCTTTGTTTCGACCTTTTAAGTTGACTGATTCATTGTTATCGACTTCAAAAATAGCGTGCTCAAGCGCTTGCTCAATCACTTCTGTAGTTGAAGCTCCAAAGTTTTCATGCACACCTACTGGAGCATGAGTCATGTCCGGCATTAAAGTCTTTATGATCTCTGGAAACGGGTGAGATAAGTTCATGTTGATACAGAACAACCCGATCGGTTTACCATTTTCTCCAGCCAGCACACAAGTCGTTGATTTTAGTAATGATCCATCTTTACTGGTCGTGAAGTAACTTTTTGGCGTGACCTCTCCTGTACTCTCAAATACGCTCAACATCTTCAAACCCAGATCGGTAATCGGAGACCCCACTTCTCGCCCTGTATGATGACCGTTCACTATCTTCACCACCGACTTTTCAAAACTCTCGAATGAATGGATCACTACTTCACAATGCGGACCAATAAAGTCAGCAATAGTTTCGGCTAAGCGAAAGTTCAGTTCGAGATGTTCTCTGTCGCTGTCGGTGAATTCTACGTTAAACGATTTATATGCTGATGCATTCATTTTAGACCACTGTAGTTAACTTTAAGTGCCTTTCATTATCATTGGTTATTCGATGAATTTCAAGATTTCAATCAACTTTATGTAACCATAAAACTATATATTATTTTTTCATGCAAGTTTAAAGTTACAAATAAGTACCCAAAAGTGATCGAAATCAATGTGAGCATTAGTTTAATATAATTTGTGGTCACTATAGTTAACTGTAAGACCTTGGTCACATTATTTGACTGAAATGTCAGTAGTATGTTCAACGTAACGTAAACAAAGTTGAACTATAGGGTTGGTAGCATTTACTGACTCACAATAATAATTAGAGGTCCTAATGACTAACTATCTGAACCGCGGCTTTGAACAAGCTGAGTTTGAAAACAGAACATCACGTGCCCAAAAAGTTATGCATGAGCAGAAATTAGATGCAATGATTTTTACGACAGAGCCAAACGTTCGCTACTTTACTGGTTTCCATACTCAGTTTTGGCATAGCCCAACTCGACCATGGTTTGTGGTTATTCCAGCTGAAGGTAAACCTATCGCTATAGTTCCTGAAATCGGTGCTAGCGGTATGGCCGGAACATGGGTCGATAACATCATTACTTGGCCTTCTCCTCGTCCTGAAGATGATGGTATTAGCTTAGTTGCTAGCGCATTGAACTCCCTGCCTTGTCGTCATGGCCGAGTAGGCGCAACGTTGGGCATTGAGTCTCACTTACGTATGCCTGTGAACAACTACCTCAAGTTAACCACTATGGTTAAGAAAGACTTTGTTGATGTGTCTTTAGCAATGCATGAGCTACGTCAGATCAAATCACAAGCTGAAATCGAAAAAACGCGTGAAATCTGCCGCATTACCAATGTTGGCTTTAGTAAAATCCCTCAATACGCCAAAGCCGGTATGACAGAACGTGAAATCTGTAAACAATTCCGTATCGATATGTTGTTAGAAGGGGCTGATGAGTGCCCTTACATCATCGCGGGTTCAGGGCCTGACGGTTACGACAGCATCATCATGGGCCCAACCGACCGCATTATCGAGCCGGGAGATGTCTTGATCATCGATACCGGTGCCGTGCGTGATGGTTACTTCTCTGATTTCGACCGCAACTGGGCATTTGGTCATGCAAGTGATGAAACGAAAGCGGCATACCGCGCGACCTACGAAGCTACGACAAAAGGTTTCGAAGCGGCTAAACCAGGAGCGACAACAACTGATATTTATAATGCAATGTGGGGCGTATTAGAAGCAAACGGAGCTTTAGGTAACGATGTCGGTCGTCTTGGGCATGGCTTGGGTATGGAACTGACAGAGCGTCCATCTAACACCGCTACCGATAATACAATACTTAAGCCTGGCATGGTGATGACGTTAGAACCGGGCATGGTTTACGCGCCGGGTAAATCAATGGTCCATGAAGAGAACATTGTGATCACGGAAGATGGTGCTGAATGGTTAAGTGAACGTGCAGAACCAGAACTCATTGTAATTAAATAATTTTCAGGAGAACTGATAATGTCAGCGAATCAACCACAATTAAAACAAGGCAAAATGCTATTTACTAGTACTATCTGCTTTATCTTAACTATCGTAGCTGCTGGGATATTATTTCCAGAGCAGTTGTACAACGTAGGTATTGGAACCATGACTTATCTGACTGATACATTTGGTTGGATATACATGGCAGGCTCATTTTCCTACGTCATGATTATGTTTTTCTTTGCATTTAGTAAGTACGGTAATATCAAGTTTGGGCCAGATGATGCTAAACCAGAGTTTAGTACTTTCTCTTGGATTGGGATGTTGTTCTCAGCGGGTATGGGGACAGTAATGCTCTATTGGGGTGTTGCAGAGCCTGTTTATCACTATATGAACCCACTTTCTACTACAGGTATTGATCCACAAACTGCAGCCGCCGCGGAATTTGCAATGAAGCAAAGCTTTATTCACCAAGGGATTCAAGCTTGGGCTGCATTCTCTGTTGTTGGCCTTGTTCTTGGCTACTTGATGTTCCGTAAGAATGAGAGTGGCCTAATCAGTAATATCCTTATTCCTTGGGGGCGAGGGAAGGCAAACGGCAGCCTAGGGAAAATTGTAAACCTGATCTGTGTGTTTGGTGCTATTGCTGGTATTTCCACTTCTCTTGGGCAAACCGGTTTGTCGTTAGGCATTAGTTTCTCATACCTGTTCGGTACACCTGATGCTCCATGGGTTACTTTCTTGCTAGTGGGTGTGGTGGCATTTATTACAATCATATGCACAACAACTGGCTTGGAAAAAGGAATTAAGCTTTTATCTGACTATAATGCTTATTTATTAGTCGGCCTGATTGTTCTTGTCGCTATTGTTGGTCCTACGACCACTATGATTAATGTGTACTTTGATGCAATCGGTAATTATATGAATGATTTCTTCAAAGATGCGCTGATGTTACCAACATTTGCAGCAGAAGAAGAAGCTGGTTGGATTCGTGGCTGGCCTATCTACTACTATGCTTGGGCTATTGCTTGGGCACCATTTGTAGGTCCGTTTATTGCTCGTGTATCAAAGGGGCGAACTGTACGTGAGTTTGTACTTGGTTCAATGTTAATCCCTTGTGTCGGTATCTTCATCTGGGTTGCATTTTTCGGGACTATCGGTATTCAATCTGAGCCTGAGGTACTAAAAGCAGCTGCAGCATCATCAAAAGCAGCGACCTTTATCGTACTTCAAGATTATCCAATGGGTACGGTAATCTCAATTGGTGTAGTCATTGCTCTATTTACGTGCTTTATCACTTCGCTAAACAGCTCAACTTTTACACTAGCAAGTATGTGTGAAGACGGCTCTGACAATCCAAGCAACAAAATGAAAATCATCTGGGTTATTGCTCAGTGTGCAATGGCTTTAACACTAATGATGGCAACCAAGACAGGTATAGACATGCTACAAAGTATTAGCCTGATATTTGCTCTGCCATTGATGTTTGTACTCTTCTTATGTATCTGGAGTACTTTCAAGATGTTTCGTGCTGAGTTTGCTGATGAGCCCGAAATAGTTGAAGAGGCTGTAGAAGTAAATCTAGAAAACGCAGAGCAAACCATCTAAACACAGACTAGCGATAAAATAGACGCCCCTGAATTTTAATTAAGTTCAGGGGCTGATTATTAAAGAATATTGGAGAGGTTCCGATGGCTATTGAACAACAAGTTACAGAGTGGCGTCGTCATTTACATCAGCACCCAGAGTTTGGTACTGAAGAATTTAAAACATCTGAATTTGTAGCATCTAAACTGGAAGAGTTTGGTCTCACTGTGCATCGTGGGGTTGGCGGCACAGGCGTTGTGGGAATTTTAAAAAATGGCACAAGTGATCGTTCAATTGGTTTACGTGCTGATATGGATGCCTTGCGTATTCATGAAGAGAATACTTTTTGTCATGCTTCAAGGCATGATGGTGCAATGCATGCTTGTGGGCATGATGGCCATACCGCAATGCTTCTTGGTGCAGCCCATGAATTAGCTAAAACTCAAAGCTTTGATGGGACGGTATATTTTATTTTTCAACCCGATGAAGAGCGAGGTACTGGCGCTAAAGCTATGATCTCTGACGGGTTGTTTACTCGGTGGCATATGGATGCTATTTATGCAATGCATAACCTACCGGGCATTCCTGCTGGTGAATTTGTGACTCGGCCAAGTTCATTAATGGCGAGCGAAAGTAGTTTCGAAATTGTAATCAAAGCGACAGGCGGTCATGCTGCGATGCCACACATGGGAACTGATCCTATCGTAGTGGGAGCTCAGGTTGTAACAGCACTACAAACCATTGTTTCGCGCCATTTGAGTGCCATTGATGAAACGGCTGTGATATCAGTAACGAACTTTGTAACCAATGGAACGGTTAATGTGATCCCATCACAAGTCACTATTTCTGGTGATACTCGGAGTTTTACAGATCAGGCTTTGCACAAAATAGAGAAAGCGATTGAGCGTGTAGTGGTTGGTCAGTGTATGTCAGCAGGCGTTGATTACCAATACAATTTCAACAATAGTTTCTTGTCTACGATTAATTCGCCTGAAGAGACAGCTCACGCAGTGAAAGCAGCACAGACAGTTGTCGGTGAAGATAGTGTGAATGGAGCTTGTGAACGCTTCACCATCAGTGAGGATTTCTCGTTCATGCTGCGCGAAGTAAAAGGGTGTTATGTGTTAGTTGGGAATGGCGTTGGTGAATGTGGAGGCACTGCACTTCATAACCCACATTACGATTTCAACGATAATATCCTAGAATTCGGTGTTGGGTTCTGGAAGACGCTTGTAGAACAACAATTGTCGCAATAAGTAAATACCCTCGGGCATGCCTGAGGGCAAGGCGCTTCATGCCTCGGCTAGGAAATCGTAAGCTTTATTTTTTATTGAAACCTAAGCTGATAGCTAAGGGAATAAAACTTGGGCGTGATGCTTTGTTTGATTATCTCAGGGAAGAGCGATTACTCGTCAAGCCAAAGCGGAGTTACACCAAAACTACGAACAGCAGGCTCTGGATGAAAAAACATCCGAACTTACTAAAAGAAGTCGTTCCTTCAAAACCAGAAGAGGTACTGGTGAGCGACATCACTTATGTTCAGTCAGATGAAGGTGGTTCACTACTTGTCATTGGTTACCGATGCCTTCAGTCGTAAAATTATGGGGTATGAAGTCAGCAATGAAATGAGGCCACATCTCAGCCTAGGTATGAATACGCCAAATAAGATGCATGAAAAAAGCCAGCAACTTGCATTACTGGCTTACTAAAAATTGTCAACGTATTTTAGGACGAGACATTTCGTAAAATTTTAGAAGTCTATTTTTGATTAATCGCTCAGTAAAACAGACTTATATTCAGTCTCATACCGAAGCATGGCTCACGCAGTTCGGACGACTTTGTTAGCCAAAGCAATACAAGCCTTCTTAAAGCCAATACGGTCAATGATACTCCTTAACCAAGCATCCTTCTGAGTTTTGGGTTTTTCGGGTAGTCGACCCACATAAGACATTGCACCAAGATAGAGAAGAGATCGCAGTTCTTTGATGCCGCCATTTATCTATTCCAACCACACCTCTTCTGGTGGCACTACAGTTGACGAAAACACAGCGTCTTTAATGGCTATGAGTTATGCGCTTTCAAATTCAGGTGACATAGATGAATTTCATACAATGCTTGCTAATAATACTGATTTTAGTTCAGATAAAATCGAAAAAAATGCCGATAGTGTAGGTGTAGAAAATAAGACAGGTGTAACCAATAAACCAGACGGTGTAATACCGACAATAAAAGAGGCAGATCCAGAAACACTATCCACTCTAAAGTCAACTAATCAACCTAAATACACTAAAGATGGCATAAAAGAAATTGCTCAAACTAATGGTGCAGGGGTTCAAGCTGATTCAGATAAAAGCAAAATGGTACAAAAACAAAAAGCCGATGAAAAATTCGCACCTACTAATCAAGCTATAGACAAAGGAAAAGCTGAAATTCAAGAAAAAAGCGATCATATCATGGATGAAAAAATGGCTTACCAAGCAAAAGAAATGGGGGCTGCAATGTTAGATTGGGTAGGTCATAACCTTACAACAAGTCAACTAGCCGAACATTATCAGGGGTTCAAGGAAATGTTTGGTGGTGATGTTGCCGATGCTGTGTTTAATGACTACAAAGGAAAATACAATAATCCACTTCCAATTCAAGCACTACAGTCTATAGATGGTCAAGGTGTTAACTCTCAACCAGTAACACAAGAAGCAATCTTAGACAAATTTGACTCTAAGATTGAAGATGAACAAAAACAATCTGAGGTAGCTCAAAGAATGACTGATGATACATATCTCGACGCAGATAGCAGAGCTGTATATCAATCGCAAGCAGATAAGCACAGTGAAATGGCAGATGCCTTAGAAGCAGAAAAAATGAACGTGGTTAACAACCAACCATACACATTAAACCCTGAACTTGACTCCGATAAAGATGATCACCGTTCAGAACTCAAAGGGAAAATTATGTCCCTAAACGGCTTAAATGAAAAGCTAGACACCATTCAAGAAAACAACCCAACAATGGTTGGTGGCTATTATACCGACTTGCAGAATTCAAATAATGAAGCAATAGCATTTTATTCAGAGCAAATAGAAAATCTCGATAATGGAAAACCATACAGATTAGATATTAACGATGAACAAGCAAGCGGAAATACAGATATAGACGTTCCAACATTCATGCCCGAAGTTCAAGTGGCATCAACGAACAACGTTGAAACCGCAACTACTGAGCCTCAAGTGGCATCAACGAACAACGTTGAAACCGCAACTACTGAGCCTCAAGTGGCATCAACGAATAACGTTGAAATTAACAATGATAGTGATGATTTTTTAGAAACTGAACCAGATGATCATCTAGAAAACTTTAAACTCTCATAACAAAAAAAAGGGCTAATTCGAAGTAGCCCTTTTTTTAACAGATAAAATATTGTCTTTATTGGTAATAAGTAAACATTGATTTTGATTTATCAGGAGCGTTTATATATCCACTGTTATTTGACGATAACGGTGGTTCATCATTCATAAGTAAAGATTTTGTTTTTTTACTTTTTGTAGCAACTAGGGGTTTATTACTAACCGCCAGAAACACAAGATACGTCAACAATACTAAGATACCCATAACTTTCTCTTACGGTAAAAACCGAAGTAATGAACAGCACAACCAACAACCAGAACACCATCAATCAAGTTCCATTCGTAACCAGAAGATAGTGATACCATCGCCCACCAAACGCACCACATAAATAAAATAGCTTGCAAAAAACCTTTCAATGTTTCATTCATATCAAACCCTCAGCCTTTGAACTTAATAATATATTATCACGATTATTTAAACTCCAAAACACTAATAAAACCAAATCCAGATACCTAAAAAGACTATAAGTTGAACCTTTTAAAATCAATGAGAAAATAACAATCCCACATCTACATGGAAAATTTATGTTAAATATAAACACCTTACATTTGGTTAGCTGCTCTTTTTTTTTCTGAACTCAACACGCAAATAAACCATCAAGTTTCAACCAATTCTTTATTAGAACTAAAAACCATGATAGTTAGTACGATCTAACAGAGCTAAAAACCATAGTAATTAGACCTAACTAATAGAGCTAAAAACTATAGTTTTTTAAACTAACTAATAGAGCTAAAAACTAGGTTTTTTTGTTACTACTATTGTTAAATAGTGTTTTGACTAAAACTAATGGACTACTTAATGCTTTTGACTTTTGAGGTTTACCGATGGAAAAGATACGCGATGAAATTTATGCGGAAATTGACCGCATGTATGAGACAGCAATGACCATTCACCGTGGATGGATGAAAAAGGTCGCTAGGCGTGAATTGGATCGTGTTGGGGATGTAAAGTTAAATACTGAGAAAACAAACTATGAATTACGATTAGAATTTAGCGGTTCGTCGTTTGTAATAAGATGGAATAAAATATCATTCGTTAGAAATAACAATAAGCCTATTCGCTTAGTCAAAAGTATTGCTGTACCTGACAATGGCATTTATAAAGAAATAAATTTTAAAGAAGCGGAAAGTTGGGAGTTAGCGTTAATAATGCAAGCTGAATCAGCCCTAGCGCCAATCAGACAACAATTGAAACACTTAATGAAAGCGCACCGCTCGATTGTTTGGGCTTCCAAGGTGATTGGTAGCGATGAGATTGAGGTGAAATTAATGAACAGCAGAGTTGCCGTTCCAGATTATTCAATCAAAAAATTCAAAAACCAAATGATATAGGTACTGCACATATGGACGATGAAAACAGAACAATAGGTGATCATGACTTAACATTCGAAATGAATGCGATCATTGATGCAATTATTTCAGGCTTGAATGTAAAGGGGTTTGCTTATGCAGGAGCAGGAAAAAGCTCTCTTTTACGTGCAGTTGAAAAGTATCATGTAAACAAAACGGGTCTGTACATTTGCTACAACAAATCACTAGAGCAGGAAGCTAGAACATTATTCAAAGGGCATAGTGTTCACATTGCAACTTCCCATTCATTTGCACTGAACAGTTTCGATAAGCAAACCAGAAGTCGATTCATGTTGAAGATTAATGAGAAGCTTACATTTGATCATGTGGTTTCATTTGGACAAGTAGGGGCAGAGCATGAATACTTCCAGTTACTAGAGTTAAATAAAAATTGGAGAACGCTAGTACAGGTTGCTGAGTGTTTTATCTCAACAGCATCACAAAGCTTGAGCCGTATTCACCTAACACAGAAAACGCACAACCTAGTAAACCAACTTGTTAAAAAGAAAAGGTAACGCCATCCTCCAAAGAAAAAATGTACGAATGGATAATAAAGATTTGCCAAAACTTATCGCAAGCGATGTTAAATCCCGACTCTGAGTGTCCGGCAACGCATGACACCTACGTTAAATACTGGCAATTATCCAATCCTGAAATCAAATACGACTACATCATGTTTGATGAAGCGCAGGATGCAAACCCTGTACTTCTCTCTGTCATACTTAAACAAAAGTGTCAGCAGATATTTGTAGGTGATAAATACCAAAGCATCTATCAATTTAGAGGTGGCGTAAATGCAATGGACATTATCCCTTACGAGGCATTTCCACTAAGTAATTCATTTCGTTATGGGGAAAGCATAGGTCAGCTTGCAACAAAAATTTTGCAACACTCCGATCCAACAGTTAGCGTAGGCGGGGTAGGGTTCGATACAAAAATATACAAAGGGTCTGATTACAACGGAGGGGAAGCACTTCTTTACTTATCTCACACAAAGATAGATTTACTGGAACGATTAATCAGTTGCTATAAGCTAAAAGTACCTACAGTGTTCACTTCCAACAAAGCGGGATTCACACTTAGTAAAATTGAAACCATGTTAAACCTTGAGCAAGGTGAAAGTTCGACATTACCAATATTTCGAAAATATAAAAACTTACCTAAAATGCTCATTGGTGAGAAGGACTTAGAAACCCAAACGCTCGGTGAGTGGATAGAAACGGATAGAGAGAAAGTTAACACGCTCGTTAGTGCGCTTAAGTGGTCGTTGAATATTCCACCTAAGAACGCAATGATTCATTTATCTACAGCACATTTAAGCAAAGGTCTTGAGTATGACTGCGTAATGTTGGCTGATGATTTTTATTCAGTAGTAGCAAGCTTTCGTGATGGCAAGAAGTTAAATGAACCTGAATTAAATTTATTGTACGTTGCAATAACCCGTCCAAAGAAAACACTCATACTGCCGGATGAATTATACGAAGCGTTAGAAAAGAACGTTGCCTTTACTTTAGTTGAATACCAAGTAGCTGATTGTCTCTTAGATAATTTAGTGCCTGAACACTTGATAAAAATCGAACCCACTAAACCTAAGCGTTCAAAACCAACACCCGCAAAAGATACATCTAAGAAGAAAGAAATTGAGGTCGCTACAATTGTTCAAAACGAACCGACAGCGAAAGATGAATCAATTAAGAGTGACAAGCCAAGCGTTAAAGAACTGGATGCCTCTCTGGTAAGCCAAGATGATAAATCATCAGCAAACGAGAAAGTTAAAAATCACGATACAAAGTCAAAACCTATACCACCAAAATTATCAAGATAATTCTGATAGTCAGAAAAAAGTAAGCAATAAGAAACTGAAAGGAATAAATGTTGAAGTAGGCCGATGCAAAGAAACCGACAAACCTTTGTATTGGAGTCCAACCAATACGGCAGCGTTTCTTAACCCTAACATCGCGGTTATCGGTACAATGGGAACGCTTATATTTGATTATAAGTCCGACTACCAAGATAAAGAATTCATCAAAGAAACCAACAGCAAAGCGTTACCTCCAAACAACTTGCCTATAAATCCATTTTTATTATTCACGTACAACAGATTGTTCGTTGCAAACACAGCAAAGGTATTTGTTGACGGGAGCAGGGTCGAACATGGACTTCACAGATGATAATTCAAGAGAAAATGTGTTAGAGAAAAACAAAGAACGCATGGAAGAATTAAATGGTGATGCGGTTCGTCGTGTCGGTGATGAAGAGGAATGGAATAAGCAGCAATAGCTATTTTGGAAGTTAAAAATGCGCAGTAAAATAAACTTAAATTAAGAACACTCACGGATAAGAACATGACTAAAATAAAAATAGCATTAACGGTGGTTGCAGGGCTTTTACTTTCAGGATGCAGCTCTACGCCTCCTGAGTTGGTTAAAGGGCGTGACTTTGATACAAACTATAGCCATGCGTACAACATTGCTAATCAAACGGCTTTAACACGTAATGATAGTCCGTTGCGTGACTTTTCTAGTGATGAAATTGAACAAGTCAAAACAAACTTACGCGCAGGCAGTAATGGCGGTGATACCTCTTTAATGGTTGGTGCTCTTGTTATTGCAACGGGTAATCTTACTGGTGCTATAGATGTAGTCGGAGGTGCAGCGGGTCACTTAGCGTCAAGTGATCACATTGCAAGTAAGAATCAATGGTTTGTTGCGTTGGACGCATCAAACTTTAATGATGGACAAGAAGCAAAAAAATACGCAATAGATACAATAAATAATGCCATTATCGAAACAATAACAAGCGCGGGCAATACGCTTAAATCACAAAACGATACGGCAAGATATACAATAAATGGCAATAATTATCTGTTCGATTACATAGCAACTTCATTTGATGATACGAAAACACCACTATTAAAAGGTCATAGCTCCCTTGCTGACGGGGATTTACAATATATATCCGTTGATGAATTGCCAGTGTATGGTTTTAATTCCACCTCTTTTATTGATGGGAAAGTAAATGGTTACAAGGGTTTGTTGGGTTACGAACAATATCTATTGGATGTGACAAGCAAATTACCTAAAGGTTTTTATTTATACACACCATCATTTCCTGTGAGTTACAAAATGACACTTGATAGTGGTGATGATTGGAATTGTATTACATGTAAGTCAGTGAAGAAATTTACGCTATATCAAGTTGTTCCTGCCATTTACACTCAAGGTCAAAAGTTTGAGTTCATAAAACCGTAACAACGTTGGTTAAATCGCATACTTCAACAGCCGAGTTAATTCAAGCTCGGCTATTTTATTTGAACCAACGCGACCTTCCTTCCTAAGCACCGTTACGATAGTAAGTTACTGATTCAACTAAGATTTGAAAGATGATTTTCCATGATATTGTGTGTTTAATCTATTTAGTCGAGATAACACAATGAAAATAAAAAATATCCTCATGATTACTGCTTGGGTTTTGGTTAGCTATCAAGCCAAAGCTGCTGTAAGCGTCGCCAGTGATAATAATAACCACATCACACTCAATGTAAGCGAAACTTACCTCCTTGGTGATAACGACACGCTGACGCAAGCAAAAGACATAAATCTTGAGCAAGTAAAGAAAGAGGCGAGTGAATACGCAGGAACTTACGTTGAAAGTGAGCTAAAAGTATCAGGTAGCAATATTGCCAAGCAAGAAATTCGCGTCCTCACTGCGGGTTATCTAGAAGTGCTATCCGTCCAGAACAAGCGCAAGGTTAACGGGTCGGGCATTCTTACCTTAACGACTCAAGCCAAAATTCGAGTGTCGAAAGAATCGGTTCGTGACGGATTGGCTAAATTTAAAAGCGATCCTGAACGTAAAGCTAAAATCAAAAAGTTGGAAACAGACAATAACCGTTTGAGAAACGAGCTGCTTGCGCTGACAAAAAAAATCAACACTGGTACTTCCCGTCTTGATTTGGTTGAGGCGAGAGAAAAGGTACTGTCTGATTTGAACAGTAATCGACAAGCGACAAAGCAAGTGTTTGAGAAAGGCACATTATTTCAATTAGCGGTACTTGGTGGGAGCGATGGCGACCTTGCCAAAAAAGACATTGAAGAGAATGTGTTTGGTTACTTTCAACACGAAATCAAAGTGACACTAGGTACGCCTGAGTTCAAAAAGAACAATAACGGAAAGTACGATATTTTCGTTCCTGTTGAGTGGAATTTACCGAAAGCACCCGCTGAAAAAGTATTGAACAAGTATTTCAATATAGAAACTAATGTTGGGGGAACGCCTTACACTGTTGGCTTTGAGCAATATTACAATAAGGGAAACAAAATGAAGCGTCCCTTTTCTAGTGACTTGCAATCTGATATGCGAAAGAAATTCATAACAATCAAAGTAAACACAGGTTCACACTATGGTTATTTGCCTATTTCTAACGTTAACGGTTTCGGAAACAAATACTACACAATGCAATTTTCTAACGATTCTAAGAGAAATAGACTTGTTGGTTATAATTTTCGCAATCCAGTGGTTATTAAAGATGTGTCAGAGCTTGAACTTCAAAGCATAACGTCAATTGAATCAGAAGTTGTGGTGTTAAATTCATCAGACCTAAGAAGATGGAAATATGAGTAATAAACATATCGGGTACGCCTTGGCGGGAGTGATGATAGCCGCTCTAACGGTTTCATCTGCACCGCAAGAGGGGCTAGGTTGTGTGATTGCAACTGAGAATGAGTACGTGGATAGCATCACCGCAAAGGCAATCGCTAAGGGGCAGTTATCGCATGAGCTTGGCAGTGTAGTTACGGCTAACACCAAGCTTGAAACCATCACCTCCGAAAGCGAGAGTTCAATTAAAACCACCGACGTTCTAACGGAAGAAGTGACGCTTAAAAGTAAGCATCATATTGTTGGTATGCAAACTATTGAGTCAGGGTATATCTCTAAAAACGGTATAAAAAAATATTGCGTAAGAGTTGCCATTTAGGAAGCTTAAAAAGCCATGATACAACTAGTGCATCATCAAAATTAATTAGGATGCATCACTATGAACAAATTTATGTTAACCGCCATTGCAGCTACGCTTGTTCTATCTGGCTGCGCGACAACGCCGCCGACGAACGTTGAGATTGCAAAAGACCAACTACAAGCTGAAAACATCAAAAATGAACACGCTCAAAGCAAAGCTGAGGGTGTTATTAGCTCCATTCCATCTTGGGTATTAAATCCACCGAAAAATGACAGTACGGGCGTATATGCGATTGGCATTGGTGAAAGCCGCAAGCTCGATACTGCAATGAAAAAATCAAGCTTAAACGCTCAATTTGAACTGGCTAAATCGTTCGGTCAAGAAATGTCGGGTAACGAGCAAAGTTACACGAAAGATGAAGGCTACAAGGTATCAGAGCAATACAAACAACTTATTGACGGCATTGTTGATTCAGTCCCTATGACGGGCTACCAAACCATTGAGCACGAAGTTAAAACAATGGACGGCAAGTTTCTATCTTACCGCTTGATGAAGTTGAGCTACGAGCAAATCAATAATACGCTCAAACAGCAATACGAATCTAAAATCACCAACGAAGAAATGAAAGAGGCGTTCACTGAATTAGAGCGTCGTTTAGACAAGCGCAAAGCTACAAATGTTGAAACTGAACAACCAGAAACCAATAACACTCAAGCTGTTCAATCTGAACACGTTACACCAGTAGCAAAGGCAAAGGTTCAAAATAACACTCCCGCTATTAGGCGATACCTTGCAAGTTAACTTTCAGTCATGGGACTTACCTTATAGGTTATTCGTTGAACCAATATGAAAAGAACTGCATTATGGAAAGATGAAAGACGACAATTTGTAGTCTATTAAGCGCTATGAAAATCGTAAAATTTAGGGAAGAGTATGTTTGAACCGATTGCAGTAGAGATGGATGAATTACAACTAGCTGTGTCTTTACCAGAATTAGATTCTGTCGCACATGGCATATTGATCCCACTCGAAAACATTGCGAAGTCACCGTTGCTTATCTCTTCACTTGACGCTCTATTTATTTCAGGTTTATTCCCCGAACAAAGTCGTGAATTGACTCTTGCTTGTGAAGCTATTGGACTTGAGTTCATTACTTTCGAAAACCCTTCCAATGACTCAGATGCTATCAAAGACGTGGTTTTAAATATCACGGATAAGCTGTTTTCAAAAGAGATGCCCAACAATGTCGATATTGCTGATATTAGGAATCTGAAGCAATCTGCTGATTACTTGTTTGCTTTTAATAGTAAGTGCTCAGCTATAGATTTTATGGAAGCTCAAGGTTTGGGTATTGTTATCGGTGGTATTTACCTAGCTCATGGTCATACTGACTTAGAAGCGTATGAAGCTATAAATAAAGAGCTTAGTTACCATATTTCAGAGTTTGGTTTTCTTTGTTCTAGCTTTCATTCATCAGGACGTTCAGAGTGTTCAATTTTGCTTGGTATTAAGAGGTCTGGCGCGCAAGGTTAGATATTTTCATACAAGTTTTTTAAAATGCTTGTTTAAACACGTCGTTGTCCAGCTAAGAGCCAGGTTATTGCTCGATAGCAAATTTTTATTGAGCTACGATAGTTGGCATTTTCAAACACGAAAATGCCCCTTTATCGCTTAGATTAAATACTCATTCACATGCTGTTAATGCGTATTTTCCCTAACAAAACTTATCCGATAAATATCTCGTTATCATGCAGGTTGCCTTGTTTGTTGAATGTTCCTCTCCGTATTAATAATACGGGGAGAAAGTTATTATTCTAGTTACGAATTTTGTTAAAACCCCAAAATGGGAAATTAGCTTTCGCATTGCACTTACGTTACTGATTAATCTATATTATTCATTGAATTAAGAAAACTATAACGTCAAAAAAATAAAGGCTATTATCTATGACTACGCTTTATATTATTGGTAACGGATTCGACCTCCATCACCACTTGCCTACTAACTATGATGATTTTTATGGCTACGCAAGTGAAACCTTAAATGAGGTAGCTGATTATTATTTACTTGAATTTGATCGACCAAATCCTTGGCATGACTTTGAGAATGCACTAGGCCATTTTAATCCCGATGATTTTTTGGGCTTTCATAACATGGTTAACGTAAATGCAGAGAATTTCAGGCCAAGAGATATCTACGGTTTAGAAGATGAAATCGTTGAACAAACTCAATTACATGTCAGGGCAATAGAACAAGCTTTTTTTGAGTGGGTACACCAAATTAATATAGCTGCAGCAGAACCAATAGCAAACTTTCCTAGTGATGCTCGCTTTATTACCTTTAATTATACCTCGACGTTACAATCTACCTACTCGATTAGTGATGAACGGGTATTTCATATTCATGGTAGGGCTGACACAAATGATTCACTTATCTTTGGTCATGGGGAAGTGATTTCTGAACCTAGAGAGTTTGATGAAGATGGTGAGCCTGATGGTAGTATGTTTCTAGAAGCGGAAAGAGCCGCTAGATATCCATTACGCGCATTAAAGAAAGATGTTGGAGCAACTATTAGAAGGAACCAGCTTTACTTTGACTGTTTATCAGATATTTCTAAAGTAGTAGTAATTGGTCATTCATTGAGTCATATCGACTTACCATATTTTCAAGAAATTGTTAGTAAAACCAATAATGTAAATTGGCAGGTTTATTACCATTCTGAACATGAAACGATTTCTTTTCACAGTGCATTAACTAGCATTGGAATTTCTTCGCAAAGCATTGAATTTCTTTCTACTGAAACATTATGATCAGGGTATTAATATGAAACTATCTATGCCAGTAATAAAGTTAGACTCCATAAGTGGGTTTGACAGGGGTTATTGCAAAAAAATCAACTGTAAACATCCCCTAAAATAGGGGTATTCCGATTTAGAGTTCTTCCGTTTGAACTGAAACAAACGGAGAGCGCTGATGAAAAAATCACGCTATACAGAATCACAGATCAAATGGTCTTGGGCGACGATCGTGATGTAGTTAAATTGTCTCGATTAGCTGGGCAGGCTAGAGAGCTTGTTAACCAACTCGGACAAGGTAACGATCAGTTAGTGACCAGATCATTCAAAGTTCTCAGCCCTGATGGTGGATTCTATGACACTAATGTTCAACGGTTATTGGCTCAGTCTAGATTTTACTCGGTAGGTTTTCAGCTTAATCATTGCAGCGATGATTAAGCTATGCCTAGCTATCAATTGCTCACTAAGGTTTAATTTTTTTCTGATTCGGTATGGATTTTGGTTGAATTAAAAAGATGTAGTTTTTCGAGGGGACGAACTTAAAGTGTCACAAACTTACAAGGCAATATGGAAGTAAATGCCTTGTTCAAGTGTCCAAAATCTTCGCTCTGAGCATTTGAGGCGTTCTGATGACTGTTTCTGATAGTAAACTTTGCTATTTACCATAAAAGAATAATAAACACCTTACTGTTGATGCAGGTAGTGAAAGTTTTGGTCTCAGACCAAGACTAGCGTCAAATTTGACCTTGGCTTTTTGTTTTGAGATGATTTAGTTTTAAAATTAATGCGTATCTCAATGAAAATATTAGTTTTTTTATTGCTTTTATTAATACCACCATTAACTCATGCGGATTGGAGAGTTAATAACTGGGAAGGCTCTGGTAATGTGAAAAATGTTGAGTCTTACTCTCTATATAAAAACATCAAAGTTGTTATGGAGTGTAATGCTGGTTCTGCGAAAGCTACTCAGTTAACGATTGAACCATATTTAACCTATGACGAAGGTAGGTATGAAACCACAATTATGTCTTATCATGTCAATGATTTCTTGGGTAATAAGCTTGGAAAACCAAAATTTTCATCTTTTGATGTTGCATCTGGAAGTGAGCGATATCGTCATATATACATTTTTACCAACTCTGATCTCAGTAAGTTAAACGGCGAAGATGCTATGGGGTTTGAGGTGAAAACCTATATTGGAAAATCATCTGATTATCTAAATGTATGGTATTCATTAAATGGTTTTAAGCGTGCATATAAAACATTGAATTGCGATGGTTCATATTGAAAATAAACTATATGTGGAATGGTATATGAGCGACTATCAAAGGTTAGAAATTGAGAAAAGAAATGGTTGGTGTAAATACAACAACTTAAATCATTCATCGGAAGAAAAATTTAAAGGGGCAATGATCGTTATTTCTTGCCACTTTGAACGTTCTGTTAATGACCGTCCAGAAGGGCATATAAGTTTTAATGAATATGTGAGCAGTTGGTTGTCGGCTAATCAGAGCCACTTTCCAGAAGTAAGAGCAAAACTATTGAGAGAGTACCCACCATTGAATTCTTCACATTTAGAGTGTGGGACATCTTATTTACGATAACAGCACTTAATACGTACCTAAAGCAATCTTTTTGCTAGTGCGGCACTAGCTCTTCACAACTAGCTTTGCCATATCTGTAGTTATCCTTGAATTGCTAATTTAGAGTAAGTACTGACAAACTTATGTCCATAAGTTAGTTACGATGACATTATTTACATATAATTCAGGAAATAGATCATAGGTCTTGAATACATCGTTATAGCCTTTGGGTTGTGTAAGTCTAAGTTTAAATCCGTCAACAGTGTGATATAATTACAGTTATATCACACTGTTGAGATAGAGAGCCCAAGATGAGCACGCTAACCAAGTCACACAACAAGAAAAATCAAGTGACGCTGTCACATTTAAGATATCAGCAAGATGTGATCAATCAGTGGCAAGAACAGCAACATCAACTCAGTCGCTTTAAACTCAACTTTCCCGATCTCACCGACAGCTTTTCACCTGACTGGGACATGCTCCCTATAGCGCTCAAACACCTGAAGGCCTTTGAAGAAAACCGGGGAGGGTTAAGCACCAATACACTGAAAATGCTGGCTTTTGTGATCAGGAAGTGGGACGAGCATTGTAAAGTAGGCGACCTTTACTCCTTTCCTATTCACGCGCCGCTCTTGTTGACTTGGTTTAAAGCATTAAAACTCGAGAAACAAATAAAAATCAACACTTTAAAACAATATCGAGCGCAACTCAGCCTTTTTCACAAAATGATGGGCATAGAAGACATCACCAAAGATCCAATCCTCCAACATTTTTTTAAATCATTAGCAAAAGATGAAATGGAACTCACCGGCACTCAGGTGATCGAACTCCAAGCCAAACCTTTTCGTCGGGCTCATTTAGATAAATTAATGAGCCTGTGGGGCAATGACAAAGTCCCACTTCCTTACCGAGATCTCACCTTACTCACATTGGCTTACGGTACGCTACTTCGTGAGGGGGAAATTGGAAAAATCCGTAAAAAACACATTAAAATACTCGATAATGGAGACATCAACATTGAGCGGGTCACATCAAAAACGACGATTAGTCCTGAGCCTAAACGACTCACTCGTCAGTTTTCCACTATTGTGAAGCGATATTTAGCCACTTATTGCCAAGGACTTCAAGAAGACGACTTCATCTTCTGCTGGCTGACGCCAACAGGGGCGAGGCCCGCGGGCTACCGTCAAACCCCCATGTCAGGCATGACCGTGGATCGCATTTATCAACGAGCGCATAAAACGCTTCTTGTTGAGGGTGACATTGTCACGCAAAATGGAGCGCACCGAGAAGTGTGGAGTGGACACTCAAGCCGAGTTGGAGCCCTACAAGATGGGTACGCAGCAGGATTGACCTTAACTCAATTGATCCAGCTCGGTGACTGGAAGAGTAATGAAATGGTATTGCGCTATCTGCGAGGACTCAGTAATGACCAAAGCCCTAACTTATTGTTACAAGACTGAAAAGTAAAACAACGACTCTAAACGTCGTCATTTTAAGAAGCATACTTATTGGTTGACCAATCATTCTGCCAGTTCCTCAACAACTGGCAGAATGAGGGGGATGAGGTCCAACGGAACGAAAGTGGGTTGTGTCGCAAAGTTAGGGTGCGCACTAATTTGCCTGAGGCATAAATACTGTGCATTGAACCACAGTAGTCTAAGTCGGTATCCGGTTTTACTTCTTTGTATCCTCGCTCGATTAGGATGTCTTTTATTCTGCTTTTTAATTTGTAATATTCATGCATTTCCATATACCACATAGACATAATGACCCCCACGAGGTGCTAGCCTCCAATTTCGTGGGTTAGCTTAAAGCCAGAGCCATAATTAGTGTGTCAAACAGCTAAATTTGGAGACTA
>NZ_VTYA01000020.1:0-62599 GCF_013114135.1 Vibrio sp. 03-59-1
GCTGCTTCCTTGGCGAAAGCTTCAAGCTCTTTCTTGTTCATATTGCCTATCCTTAGCCTTTAAGGCTTAGTTTAGGCAATTACACAGAAATTGAGACAGTCTCGAGCCAAATGATGGCTCTTTTTTTGTTTTTACCAGAATCGCTTAGATTGGACTAATCAATAAGATTGTACTCTTTGCTTAAGATATCAATGATCTCTTGCTTCGGATTATCGCTTAACTCTATTTTTTGCCCCGTTACCTTTTCCGCAATATCGATATAAGTGCGAGATACCGACATTAATGTATCAAGTGGAAGCGCATTATCACGAGCAAGTGCTTCTCTTTCAGGCATCCTGTTTTTATTAAGAAGGATGTCAGGATCTGGGAAGTGATTGAGTAAAAACTGACGGAAACCCTCTTTAGAGTTCTCAACAATTTTTCCGTGTTGATACTCGTTGCTGTCCCAAATTCTAGAAGAGTCAGGAGTACCGACTTCATCCATATAAATCAGCTTTTCAATGCCTTGTGCATCATTCACATAACCAAACTCAAACTTGGTATCGACAAATGTTTGCCCCACTTGAGCTAAAGCGTTACTTATTACTCCGAAGCCCTCTTTCAATAATTTTTCATACTGAGCGATGTCTTCAATCTTACTGAAATTAAAGTCGGCAAAGTTATCTTCAAGGTTCTTACGTGTAATATTCACATCATCAGCTTCTGGAACGCCAGGAATACCTTTAAGAATCCCCTTAGTTGATGGCGTGATAAGCAAGTTTGGTAGGGCTTTATCTTTTTCAAGGCCATCTGCCATTTCAATACCGCAAAACTCTCGTTCACCGTTGGCATAGGCGCGCCACATCGAACCGGTTATATATTGGCGACAAATAGCTTCAATCATAACTGGGCGCGCTTTTTGGACAATCCAGACAAATGGATGAGGGATATCCAAAATGTGGCTATCCGCTAAGCCATGATCTTTAAATAACTTAAACCAGTGATTAGAAATAGCGTTCAAAGCGGCACCTTTCCCTGGAACACCTTTCAAATCATTCTCGCCATGCCATATACAATCAAATGCAGAAATACGATCACTGATCACCATAATCGCAAGTGGAGCGTCCGGTGAGACGTTGTATCCTTTTTCTTTGATTAATCGTTGGCTGTCTTCTTCAGTCAACCAATAAACAGAGCGTACTTTTCCACTATGAACAGGTTTATTGGTACGAATTGGGAGGTCATCATTTACGGCAAGAACTTGGTCAGCGAAGCTCATTAGACATTCCTATCTTTTATTAAACATCACACGGAGAAAATACCTAGTAGGCGTCATTTCAAGTTGGCATCGTTTCTAGTAGGCATCGTTATTGGATGCATCATACCAGAAAATCAATTTCCATCCAGCAAAAAGCAAACGTTTGCTAAGTGTTAGTGGAAGTAAAAAAAACCTCCGATAAAGGAGGCGAAATAATTTAGTCGAACAGGGCAGTGTTCATGAGGTAAACCAAAATTATTAGTGCAATACCTGAGATGAATGTTCAGTAAAAAACACTTCGCATTGGTGCTTCTTAGCCAAAATGTTGAGTTGGCGTTGACCAAATTCATCAATATTATTGCTAACGACAACAGCACTCGCATTACCTGATTGAATCGCTTTGATTGCGATTTCAAACTCAGACTGGTAGCTAGAAGCCTTCATATGAATCACTTTGCTGCTGCAAGTGTTAAATCGTGTGAGTTGCTTTATGGAAGGGCGCGGACATTGAGCCGTGAAAAGTATCCATTGATTTTGATGCGAGAGCTCAGAGATACGCTTCCAAAACTGTGTCGCTTGAGTTGGCACAGAGTTGATAGAGGTAATATGAGCGTGATGATCAAAAGTGTCAAAGTTAAACGTTAATGGCGTCATCGCTTTTTGAGTCATTGCTTGTTGAGTCAAAGTTTTTTGAGCTAAAGCTTTCTGAATCATAAATACTGGAGTCATGGCACTGTCCTTCTATACATGCTGTACGTCTATACAGTAGTTATTTTGAGGGAGAAGATCAAGTATTAATTGATGGATTTATAGACTCCGATCACAAGCTAAATTTCGACATTAATTATTATTTGTTGATTTTTAAGGATTTATTTTATTTCACACTTTGAGTGTATCGAGAGGTGTTAACGCGAGATGTAGTTAAAAACGTAAATAGGAGGGAGTTTATCCAGTGTAAGTAATGACTTATACAGTAGTTTCTTCAGTCGTTATTATAGATAGAGGAACTGGCGCATAAAGCGTTTGCCTAGATTAAGAGTGATTAAAAATTTATGCTGGGGGATCAAAAAAGCGCCTTGTATGCGGCGCTTTCTATCCATTTTCTGTTTTGAGCAACGATCAGTTATCTATGCTTTAAGATGCTTTTTGAAGCTGTGCGAGCATCTGCTGTTCTGCAATATTGAATTGGCGTACATCCAGTGTTGCCATTGCATTACAGTCTTTACATGAGTGATGGTGTTTCCCATCAATATAATCATGTTTCGCGAGTAGAGCTGGCTGTTTACACCAATCACAAACGCCTTCAATTTTGAACATTATCTTCTCCCCACCTTTTTGTTTTCAGGTGTCATTTTCGGCGTGCATTATGACATACATAGTACAATGAAGTTAACCGTTTGTTACGTATTTTTGAGAGGGAGATCGATTGCTAAGCCAATATTTATAGGAGATAGAGAAAGCTGGACATGATAATTCTGATTATTTGTTACTTTTTTGCAACATTATGAAGAATTGTTTTAAGAGCGCCATTTAAGCGTTTCATCTCTTCTTCACTGCCTTTCATATCTGGATGGTAAATTCTTGATAGTTGTTTAAAGCGTAATTTGATTTTTTTCTCATCGGGTATGTTTGATGGGGTAAAGCCAAATATAGCGCAAGAAATATTCAGTTTTTGATTTTTAGAAGAGTTCTGATGCTTTTTGAATTCACGAAATACCGTCTCTAGTTGGCGCTTAAGCTGCTTTATCGTAAAGGTTTTAGCTTTTAGTTCTTCCTGAAGCTTCAGTTGTTGCTCCATCAATTCATTGGTTTGATCATGACGATTGCGTTTCACTGCCATGATCAATACTAGACTGAGAATGGCGATAATTAGCCAAGGGGCATATATGAAAATGCTGGAGTCACCACTAAAAATATTGAGTTGGTTCATGAACGTTTTAAATGACCAACTATCAGAATTTTCAGGTAGGTCCTGTTCATCTTGAGGAATATCCAGAGTGATGGGGTCAATTTGAGCGTCAAGTTGGTCAATAGAAGAGAGTTGCTTGGCTCTTTGAGTATTGAATTGTCTTTCTAATACTCGATAATAGCCATCCTCCGCTTGAGTGTTTAACTTAGCATCGGAAAGGGTGTCTGCCGCAATTTGGTACCAGATTTCAGCCATATCTAGCTCACTAATATCAACGTTAGTACGTTCAAATAGGCTCGCTAATTTCAAAGGCGCTTTGCTATCCCCCTCAAGAGCAAGTTGTGTGTACCAGCGAAGCGCATGTTCAAGGTTTATCGTGGTGCCTTCCCCGAGTTCATAGGCTTGAGCTAATTTGTACTGCGCGGCTTTATGGCCACTTTTTGCGGCTTGCTGATACCAATGAAATGCTGTGTCGATGTTTTTTTCGGTGTCGACGCCTAAAGCGTAAGATTGAGCGAGGTTATACTGAGCCTGAGGATCGTTTTGATTCGCTTTGGCTGTCAGAAGGGCGATATTATCAGTGCTGGAATACGCTAAATTGCAAGTTAGGCTTACGAAGAGAAAAGCAAAAATGAGCAAATAACGTTTCATTAAATAAGGCTTCTTATAGTCAGGGTAAGTAATCACGCACGATTCAGCTAAAGTATGAACTGAATCGTATGCGGTATCTTGACATTTTATCGCAAGTGCCGTTACTTAAGTCTCTTGAGTTCTTGTGCCCCATTAATCGGACGATTGACAGAGACTTTACGGCCTTTCTTTAATCCAACTTCATAATCAGCGGTTAAATTTTTCATCGCTTCTCTTAATTGCTGCTTGAAGGTTTCGCGATCGATATTTTCAAACTCTTTATCAATGTAATTATTGATCTTATTCGCAGACTCTTCATCAGGCGTAATAATAGGAAGTTTCTCTAGTGCACCTTCAACCCAACCAGAAACAAAGGAATTCACTCGACGAGTCACTTCAAGGTTACTTGTGCCTGAACCAGAAAAACTGTTTCGGAACTGACCAGTATGCTCATTCAATTCACGATAAACGATATCAAAAGCAAAGGCTGCAAAAATAGCGCGGTCAGCTTCACCAATAAATTCAACGCGTTTCAGACCTTTATGATTAAGTAATACGGCTTCGACACCGAATCTAGTATTGATACCGCGGATCACACGTAAAATAGTCGAACTGACATTAGCAGGTAGAAGGTGACTGGACTGAGTTTTGCCCATTTTGATAAATTCAATATCATCCTTATCCAAGCCATATTTAACCATCAAGGCATGAGCCATTTTGATGGCATTAGCTGCTTCATTGACGTTGGCTGAATTTCCAAGCTCTAGGCATTTGGCAATTTTCTTTAGGGCTTTTTTCTTATCCATCTACTGCTTGTTAATATCCGCTTATTTTGAAGAGTCAGACATTTTACCTGTTTTTTAGATTTAACTCAAAACGGTAGAGAGAAAAAAGAATCTTCGCGGAGAGAATGATTGGATATCTTGGAAACATGTGAAATAAAAACGCCATCGAGGCTCGCTTCCAATGAAGTTCGTCGATGGCGTTGATTAGTGTCGTAGAGCGTGAGGGTTAAATACCTAGCTCATCGAGAAGATCGGCTGCTGCATCGTTGCCGCCTGATGCCGCTGCAGTTTTATCCTGCTCTTCTTTCATTTTCTTTTGAGTCGAAGCCAAAATTGAATCTGGGCACTGCTCTTTCTCAATTTCAAACTCTTCTAATTGAATGAATTCTGTTTTATCCATCGCCAACTCAAGGTAGAAAATGTTGTTTTTCTCAGTAGAGAAAGTAACACGACGCGCTTGTGGGCGATCTAGATTAGTATCAACAGAAAGGTTTACCTGTTTATTCAGTGACAACATTTTTGGTTGGTTTTGAGTAATGTTGGTTTGTAATTCTTTACGGATCTTATTGGTAAAGTCGCCAACTAATTGGTTAGTCAGTTCACCAAGAACGTCTCCAACCTCATCTGACGTGTGCAAAACCGCTAATTCATCTTCTGGCATGCCCATATTACGCATGTAGTTCGCGTAAAGCTCTAATGCTGCCTTTGATGTGAAGTTGATAACGACTAACCCAGAAAAGCCACCGTCAAATAGAACGAAACAGCCGAAATCAGGTTTAAGGCTCGTTTTGTTGATTTTCTGAACCATTGCAGAGTAAGACACTTTTGAATTGGTTGCAGATGTGAGTACACCAGACACTGACTGACAAAGTTTGAGAAGGATGTCTTCGGTTGTCACTACTTTATTTTTTTTCATTATTTATTCGCTCGTTAAATGCGTCAATTTATATGCTATATGTCGTCATTGTGACTTGTAAAAATAAAAACGGAAGTACTTGTTTCATTTTCGTCTTGAGATTCTGATTTGATCACCTTTTTAGATGGTGTAAAGTGACTAAATTCAAAGAATAAGATTATTTTAACCAAAACCCATAGCTGATTGGATCAGCGTAGTAGGGGCAGGAAGCGCAATGTTACCAAGACTTCATTTAAATACGGATGTTGATCCCGTTGTCGTCTGCTTTTTAGACGAACTTAAAACCGCTGGTTTCTCTGGCGATATTGAATCTCAATATTCTAGCCGTCTCGCGGTGGCGACAGACAACAGTGTTTACCAACAACTCCCTCAAGCCGTTGTTCACCCTCGAACCACTCAAGATGTCATTCTTATTGGTAAGATTAGCTCAAATCCAAAATATGACCGAGTCACCTTCTCGCCTCGTGGCGGCGGTACGGGTACTAATGGTCAATCTTTGACGCAAGGTGTTGTGGTGGATCTTTCTCGCCACATGAATCAAGTTATTGAGATAAATGATAAAGAAGGTTGGGTTCGAGTTCAGTCTGGGATCGTCAAAGATCAGCTTAATGATGCTGTTCGTCCTTTTGGTTATTTCTTCTCTCCAGATCTATCAACCAGTAACCGAGCGACACTTGGCGGAATGGTTAATACCGATGCCTCTGGTCAGGGGTCGCTGAAATACGGTAAAACATCAGACCATGTTCTTTCACTTCAAGCCGTTTTTGCCGATGGGTCTTGTCTCGAATCTGACTTATCTTGTGGTTTGCCGAGTGAAGATGAACTGGCTCATCAAGCTCTTGCGGTCACAGAGCAGGTGTGCCGAGACAAGCGAAGTCAGATTCTAGATAAATTCCCACCTCTGAACCGTTTCCTTACGGGTTATGATCTCAAAAATGCAATTGATGACGATACCAATGAATTCGATTTAACGCGGGTGCTGTGTGGAGCGGAGGGCTCTTTAGCTTTCATCACTGAAGCCAAATTGAATTTGACGCCAATTCCTAAAGCTCGAACGTTAGTGAATGTGAAGTACAACAGTTTTGATTCGGCGCTGCGTAATGCTCCCTTTATGGTAGAAGCGAATGCCTTGTCGGTTGAAACCATTGATTCAAAAGTATTGAACTTAGCTAAGCAAGATATTGTATGGCACACCGTGAGTGATCTGTTTACCGATGTTCCAGATAAAGAGATGCTGGGCGTTAATATGGTCGAATACGCAGGTCAAGATGAAGCTGAAGTTGAGTCCCAAATTAAAGCACTGACAGACCAACTTGACGTGATGCTAGAAACTGAAGATGCGGGCATTATTGGTTACCAGATTTGTAACGATTTATCGGAGATCGGGCGCATTTACAATATGCGTAAAAAAGCGGTTGGGTTGCTGGGGGCGGCGAAAGGTCGTGCTAAACCTGTCGCATTTGCAGAAGATACCTGTGTCCCACCTGAAAACTTAGCGGATTTTATCGCTGAATTTCGTGAACTACTGGATGCGAAATCATTGAACTACGGTATGTTCGGGCATGTTGATGCGGGTGTACTTCATGTGCGTCCTGCATTGGACTTGTGCGATCCTCAACAAGAGCTATTGATGCACCAAATTTCGGATGAAGTGGTGAAGTTGGTGTCGAAGTATGGCGGTTTGATGTGGGGAGAGCATGGTAAAGGTTTCCGTTCTGAATATGGACCGGAGTTTTTTGGACCTGAATTGTTCACAGAGTTGCGCCGTGTAAAAGCGGCGTTTGATCCGCTCAATAAAATGAACCCGGGGAAAATTTGTACTCCGCTTGATAGCGAGGCCGAGTTAGTTAAAGTGACGGGGACAAAACGTGGTTTTTATGACCGCCAGATTAATGTCCAAGTCCGTGATAGCTTTAAACAAGCGATGGAGTGTAACGGTAACGGACTGTGTTTTAATTACGATACTAGCTCGCCAATGTGTCCATCAATGAAAGTCACGGCTGACAGGCGTCACTCTCCAAAAGGGCGTGCCGGACTCGTCAGGGAGTGGTTAAGGCAATTGACAGAACAGGGCGTAGATATTTTGGATTTGGAACAACAAGTTCTTGAGTCGACGCCAACGATAAAAACCATGGTTGATAAAGTGAGGCATAGTTTCAATAAACGTCATGAAGAGGATTTCTCACATGAAGTTTATGAAGCGATGAATGGTTGTTTAGCGTGTAAAGCGTGTGCGAGTCAATGTCCGATCAAAGTCGATGTACCAAGTTTTCGTTCTCGTTTCCTGAATATCTATTACTCTCGTTACCAGCGTCCTGTAAAAGACTACTTGGTTGCGAATATTGAAACCATGCTGCCGCTTATGGCAAAAGCGCCTTTAGTGGTTAATACCGCTCTGTCGCAGCAATGGATCCAAAGCTTAACCGCCAAAACCGTTGGGTATGTAGACGCTCCGCTGCTGTCTGTTCCCACTTTAGAAAAGCGCTTAAGGAAGGCGAGCCTTCAAGAGTTTGACATGCAAAGACTGGCTGGTCTTTCGAAACAAGATAGAGCCGATCATGTACTGATTGTGCAAGACCCATTTACTAGTTACTACGATGCACAAGTGGTAGAAGATTTTATCTTGCTGGTTGAACGTTTGGGTAAAGTGCCTGTGCTACTGCCTTTTAAACCCAATGGAAAAGCGCTACACATTAAAGGCTTTTTGAAAAAGTTTGCTCAAAGTGCGCAGTCGACATCGGCATTTTTGTCTCAAGTCGCTGATTTAGAAATCCCGCTGGTGGGCGTTGATCCTGCTCTTGTGCTCTGTTATCGAGATGAATATGTCGAGATCCTTGGCGATAAGCGAGGTAATTTTGATGTGTTAACCGTTCATGAGTGGCTATTACCCCGTTTGAATGAATTTGAGCTAGAGACTCAGGCTCGTTCGTCGGAATTGTCACCTTGGTATCTATTCTCACACTGTACTGAAAAAACAAAGCTACCGAACGCTGAAAAAGAGTGGGGCGCGATTTTCACTCATTTTGGTGGCGTGCTGAATACTGTGCCTGTTGGTTGCTGTGGCATGGCGGGTACGTTTGGCCATGAAGTGGATAAACTGCAGATGTCGAAAGATATTTATGGGCTCAGTTGGAAGCCAAGTTTAGCGGACTTACCGAAAGAGAGATGCTTAGTGACGGGATACTCATGCCGTAGCCAAGTGAAACGCTTTGAAGGAGTTAAGTTGGCGCATCCACTGCAAGCATTACTACAATTGGTTGACTAGGATCGCGCGGATTAGAATATCAGTGACACCAGAGTGATCTTAACAACCTTGTTGGGTTTACTCTGGCACATGCGAAGTGGGTATATGCAAAACTGGCACACACAAAAATAGATTGTGGCTCGAGTGTGTAATGTCGAGTGCTGGAATCGATATGGATTGCCTGAATAATAACTAACAAGGAATGTTGAATGATGAAAGCTCTTGAATTAAAGATCCCGCCCGTTGCTGTTTTTATTGTTGTCGTTCTTCTTATGCATTTGGCTCATACGTTTGCAGCGGGGGCCCACATCGCCGTGCCATTCTCGTTGGCTATTTTATTCGTTTCAATCGCCATCAGTGGTGTGGTTGGTATTTCAGGTATTGTGGCGTTTCGCCAAGCTAAAACAACCGTGAACCCAGTTAAACCAGAAGAGGCATCTTCAGTGGTTGACAGTGGCATTTACCGATACACCCGAAACCCGATGTACTTAGGTTTGCTGGTGCTTCTGATTGGGCTTTCGATCTATTACCAAAACCTACTCAGCGTTGCGCTTAATATTGTCTTTGTCATGTATATGAATCGGTTTCAAATCGAGCCGGAAGAGGCGGTGCTAGAGAAGAAATTTGGGGAAGAGTACTTAGATTATAAGCAGAGTGTTAGGCGCTGGATATAGTCGGTATTATTCTAAAACGAATGGTTCTAAACAAACGGTTCTAAAGCGACTCAAACTTTTTAATTTGCCGGAATCAAAAAAGGAACTTAATAGTTCCTTTTTTGTTAATTGCTTCTAGCGTGTTTCTATTGGTTCGAATCAGTGTTGTTATGCTGCTGCTTGAGCAAACTGAGCAAGAAACATCTCTTTTCTTTCGTTGAAGCGATTGACGAGATCATCCACTGATGCTTGGTCATAAGGTTTAAGTCCACTTGCGACCATGCGCTTAACGCCTTTACCTACAACGATGCCATCTTCTTTAAATTCAAAGTTAAGCGTCACCACACCGCGTTTACCGTCAACATTAAAGCTTGCGCCAGCAAATGAGACTTCTGGGTGAGTGAGATCTAGGCGACTGAATTCCACTTCCATGCTCTCATAAATCACTAAAGGACGCTGACAGTTGATCATCATCTGTTGCTCTTCCATCAGAGGCACCATGATGTGAGGGAAGTTCATACCAGAGAATTGTACGTAGTTCGTCACAACATGCTCAATGAACGCTGCGTCATGGCTAACGTCGCCTTGATGATTCATATGCAAATACTCTTTGCCATTAGAATCGACGAGCGAGCTCTCTTTTTCACTCTTATTTTCAACGCTCAGAGCAACACCATCACTGACCATTCCTGAGAAGTCAAAACGCATTTTTTGGCTAATGCCTTCTTTTTGAAGAAGAACGGCAAAGAGAAGATCGCCTGGCACACAAAAACGTTTGTTGTCTTCATCATGAATAGGGTTGAAGTCGCCCGCTACTTTTTTAGCAAAATGACTTGCTTGTTCACGAGTGAATTGGAATCGTTTGTCTGCGTTTGAAAAATAAGGAGATAGAAACATAATTCTCAGCTTGTTGAAAAATCTGTGCTGATTATATCCAACTATCTTCATTTAATGGTCTATCCAGTTGCTGATATGAATAAATTGACTCAGTTCGCGGGTTTTTGTTAATAAAAAAGACCACCGATAATCGATGGTCTAGATGAGGTTCACTTTCTAAGCTAATAATCTATCAAGCTAATTAATTTAGCGATGCCAGAGATGGAAATGACACAGAGTTAAATTAGTAACTGCATAGAACGCTATCAGGCATTAGGTGGTTGTGAACGGCTGACTTTAATAATGCGTTCGCTTTTTCAATGTCTGGAGCAAAATAGCGGTCTTTATCATAGAAGGCGACTTTTTCACGTAAGATGGATTTGGCTTCTTCAATGCGAACTGATGATTTCGTTGGCGCTCGGAAATCAAGACCCTGTGCAGAGGATAGATACTCAACCGCTAGGATCCCACGTGTATTTTCGGCCATGTAGCGAAGGCGACGCGCGGCATAAGTAGCCATGGAAACATGATCTTCTTGGTTTGCAGACGTCGGTAAGCTATCGACAGAGGCAGGATGAGCCAAACTCTTGTTCTCACTTGCCAGAGCGGCAGCCGTCACTTGAGCGATCATAAATCCTGAGTTTACGCCGCCATTGTCTACAAGAAACGGTGGTAATTTACTTAAGGCACTATCAATCAGTAGGGCCATGCGTCGCTCTGATAAACTGCCCATCTCGGCAATCGCAAGTGCAAGGTTATCCGCCGCCATTGCTACAGGTTCAGCATGGAAGTTACCGCCCGAAATAATGTCGCCATCTTCAGCAAACACTAGTGGGTTGTCTGACACTGAGTTCGCTTCAACTTGCAAAATATCGGCTGAATTTCGGATCTGTTGTAAGCAGGCTCCCATCACTTGTGGTTGGCAGCGCAATGAATACGGGTCTTGCACTTTTTCGCACGCGGTATGTGATTCGCCAATCTCGCTGCTGCTATCTAGAAGGTGGCGATAAGCGGTGGCAGCATCCATCTGCCCACGATGTCCACGAACGCGATGAATACGCGGATCAAACGGACGACGGCTTCCCAATGCCGCTTCCACTGACATGGCACCACAAACGGTTGCTGAGGCGAAGAGATCTTCGGCTTCAAATAATCCTTCTAGAGCAAAAGCGGTTGAAGCTTGAGTTCCGTTAAGTAGCGCAAGCCCCTCTTTTGGCGCAAGGGTGATAGGTTCTAGCCCCGCAATTTTAAGCGCTTCAAGCCCAGACATGATTTTACCATTATGACGAGCTTGGCCTTCCCCAAGTAACACAGTACTCATGTGAGCCAATGGAGCTAAATCGCCTGATGCACCCACAGAACCTTTTTGCGGCACGCATGGATACACTTGAGAATTAACCAATTCAATCAGTGCGTTGATCACTTTTAAGCGAATACCAGAGTAGCCACGCGATAAGCTGTTGATTTTGAGCACCATCATCAAACGAACGGTCTCATCCGACATGAATTTGCCAATACCAGCGGCATGCGAAAGGACAATACTGCGCTGTAAGGTTTCTAAATCTTCTGGCGCAATTCGAGTGTTCGCTAATAGGCCAAAACCGGTATTGATTCCATAAACGGTTCTGTCTTCGGCAATCACTTGCTCAACAACGCGGGTGCTAGCCTCGATGTCAGGAATGGCATCAGGATTAAGTGACAGATTAATAGGAGCACGGCTGACGCTGCGAAGTTCAGATAAGCTCAAGTGGCCTGGATTAAGGTGTAAATTTATCATGGTCATATCTTCCATTACAGACGGCTAAGTTCAGCGTTTAACATAGGTAGGTCGAGTTTTTGATCTTTGGCGCACTGTTTGGCAATGTTATAACCCGCATCAGCGTGGCGCATCACACCCGTTGCCGGGTCGTTATGCAATACACGAGCGATACGCTCAGAAGCGTCATCACTGCCGTCACAGCAAATTACCATTCCAGAGTGTTGTGAGAACCCCATGCCAACACCACCGCCGTGATGCAGAGAAACCCAAGTCGCACCGCCTGCTGTATTGAGTAGGGCATTAAGCAGCGGCCAATCTGAAACAGCATCGGATCCGTCCATCATGCCTTCAGTTTCACGGTTCGGGCTCGCGACCGATCCTGAGTCTAAGTGATCTCGACCGATGACGACTGGCGCTTTAAGCTCGCCATTTTTGACCATCTCATTGAATGCTTGACCTAAACGTTCACGATCTTTTAATCCAACCCAACAAATACGAGCAGGGAGGCCTTGGAACTGAATGCGTTCACGTGCCATATCTAGCCAGTTATGCAGTTGCGGGTTATCTGGAATAAGCTCTTTCACTTTCTGATCCGTCTTGTAGATATCTTCTGGATCGCCAGACAGTGCTGCCCAACGGAATGGCCCAATACCTTCACAGAATAGAGGTCGGATATAAGCGGGAACAAATCCAGGGAAATCGAAAGCGTTTTCAACCCCTTCTTCTAACGCCATTTGACGAATATTGTTACCGTAATCGACAGTTGCTGCGCCGCGATCTTGTAGATCGAGCATGGCTTGCACTTGGATCGCCATGGAGTGTTTAGCTGCTTTTACTACCTTCGCTTCATCTTCCAAACGTTCTTGTGCTGCTTTCTCCATTGACCAACCCTGTGGTAGATAGCCATTCAGAGGGTCGTGAGCCGAGGTTTGGTCGGTTACTACGTCAGGAGTGATATTACGTTCAACAAGTTCAGGGAAAACATCCGCAGCGTTGCCAAGAAGCCCAACTGAAATCGGAGCGTCAGACTCTTTTATCATCGCCATTGCTTCATCTAAGCTGGTGGCTTTTTTGTCGACATAACCCGTACGTAGGCGGTAATCAATTCGTGATTCATCACATTCGACTGCGATCATAGAGAAGCCAGCCATAGTCGCCGCAAGAGGTTGTGCTCCGCCCATACCGCCAAGACCACCAGTTAATACCCATTTTCCTTTGGCTTCACCTTGGAAGTGTTTCTTAGCAATGGCGACAAAAGTTTCGTATGTCCCTTGAACAATGCCTTGCGAGCCAATGTAGATCCAACTTCCTGCTGTCATTTGCCCGTACATCATCAAGCCTTTTTTATCTAGCTCATTGAAGTGCTCCCAATTGGCCCAGTGTGGAACAATATTGGAGTTGGCGATTAATACGCGCGGAGCATTCTTGTGAGTCGGGTAGACACCAACAGGCTTACCAGATTGAACTAACAGTGTTTGGTCATCTTCAAGACGCTCAAGAACTTCAACAATTTTGTCATAGCATTCCCAGTTTCGTGCCGCTCGACCGATACCGCCATAGACAACCAGCGCGTGTGGATGCTCGGCAACGTCTGGGTCTAAATTATTCATCAACATTCGAAGCGGGGCTTCTGTTAACCATGATTTGGCGCGTAACGTTGTGCCGTGTGGTGCACGTATGGTGCGTGAAGTATCGAGACGTGGATCAGACGAGTGTTGTTCCGTCATGGTAATGCTCCTTTAAAGGTCAGTTTCACGTTATGGAGGTCTCTTTTGAACCTCTCATTGATGTAGGTGTTGTTTTACAATTGTTATCTAGTGATCGTAATTTTGCCGCTAAATAGTGGGCTTTTGATACGACTCATCGGACATAGCGTTGGCAATATCCCAACACAGTCGAGCCGCCAATCGAGCCGTTTGTCCATCGATGTCAAAGTTCGGGTTGTACTCTGCTATGTCAGCAATAATCAGTTTGTTTTTACAATCTAAAATGCGTTCAAGAAAAGGGGCGATGGTATCGTAGCTGACACCACGGGCGGCTGGGGCACTCACACCCGGAGCGGTTGCTGCTGGGAACACATCAAGGTCGATGGTGAGATAGATAAAATCACACGCATCAATAAAATGCTGTAACTGGGTCAATTGATACACATGATTAAAGTGCGAAAGCTCGGTGTCTTCGACGTACCACACGTTAAGATCATCGGCGCGTTTGAAGAGTGCGGCTGTGTTACTCGCTCGACTCACCCCTAAACAGGCGTAGTGAAAAGGCCAGTTGTTTTCAGAGCAAAAATGTTGGATCTGATTGAATGGTGTACCCGAGCTCGGTTTTACTTCTGGCTGGTCGCTTTCAAAGCTGCGTAAATCAAAATGGGCATCAAAGTTGATAATGCCAATTCTAGGTGGAACGCTTGCGGTTTTAGACTGCGCGTTTATATGCTTGGCCAAACCTTGGAATGAAGCCCACGCGACTTCATGACCACCACCTAAAGTAATTACTGGGCTGTGTTGAAGGGCTTGAGCAATGACATCAGCACATTGAGTTTGACTGGATTCGAGTTGGTCTCCATCACATGAAATATTACCAAAATCATGAATAGCTGAATCTTGGTGCCATGCCATATTCGCTAATGCCTGACGAATAAGATCTGGGGCTTGATGCGCTCCAATTCTACCTTTGTTGCGTTTTACTCCAGCATCACATTCGAACCCGACAATTGCGACGTGTTTGCGTGATTTAAGCTGATCAGTAACTTCTTGGGAGTCCTGAGAACTTACGGTTTGAGTAATGTGATGAACACGAGTCCCTAACGCTCCATCTTCTTTGTCATCTCGCCCATGCCATTTAAAGTTGTGAGAGGTGTGTTTTGAACTAGACATGGTTTATCTCTCCGTGATTGCATAACTGATTGGTGAAGCCGCTGCTTACTTTCCCATTCACAATATGATGAGCTAAGCGGGGAGTTCCCACTTGATAGCTCAAATCGGCAGGATGCTCTATATTCCAAATCGCGAAATCAGCATCGAAGCCCTCTTTTAATTGTCCTCGGGAATCCTGTTTGCCAATGGCTTGCGCGGCATTGCTCGTCACGCCTCTTAATGCCTCTTCTGGCGTAAGTCCGAATAGAGTGCAGGCCATGTTCATCATGAGTGTTATATCTGCAAACGGTGATGTGCCGGGGTTGAGATCCGAAGCGATTGCCATTGGTATATGGTGCTTTCGGAGTAGATTAATAGGAGGCGGCTGAGTTTCTCTTAAGAAGTAGAATGCGCCAGGTAACAAGGTCGCGACGGTATTCGACTGGGCCAGTGCTTTAACGCCATCACTGTCCAAGTATTCAATGTGATCAACCGAGAGGGCGCCGTATTCCGCGGCAAGCGCACTGCCCCCAAGGTTACTGAGTTGCTCGGTATGACCTTTTATTTTGAGGCCATGTTCTAATGCCGTTTGGAAGACTTTTTGCGTCTGATTCAAATTGAAACCGATGCTTTCACAAAAGACATCGACACTGTCTGCGAGTTGTTCTTGGGCGGCCAGTGGAATGATCTCAGAACAGACGTATGAAATGTAATCGTCTGGACGGTTGGTAAATTCTGGAGGGAGTGCGTGAGCTGCCAATAAGGTAGTTGATACTTTAATATTGCGGTGATTTTCTAGCATTTTCGCCGCGCGAAGCATCTTCAGTTCATCGTGTAAATTTAGCCCGTAGCCAGATTTGATCTCTACTGAAGTCACGCCTGAGCGGATAAGACCATCTAAACGGGGTAGGGCAAGTTCAATGAGTTGCTCTTCAGTTGCGTTCCTTGTGGCTTTAACCGTCGATAGTATTCCACCTCCTTGTTTGGCAATTTCTTGGTAGGGAATACCTTTAAGGCGCATTTCAAACTCGTTGGCACGATTACCTGCATAGACAAGGTGAGTATGAGCATCAATAAGCCCTGGAGTCACCAACTTCCCTTGGCAATCGATTTGTTGAGAATCACTAGACTCGATTGGTTGAATGTAGGCACTTGAGTTAATCGAATGGATCTTGCCCTGTTTAACTACCACGGTTTTTGGCTCTGTGACTTGATAGCCATATTCACCAGTTTGCATTGTGACTAAACAAGCGTTGGTAAGAACTAAATTCATATGAGAACTCAACTTCGACGTAAATTTAAATGTATATACAAATAAATAGAGCAAAAATTAGCGTTCGACAAGTCTAATGTTACTAAAATGTGATCGGAAGGTAGAGTAATATGCTTTAGTTCAACTCAATCTTAGAGGTAAGTTTGTATTTGCTTCCTGGGTGGTAGAGTAAAGCTGAACTCACTAATTTATCACCACTCCATGTGCGGCGATTAAGTAGAAGGCAGGGTTCATTATCGGAAAGTGCTAATGAGGCTTTAATATTAGGCTCTGGAACAATGGCTTCTACGCTATGCTCAATGGCGCTCAATGGACAGTTGTTGGAGAGGTATTGATTGGGTGTCACTTTGGAGAAGTTTTGATTTAAATAATCCGGTGCATAGATAGCATTCACCCAGCGGACTTCGAGTTGAATTGGACTATTGTCCTCAAAATGAATGATTTCACTATAAAAAACATCAGATCCAATTCTGATACCTAATTTGATCGCGACGGGTTCATCGGCTTTGATCGCAATCTGTTTTACGACTTGATTGTGATACTGCTTCCCTCTGGTTGAGACTTCTTCTGCGATGTTTCTAATATCAAGCAGTGGTGACTCTGCTTTCTCATCTTGCTGACAAACAAAAGTGCCTAATCGAGGTTTTCGTATTAGTTTTCCTTCTGCAACGAGATCTCGAATGGCTTTGTTTACCGTCATCCGACTAACGTTAAACTGAGTGGTTAGATCCAACTCTGTAGTGATCTTATGCCCAACCGGCCATAAGCCTGAATCGATATTATCGGCGATGAACTGGCGGATCTGAACGTAGAGCGGAGAGTTGGACATGGTCATACTTACTTTTAATTGACTATACAAATAGAGTAAGCCATCTGTGCAAAATTTCAATAGCTTTGATTGAGCAATGAATTTTAGGAGTGGAAATTTTGGGAGTGGACAGTAGGCAGGGTTTAGTGAAGAGAACATTAATCTAAGGAGCGTAATTTAAGGCAAACTCATCAAAGAATCCTTAGTGTAAAGATAAGTGATAACGGTACCCAATCGTAAAAGCGATGTCAGTGCTGTTATCCATATTAAATAAATTTTCGGTTAGAGAAATCTCTAGAGCCGATTGAGGCATGGTATAGCGGTAACCAAGCACAAACTCATTCGATGCTTCAGAAAAACTTTTAGGCGTATCAATGGCACCTTCGTACCAACGGTATTCAAGATGTAGCTCGTGATTAGGTGCAATCTGATATTGATAACCTAAAGTGAGTGACAATGTCACCTTTTTGTGTGTTAGCTGAGTGAATATTCGAACAGTGTCGTGAAAAGCAAGACCAACCGTACTAAATAACTGGTGAGAGCGATTTCGATAGCTGTAGTTAATTTGCACGGCTTGCTCAAAGTCACTGCCTTTAAATGTTCCGCTATTGACGTGGTTGTAATATATAGCCCCTCCTAATGACAACCCGTGGTTCTGTTCATTTAGCCACTGATACTGGAGATATAAAGTGGTGGCACTGGAAAGTGTATCGCTTTGGAAGTCCTCAATGTCTATATCATATTGTGGGATTGAAATTGAGAATTGATGGTTACTTGCCTCATCACGGCCGTTTTGATCAATGCCAAACAGCTGGTGGAAGCTTTTCGTTAATCCATCTAAATGGTTATCTCCTGCATAATTGAGTCTGTATCCGAGATCTATTTGCCAGCGTTCATCTAATTGCCACTTTCCGCCTACATTGACCTGGTTTTGATAATAATCAATCGAATATTCATCGGTATGCGCCCAGATACTCGCGGCTGTGAAATTGGCGTAAAGCTCGACATTGTTCTCTGTTAGAGAGTAGCCAGACCGTAGTTGAGGGGTAAGGCTATTGGATTGTAATGGAGACTGAGCATAGGCATTCAAAGGGCCATAGTTGTGCGCTTCTAACGCAAAACTTGATGATGTTAGAAGTAAAAAAGTAAGAACAATAAAAGAGTGAATGTTTGTTCTTATCAACTTGCCCCCTGCATGCGACGTTCTTCATTTAAGTTTAGCTAATAAATATGAAGTACGAGGGTATTTGTTCTGCCGTGATTTTCGTTGACCACTACAAATCAACGTATGACGTTCAATGAAATATAGGTTATTAAAAATACAAGGCTGCGGTTTTGCAATCAGCGATTTACATAGGTAGAATCTCACCCCTTAACGGTTTCCCCGGTATTCGTATTACTGATAGGCGATCGTTATATTTCACTTTCAAATTAATTGAACATGTGTCGCTTAGTGTATCTCCCTCTCACTTCTCAAGCTCATTTCAGAAATTCCTACTTCCATTCATTTCATTAAATTAATTCCTAAGATACAAATGCTTAACCTAAATCAAAAACATTGAATCAATAATCGTGCTCTCGCCCATACTGAACAGATTTCACTTGCATTCATCGCTTGCTTGTACCAAATTTGTACCAAATATTTATGGTACAAATGAATGGCAATCACAGATGCTTGGCTAAGAGCCACACAAGGAAAGCCTTACAAAGGTAAACCAGAAATCACCCACCGCGATGGTTTGGGTGTGCGTGTGAGCCCCAAAGGAAAAATCACTTGGATATTCCGAGTTACCTACCAAAGTAAACCCATCAAAATGAAGCTTGGTGAATACCCAGCTATGAAAATGCGTGATGCCTTGCGTGAGCGCGACAAGAAAGCAGAATTGGCGATTTTAGGGGTAGACCCTCGCACTGGTATTAATCTTTCTGATAAAGCCTTACCAAGCACCATTGATGATCTCATCACGTATTGGGTAGAGAACCACGCTCAAGACAACATCAAAGGGTGGGAGTCGCTCAAAAAAATGTTTGAGACAGATATCAGCCCTTACCTTGGTCAGCACCAGGCAAAGCACTTGGAACTTGCTGACTTCATGCCTGTATTCAAAAAAGCGAAGCAAAGAGTGAGCGCGAAGCATTCTGCTAACGTAATGGCTCGCTTTAAACAGGTGCTTTCATACGCTGTTCGTCATGGCTTGCTGAAATACAACGTTCTGTCTGAAGTTAAAAAGGCTGATGTTGGTGCTCAAAGCGATACCAAGAAAGCCAAGCAGAACGAAGCCGGTGCAAAAGCTCTATGGAAAGCGGTAGATGATATCGCGGTACATGAGAGCAATAAGAACTTTCTTCGCTTAATGATGATTTTTGCCAATCGAAGTAATGAACTTCGTTTGGCCAAGAAGCGAGATTTTGATTTAGAGAATCTTGTTTGGACGGTACCAGAAGAAAACAATAAAACTCGCAAGAAGCAGGGCGGAGCAATTAGGCGAGCGATTCCGCCGTTAGCTGAAGAGATAATTCGACAGCAGTTTGCCATTTGGCCTGATTTCGAAATCATGTTTCCACCGGTGAACAAAGAAGAAGACAGACCGATGTCTGAAAACGTACCTGTCGAGTTTGGCCGCAAGCTGGCAGATGCGATAGAAGCGGCAGGGTTTCCAAGAACAACCAATCACGATATGCGCAGAACCGCTCGAAACATGTGGGAAGCCATGGGTGTTCCATTCCATGTAGCTGAAACTATGCTCGGCCATAAAGTTCACACAGGCGTACAAAGCCATTATTTAGACTATGACTATTTAGATGAGCAGAGAAAGGCTTATCAAAATTGGTCTTATAGACTTGCGAGAACAGCAGATAAATGAGCGATATAATAATTAGTAAACCGTTACCATTTTTATTAAAAGAAATTGGATTCGATTTTAAATCTACATTGATAACTATTTCAAAAGTTATTGGTGCTGGGATGATGGGCGATGTAAAAGGAGCTTATGAACATATAATCGATATGCTTGGCAGTTTTCATCAATCAAATAGCCCAGAAGAAGAAATGTGGAAGCTTATTGCAACTTCGCTCAGGACATCTCTTGTAGCAACTTCCTTAGACTATAAAGAATTATTTGCCGATCTTGATAGCGGAAATCAACTTGATGGTTTTGACTTAGAACATGAGATCAAGAAAATCGAGTGTACATTTGATGCGTCTTTTTTCTCTCATCCAGAAAAGAATCAATTTCTCAAGGAAATGAAAAACCCAGTAAAAATTTGGTTAGATTTTAATGGGTTTCATGATTATCAAACATTGGCATTCCTCAACAAGTTAGAGTCACATTTCGTTTTCTCTCTTCATCGTGAGTGGGCCGAAAATAGTGAAGCTTATAGTAATTTATCAAGTTTTTTAGTGACACCATTTACAACAGCGACATTAAAACAGCGAAAATGGGCATCGTATCAACAGGGGCTTACGATGATGTCCAAAGACAGAGTCTTTAATGAGGTCTTTTCTTTAGAGGATGTCTATGTTCCGTTACGAGGATACTATTTAGAAAAAAACGATAGTAACAAAAAAAGAGTTGTTGACATTAACTCTCACCTTATTGAGTGGTTAAATGAGTGTAATCTAAAAGACCCAATTAAACTCATTAGTGGCGGGCCGGGTTGTGGTAAGTCTTCATTAACAAAAATATTGACAGTTGATATTTCCAGAAATCGATACTGGAATGTATTACATGTTCCTCTTCACCATTTCGATCTTCAAGATGACTTATTGGCATCTATTGCAAAGTATACATTACAAAATCCAAATATTGGCTTTGATGCAATTGATGTTAATTCAGGCTTTGATAGGCTTGTATTAATATTTGACGGTCTTGATGAGCTATCTATGCAAGGGAAAGCAGCTAGTGAAACTGCTTTAAGGTTTGTTGATGAGCTAGCTAGGATATTATATAGAGTTAATAGCCAAAACCGATCTTGGCAAGCAATTGTAACTGGTCGGGATATATCTATACAAAGTAGTGAGGTAATACTAAAAAATGAGGGTCAAATTTTACATGTGTTACCGTATTTTGTAAACAATCATGAGCGCTATATTTATATAGATCCTGATCAATTACTCTTAACCGATCAGAGGGATGTTTGGTGGAAGAAGTTTGGATTAGCTACTGGAAGACAGTATAAGTCATTTCCATCTGAACTTAATAACAATAATTTAGAACCAATAACTAAAGAACCATTACTTAATTATTTAGTGTCATTCTCATTTGTTAGAGGGAATCTTAATATATCCAAAAATGTTAGCTTAAATAAAATATATGAAGAACTTCTAAGTCAGGTACATTCTAGAAACTATGAAAATCGTTGTCATATAAATACCAATCACTTGTCACGTGAAGAGTTTATTGAAATTCTTGAAGAAATTGCAATCACAGTCTGGAAAGGTAAAAATGGAAGAACAGCTACCGAGCATGAGATATATACTGGCTGTGTAAATAATGGTTTAGCTACTCACTTACAACGTTTTTCTGAGGGTGCAGAAAAAGGAGTTGTGAGGTTGTTAACGGCGTTTTACTTTAGACAATTTGGATCGAATAGCATTGGTGATAGAACCTTTGAATTTACTCATAAATCCTTTGGGGAATATCTTGCAGCAAGGAGGATTTTAGAAGAAGTAAAATATCTTTCGGCACAACTTGAATTTAGGAAGAAGTCTAGAAAACAGGGTATTGATCTGGATATGGCACTTATAAAGTGGCTGGAAATGTTTGGTTCAACGCGTATTGATAAGTATGTTGGTGTTTTTTTCGAAACAGAATTAAAGAACTATTCAGTTAAAGAAGTATTGTTATGGCAGGTTAGTTTATCTACGCTACTGAACGTAGTAATGGTTGATGGGTTACCAGTTGAAAAAGCAGATTTCGGTATATTCTCTAAAATGCTGAATGCTTATAAATATTCGTTAGAGTCATTGTTTTTTATTTATAATTCATGTGCCTCATATACAAAAAAGATAGAAGAACTAAAGTTACCTAACGCTATAGCATTAGGTGAATGTATCAACGTGATTAGAGATTACGGAAGTACTCCATCATTGATAGCTAATTCCTTAGGAGGGTTATTATTATCGGAACAAAATCTTAGTCGATTTGATCTAAATGATTTTAGGTTCGAGTTGGGGCATTTTTTAAATGTTAATTTATTCGAAAGTAATATGAGGGGCGCAAGCTTTTCTAATCACATACTTGATAGATGTGATTGTAGTTATACAAAGTTTAATAATACGGTTCTCTATAAGTCTAAATTCACTAGAACAGTTTTTGAAAAATCATCTGGTTGCAATTGTAGGGCTGAATATTCGGATTTTTTTAAATGTAAATTTGGCGTGGCTAAAATGGAACGTAGTAAGTTTGATGATTGTAATTTTACATCCACAAGATTTCCAGATGCTTCATTTAGATTTAGTGATTTTTTTAAGGTAACATTTAAGGATTGCCAATTTTTAAATGTGAATTTCTCTGATTGTATTTTTATAAAAACCATATTTGATGGAATGAATTTATCCATTGTTGACTTCTCCAATGCGAGACTAAAAAATGTAACTTTTATTGATATAAAAAAATCAAAGTTCAACTTTGAAGGAGCAACATTAGATAACGTAAAATTTATTCGGGTTAATATAAATCCGGAAGAACTTCGCTCCCAAGCGAAAAAATGCTCGGGAGTTGAGATTCAGCTTCGTGAGGAAATTGAAGACTCAATTTACGATGAAGATACAGGTATTATTACTTGGTAACTCACACCATCCCACGCTCTTGCGCCCATGCCAAAAACTCTTTGTATGGGCGCTTGCCTTTCATACCTTTGACAGCTTTTGGGAAGCCAAGTTGTTGAGTCCAGCGCCAAAGGGTAGGTTGGCTGATATCTAACACTTCACGAACTTCCTTATCGCTAATGAACAAACGTGGGATCTGATGTTGAGTGGCAATAGATTTAGATTCCATTTTAATTTCCTTTTTTAGCTGAACTTTTCATATAAAAAACATAAAACACGACACAAATAACGGCATAAGTAACGACACTAATCATTAGGCACTTCCTTTGCTGGTGGAATTAATCTCATCCTGTTTGTGGTGTGCCAACACATGGCATCACCTTTAAATAAGCCGCCTTCACGTAACTTGGCACAACCTTGTGGGAGTTGTTCGCCACACTTACCGCAACAGCCGAGTTCTTCTTCAATCACTGGTAACTCAGCATGAACACGGTGAATCAGTGATTGCAAAGCTTCAACGTGAGCATAAGGCTTAGATGGATAGCCAAAGAACTGGCAAATCTCATTGAGCTTTTCCTGTTCACACTCTGGTAGAGACACTCGAATATCAGAAGCGCCCGATTGTTTACGCTTATCACGTAAGCGCTGTGCTCGAACGGCTGCGAGTTTCTTTTTCCGTTCTTTACTCATTTTGAAACCTTACGCTTTGCTTTTGTTGTTTTGACAGGTGCAAGCAATTGGCGTGCTCGTGTTAAGCTTTCATCAAATACCTTTCCGCGAGCGAATCGAGCATTAGAACGGTAGAAGTTGATTGCGTGCTCTACGGCCTTACTGATTTCAAATGGTTTGTAGCCGTCATCTTCCAATTTAAGAGTTATATGTTTACCGATGAAAGCTTCTTGGCTTGTTTTAAATAATGTACTCATTGCGTTACCTTTTATTTGGGGTGATTCCCCACAATCAGCCTAAGTACTTGAAATTGGTGGTCAGCCAGTTATATACTGATTGCGAGTTCTTGGTTTATCTAAGTCTCATTGCACAAAGTAAGCCCTTATCGGTTTGGTCACTGATAGGGGTTTTCTCTTTTTAAAGCCCTCACAAATCAGAGCTTTAAAAAAAGCCCGAGATATTTACTCACGCTCGGTCGTGGTATCCTTATTTATGTTAACTACTCAAAGGATATAACTATGCTTGGTCAAATTGTGTACCTTAATGAGCACCATGGAATGTTCGCTGTTCAACTTGAAAGTGGCTTATTTACTATTTGTGAACACCTAGACACTTGTGATTTACAGAAAGGACAGCAAGTTAAAGGGCCTTTTGATTCAGTTGGCAGCGAAACGATTTACAACATCGACCTTCAGGAGCCAGTTGAAGTTTGCATTCAGTGGTCTGAACTAAATCGTCGTGATGCTCAAAAAGCTCTTTCTCGATTTTCGTAATATGTGAAATTTGTGTATCTAATGCATTCACTGCTCCTTTACGAAATTGCGGGTGCATTTGTTGGTTCGCGCTCAACTCTTCGTCGTATGGATACCGTAAAGGGCAAAATGAACAACGTATCAACTCCGCATTTTTCTTTAATTCCCTTAAAACGGTTCTAATATCGTTTTGGCATTCACTACTCATAACACTTCCTCAAAAGCAGGAGGGTGGTCAGCCCTCAATAAAGTCTCATTGCACAAAGTTCTAGTTGAACTGAATAACGTTTAACTTACTGCTCAATTGCTCAGAAAGAGCGTTGAACTGGTGGATGATCGCTAAGCTCTCACTGCCAACGTTTATTTCTAAACCTTCACACTGATTACTGAGTTGAATGAGCTGCTTTAGCTCGTCGTAAAACGGGTCTGACTTCGGTGTGTTCGCAAGGAAGTGCTCGAAACTTGCCTTATGTAACTGAATGGCTTTTGAGCCTTCTAGTGTTTTGCTGATAGATTCTATGGATAACAAACTCATTTAGATTCTCCTTAAACTTAACTTGCAGTTACGATAACTAAAAGTTAACTATGATGTCAATAACTTTTGGTTAAGTTTATAGGCAAAAAAATAGCCCGCATAATGCGAGCTACTAAATTCTTCAGATGAAAACTAGTTAAAGATTCATAATTACTTGTTTTACATAACCAACAATACGGCAGTTTCCATTGATTGGAATCGGGTCATATTTTGGATTTAAAGGAACTAAGAAACGATGAGGGCCATCAATTTCTAACTTCTTGATCGTCGCCTCTGGTGCATCATTGAGTGTAGCGACAACAATCTTACCGTTATCTGGACAGCTACAAGGTTCGACAACAACGATTGAACCTGCGGGGATTGATGGTGCCCCATGAGGATTAGTCATTGAATTACCAGTTACTCTCAATGCAAATGCTTGATCTGATGTGTTTGCTGAAACGGTTTGCCATTCAAACTCTGTATCTTGATCAACAACAATCCTTTTCCAATCACCAGCCTGAACCTGGCTTAAAATAGGAATGGCTTTTAAGTTCTGTGAATCTAGGAACTGAGAGTTAGGGATTTGTTTATTTTTGATTTTCCCCCAGAACTCTTTATCACTGTTTGTATCTCTTAGCTCAATTTCATCGCTGTCTAATAAGCTCTCCACAGTTGTTCCAAGTAGAGATGCAATGTCAGAGAGTTTTTTTGTGTTTGGGATTGATTCGCCCACCAACCATTTTCTAACGCCAACTAAAGAGATGTCGAATGGTAGGTGCTTCTGTAGATAGGTAGCTCTTCCGCGTATAGGAATTCCAGCTAAATCACAGGCTTTGTTTAATCTGTCGGTAAACAGTAATTGACGATCCATGTGTTTTAATTCTCAAGTTAACCAATGGTTATTATATCTTGGTTGACACTTAACTATCACTTAATGTTTAATGTGCTTAACTTTTGGTTAAGTAATGAGGTCGAAATGAAACCAAACATAGTTAAGAAAATCCTGAGTCAGTACTTCAAAGGTAATTACCAAGCAATGGGGGAATTATTTGGAGTTACCTCTCAAGCTGTTCGTAAGTGGGAGTTAGTGGGGGAGTTTCCCGCTAAAAATGGCAGAACTCAGCAAGCTCATGAACTAACAAATTTGAGCCACAGGGTACTTACACCATCAGCGTTTAAATCTCCTAACGACTTTAAAACAAGATTAGCAGTTTTTTTGAAAGCTGCTTGATCACCCACATTCTGGATAAATAACCAGTAAGGAAAAAACATGCAACCCAGTTTAAAGAGCGTTATGCATAACGCTGTTGTCGCTTGGCGGAGCGACGCAAACAAAGAGCAAATCGCAGAATACATTGCTCGGCATTATCACAAGATGAAGATTTTCGACGAGGAAGATTGCCAACAAGAGCACATTCTTAAAGTGCCTTCAGCCGCGAACAACTTCAACAACACTCAAAACCTGTTTCGCTATGTGAGCCGAACAAGCATCGAGGCCAAAGCCAACATCATGGATCTGTTGCCTGCCATTATCGCAGCAATGCCAAAGGCGAGGGCAACGGCAGCACTCAACCAGTTTTTGAATCCACTTGGGTTTTCTGTCGCGGCGATTGGAGCAAGCAACACCATGGCGAACCGCGATCAACTTCTTGCCGATTTCAGCAAAGAATCATCTGAAGCCTTTCGTTCTGTGCTGTTACTCAGTGAGTACGCAACACAAGACCAATTACGAGCGGCTTACAAAGAAGTGCAAGAGAGCGAAGGTGCTCACGAACCGTTAATGAATTACCTCGAAACTCTAATTTCGCAAAAAGGCTGACCACCTATGAACTTGCGAACGTTAGTGAAATTTTATGGAGAACTTTGTGCAATGAGTCTTTCTTATCAAAACTACTGCGGCCAAATGATTTTGGTCGCCAACAATGGACACTGTCGCTTTGTCGTTTCTCGTAATAAAGCGAATCAAATTCTTAAAACAATGAAGGCGAGGGCGGCTAGATGAAAAACCAACTGCTTGATCTAAATAACCACCTATTCGCTCAAATGGAACGTTTAGGTGATGAAAACCTATGCGACCAAAAGTTGAAAGTAGAGATCAATCGTGGAAAAGCGATCGCGGCGGTTTCAAAGCAAATTGTCGACAATGCCAGGCTTGCGCTTGATGCCCAAAAATTCAGAACTGAGTACGCAGGAAGAACAGAGCTACCTGAAATGATTGGAGGAAAACCTCATGCCTAGAGGGCAAAGCCATTCATACAGCGAAGAAGAGAAAGCCTTCATCAAAACCAATAGTTTGTTGCCTAGAAAGGATCTTACCGAAATGTTTAATCAACGGTTTGGTATGGAGTTAAAGGTTTCTGCTATGTCGTCATTCTGTAAGCGGCACGGCTGGCTAACGGGGCGTGATGGCAAGCTTGATAAAGGCAATCAACCTTGGAATACAGGGACAAAAGGCGTGTGTAAGCCAAACTCAGGCAGTTTTCGAAAAGGAAGTAAGCCACCGAATCACAAACCATTAGGGCATGAGCGTATCTGTTCTAAGGATGGTTTCATACTGATTAAAGTCGCAGAACCAGACCCTTATACAGAGGCGAAAACTCGGTATCGATACAAACATCATGTTATTTGGGAACAGCATCATGGTGCTATTCCTGCCAAGCATGTGATCCGATTCATCGATGGCGACCCACTAAATTGTGTGATTGAAAATCTCATCTGTGTGACGAAGTTCGTCAACATGAGGATGAATCAGAATCGTGTAAATGATCTGCCAGTAGAGCTACGGCCAACCGCACATGCGATAGCTGAGCTTGAAGTATCGTTATTTGAAAAGGCGAGGGTAAGCCTATGAGTATGATGCTAATGGCAAAGGCGATGAGTATCAAAGTCGGTAACCCAACAAGAAAGTTAGTGCTGCTTAAACTTGCGGATAATGCGAACGACAATGGTAAGTGTTGGCCGTCTTATGATCACATTGCTGAAATGTGCGAAATAGACCGCCGAACCGCCATGCGACACATCAAAGCGTTGTCTGAAACGGGCTTAGTCACTTTGACCTATCGTAAGGGTGAAAAGGGCAACTCTAGCAACATTTATCACCTTCATTTAGATGGTGACAATTTGTCACCCCCTAGTGACACACGATCACTAGGGGTGGTGGCAGAGGATCACCAACCTGGTGATCCTGTGTCACCCAGAACCAGTCATAGAACCAGTCAATTAGAACCTATAAAAAATAAACAAAAAGATGTTGCTGAAATTGAACATTGCTTCGAGCGATTATGGGTTGAGTTTCCAACGAAGAAATCTAAGAAAAATTCTTTAGCGAAATTTAAGAGTGTGGCTCAAGCGAGAAATGAGCCGGTGGATGAATTTACCAACATGCTCTGCACGGATGTAAGAACTCGGCTTACTAACCGCCAATTCGGTTTCGATAAACTGCACCTAACGACTTACTTGAACCAAGAACGCTGGAATGACGAACATGAAAACAATCAATCAAACCACGCTAAGCCAAGCCTTCAGCCAAACCGATACGAACAACACAACGCAGATTTGCTCGCACGATACGGTCACACTGCCGCACCAAGTGGGCAATCAGGTGATCCAGTTGAGCGTGGAGGATTGGGTTCAAATCAAGTTTGTGGAAGCCTACGGGGCGAAGTGGCCACACAAGGAACTACCATCGACTTGGATTCAAGCGATTACCACAATGTCGGCCAGTGAGATCCGTCGAGCAGTAGGCCAAGCGTTGTTGGAAGGGGATGCATGGCCTCCAAGCTTGCCAGAGTTTGTATCGATGGGCCGCAAAGACCTGGTAGATGTGGATGAAGCGTTTGCCAGAATGATTCGAGGTAAGCCGCAAGGTGATATCGAATACTGGACAGCGCAAGAGGTTGGGTTTTTATGTCGAAGTTATTTGAGTGAACGTGATGCAAGAACCAAGCATCGCAAGGCGTTGAAGAAGTACGCCCAGAAAGCCAAGGCGGGTTCGTTACCTGCGAGAAATACCAAGCGTTTGCAAGACAGATCAAACGTGAAACCAATTAGTGATATTCAAAGACCAAGACCAGAGCAATTTGAACAAAGCTCTGTGTTCGCAAGGGTAGCAACAATGGGAGCAAGGGCGTAATGCGAATAGAAAAACTGCTGGCGAAATTCAATGTTAAAGGGATCAACTATGAACCGTCACTTGGTGGCAAGGCGTTGCTGTCATTGGATGAACAGCTCGCTCTTGTCGGTTTAGCCTGGAAAGATTCGCCAGTGGGTTTTCTGGTGCTGTTCGTTGAAATCTTGCACGACAAACCTGCCTTGCATAATTTGTACAAAGCGACTTTGGTTGAAGCCAACACGCTAATGGAAAAGTGGCGCGGCCCATACCCAGAAAAGGCACTAGAAGCTTTGGTGGCAACAGCCATTGCAGAAGCGACTCAGCAGTTCGGCCAAGTTTGCCCCGAGTGTAATGGCAGCGGTAAATACATTGCCAAGAACCGAGCAAGAAGAACCTGCCCATGCTGCGACGGTGGCCGTATCGGTTGGACCCAAGAAACCCGCTTTGCTTTCTTCTGCCAAACCTTACCCGTTACTTTCTCACGCTTTAAGAAGTACGAATCGATCTTAGGCAAGTTGGTTAAGTGGTTAGCGGATAAACGCAATGGAGCTGCATTGGCGTTGCAGGGGCGGTTTGAGAAAGAAGAGAGTATGGCAAAAGTATTAGAAGTTGAAGTTTAAGGAAAAGAAAACCTATTTCGTTGGAGTCGTGGAGCTTGATTATTATTTCTCGATTTGTCTGTGTAATAGAGTTATTGCTACAAGTAATGACTAACCAAAGGCAATGGGCAGCATGTGGTAGATGTTGTTAACCATAATGTGCTTACTGGAATTGTAAAAACAAGTCGAGGTGAGTTATGTTGATTTTTTACGATTACGCATTTTCTGATAAATAAGTGAGTGATAAATATGCTAGCTCATCACTCACTTATTGACAGGTTTATTGTTCCCATGACGCCTTTAAATAAAGACTAGTAAGGATTTTACTTAAGTTTGAATTTACTCACTATTTGAGTGAGTTGTGCATTTATGCTGGAAATGCTTTCAGTTTGTTGTGAAGTTTCTCGCCCATTAACGCTAAGTTGGCTCACCATGTCATTGATGGATGCCATGTTACGGCTTACTTCTTGTGTCACGCTACTTTGCTCTTCTGCTGCTGTTGCAATTTGAGTACTCAAATCATGTATTTCAGATATATGGTGACTCAATCCATTAATACGTTGCCCGACAAGCTCTGTACTTTCAGCTGTTATATTACAAGTGTTCTTCGTAGCATTCATAGAATTGGTGACGGATTGGCTACCACTAATTAAACTATCTAGAGCTTTTTCTATTTCACCAGTACTGATTTGCGTGCGACTTGCCAGTGCTCGAACTTCATCCGCCACAACAGCAAAACCTCTGCCTTGCTCTCCAGCCCTAGCGGCTTCAATTGCAGCATTCAGTGCCAATAGATTGGTTTGTTCAGCTATACCACCAATGACACTTAAAATGGAATTAATGCCTTTGGTCTCTTCGCTCATTGCTTGAATATTATTGGCTGTTTCATCTACCTCTCCTACTAAAGAGGATACACTTGATTGAGCATTATTAACGACTTCTAAAGATTCACCACTCATCGTTGTTGCTTCTGAAGTATATTGTGCCGTTTCTGCTGCGTTGTGAGCCACGGACTCGGCTGTTGAATTCATTTCCTCAATAGCTGTCACGATTTGTTCTGTTTCTACAACATGTTGGGAAAGTATTTGTTCATTGTTCTGAGTCTGGGTTGTCAATGCCTTAACATCACTTTGAAGCATGATCGTGGAAGACTCAATATCCAACATCATGGATTGTAAGCTTGCAATAAAAGTATTGACCCCTTTGGCTATCTGCCCTAAATCATCATTAGAATTAACCGCAAGACGTTGTGTTAAATCACCATCGCCACTGGATAGGCTCTGAATGGTGGTTTTAAGTGCTAGAATAGGGCGATATAAATAATTCAGGATAAGTAATGTTAAAAAAGTACATATAACTAAGTATACGCCTGTTGATATGAAAGCAGTTCGTTTTGCTTCTTCAATTGTTGCAAAAACGACACTTTTATCTAAGGAGATTAACAAATACCAGCTTTTATCTCCAAGTTTTATGCGCTTAGAAAAAAGTACTTTATCTGCCCCTTTCAATTCATAGTCAACCACAGCTGAGGTTTTACCGACCACGGCACTAGCTACATCCCTTAACGATGGATAATCCACCAATTTATCACCACTTTTAATCGTATTCGATGTACTGGCTAACGCAGTCGTGTCGTTTGTCATTAGCATAGCCATTGCACCTGACATATTAATTCCTTTAACTGTATTATCTAGCACTGCTAAAGATACATCGGCTAACACGACACCTGATCCAAATGTTTGAGCGATACTAACTATCTGTTCGCCTGTCGTGGCATCATTATAGACATCAGTATAAGTAAGTTGCCCTGAGCTTTGTGCATCTCTATACCAGGGTCTTACACGAGGATCATAAGAAGGGGGGTTTTTATGATCAATCCAGTTATCATAAGAAACGGAACTGTATGCATCGCCATTTTCTAAACCAATCATCATATTTACAACATCAGCGGAGAGACCACTAATACGCATTCGCTCGGCATGGGAGTCTGAATAGTTATAGTTTTTATAATCGTTAGCTAGGTTACGAACAGCGGTAGCTTTACTTGCCATAAAATCACTGACTCGCTTGGCCTCAACTTCAACGCGCTGACTGGTCGCTTGATAAAGGGTTTTTTGAAGCGCATCACGTTCATTGACAAATGATAAGTAGTTTGCTGTTCCAACTGAAATAGCAACAAGAATGGAGATAGAAGCCAATAAAGCTCCCTTAAAACTGAGTTTTACCATAAAAAAGCCTATATTTATCTGACGGGCATGATTACGTTATTTAGTAAATAAACGAATTTCATCTAGTGTTGTTTTTCCGTTGAATCTTGCCCATTTGAGTTAGAAAACGAATGTATTGCTTGGTTGTTAATTATTTAATTTGATGGGCGTGGGATGTAGAGCCTGTGACTGTGACCGTAATGTAGATATAGAACAGCCCCCATAACCTTTTCTCCGATAACATTGGTTTAAATTTCTGATTTAATAATTATTAGTCTTTTCCATATGCATCAAATTTGTATGGATATATTTTAATATATATTTTGATACAAATATATATTTTATAAATAAGTGTGCATAAATAAAACAATACGAACTGGTTGTTTATTGAACACTTGATGCAAGGCAACAGAAGTGAGCTATCTATTGAGAGGCGTTTAAATATTACATAAGCCATACGATGTTAATTAACCAAAAACCGCAGGCACAGAGCAAGTGACCCGCAACGTAATAAAAAGTACTTCTAACTGCTTGATGTTTTCTTTCTAAGGGAGCATAATTGCCACATTAGAAAACCTCGCCCACTCGGCGGGGTTTTTTCGTTTCTACCGTTTATAACTGACAAAGCACCCCTTTCCATAGCGAATGTCGGGTGCTTTTTTGTATGGGGAAGATCATGCCGCTAGCACGTATAGAAGAGTGGAAAGGGCGAATCATTGCTTATTTCGGTGGCGGCGGAATTGCGGCCTATAGCGACCAAGTAGCAGCTAAAGCACAAGAAGCCGCTCACGTAGCGACAAATCAAGAAATATTCACCGCGCAACTTTTTTCTGGGGTGGGGCTTTTGTTTGTTGGCTGCCGTTTAATCTTCGACATTGTTGTGTTCATCGACAAATGCCGACAGCGAAGAAAGGAGAAAAAAGCACATGGCTAATTACTATCTAGGAAAACGCAGCCTTACACGCTTACATAAGTTAAAACCTCGAATGGCCGCATGCGTTGCTCTCGCCATTACCTTTCTTGAAGATGTTGACCTTTCGGTGAATGAAACGGTACGAACCGTTGAGCGCCAGCATAAGCTTTATTACGGCAGCCCTAAAAAAACATGGACGCTGAATAGTAAGCACCTAATCCAAGACGACGGATTTGGTTACGCGGTGGATCTGGTTCCATTACTTCACGGGAAAGTTGCATGGGATAAATGCCCATTGATAGCTGAAGCCATGTTCAAAGCCGCAGCAATCATTGGTATTCGAATTCGATGGGGTGGGGACTGGAACCAAAACGGCTCAAGCAAAGATGAACATCAACGGGGAAGTTACGACGGCCCTCACTTCGAGTACTTAGGTACTTTATAAGAATCTTATAACCAGCAGCCAAAGGGCTGCTTTTTTAATGGAGGTGATCTGTGAAGCAGATATACCAAATTGTACTCACAACCTGTGCCTTATTATTTACATCGGTAACTTTTGCCGCAACTGGAACCACTGTAGATCCAAACGTTCCAGATTGGTTTTACGCTGCAGTCGGTATAGCAACCACCGTGGCGACATCCATCGCTCATGTGGATGCGCAAGTCAGTGAAGAGTTTAAACGTTCATGGCCTTGGTGGTTTCGTTGGCTTTGGAACCGAGCAGCAGGCAACTATAAGCGCTCTAAAAATGTTGACGGTGCGTAGTGATGAGCTGGCTCAAAGCTCTTCCTATGGTTGGCAAGCTTATTATTGCTGTGTCCAATGCTTGGGATCGGCACCAAAAACGCCAACAACTCAAACTGCAGGAGCAAAAGTATGATGCTATCAAGCAAGATGTTAAAAGCAGCCATAGTCAGCGGTTTGGTCCTAGTTCTGGGAGGGTGCCAAATTCTAACTGCAAAACCAACAAGCATTAATTCGTTTGGTTGCATGCCAATTGCTCCAAGCTTGGAATGGTACGAGCATGAAGGTGGCGGGATTTATTACCCAGAGCGCTCAGTAGAGAATTTGATGATCTACATCGAGCAACTTAACGACTGCATCAATTATTACCAAACCAACCCTGGTTAGCTTGTTATCACTTAACTGGGTTTTACAGAGGACTTTGCTATAGAGCCCTCGATAAAACCAACAAATCAAACACCACCAAGAGCAAAACACTAAACATGCAACCTATTGGCATAGTGCTTACGGTGGTGACCTATTCCTCATAGCGTCGGTTCCTCGCTGTCTCACTTGTTAGCCGTGATCATGTTCAGCTCGCTGCTGAAACTCCTTACATGTTAGCGCAAGTGATGATTCAAAAAGGAACAAGCAAAGTTTGAGAGAACTTCATTAATGGCAACGTCAACCTAATGCGAAGAAGGGCGTGACACTCGGAGAGACGAGACTCATTCAAGAGGGCTTTCAATGAACAATGAAAAACGCCTCTGGAACAAATCAGAGCTAGAGGCATTCGGCTATCACCGTTCCACTATTGCTAAAAAATTAAAGAACGCTGGTATAGATGCCACGGCTTATCACGGTCAAACCCCGCTCTATGATGTTATTCAAGCGGCACCTTATCTTACTCAAGCACCGGTTAAAGAATCAGACGCGCCCGATCTTATGGGCTTTAAAACAGCGGCTGAATTACGGGCATACCTGCAGGCGCAAGGTGAAAAGCATAAGCTAAAACAAGATGTTGGCGACAGTGTTGAGAAAACCGATTATGAAGAGCAGATCGCTATCTGTATTTCAGCGATTAAAGATTTCAAAGAGAAGGTCATCAATCGGATTGAATCCACCATTCCTACCGCCACGCCTGAGCACCTTGAAGACTTAGAACGATTACTGAATTTTGACTTAAAGGCGGTCGCTGATGAGCTTGAAAGAGTTTGATCCTCGGCTTGGTGTTGAATACGCCAATGCCGCACAAATAAGACGAGATTTAGCCTACCTTTGCAGACCAGCGGATAAAACACCGGTGGATGCCGCAGATGAAGGGTTATGGATTTCAGACGGGACAGATGTCACCAAGTTTTTATCTAGCCAAGTTCCTTACATGCGAAAGCCTCTTAATTGTTTGGCAAGGCGCGTATATGAAGCGGTGATTGTGGTTGGCCCTGCACGTTCTGGGAAAACCAAGGCACTGGTTGAAGGATGGATTAACTATGCATTAACGCAAGCACCTGGTGACATGCTTTTAATCTATTCAACGAAAACAAAAGCAGAGGACATGTCCAAGGTGGATTTGTCTCGCTGTTTCTCTGCCACACCTGATATCGCGAAATTAAAAACAGGTCGTAAGTCAGACGACAATATCACCTTCAAACATTTCAAAAATGGCATGAACTTGAAACTGGATTCAGCAACAGAAACCAGTTTATCCGCTTCGACTTACCGTTATGCAGGCTGTACCGATTTTGATCGTGCTGATGATGGCGTAGGCCAAGAGGGGAGTAAGTTTGAGTTAATGCTCATGCGTACTCAGAATGCTAAATCTTCTGGCATGGTGATGGCTGAAAGCTCACCAGGTCGTATCGTTCGTCAGCCTAAAGCCGCTGAAGAACTGACACCGCATGAGGCTCAGCCCTGTGGTGGTATTTCTGAATTATTCAATCAAGGTGATAGGCACCGTTTTTACTGGTTGTGTGAAGATTGTGGCGCATATTTCAGGCCCGAGTTTGAAACGCTGAAATGGGTAGAACATGAAGACCCAATGGAAGCGTCAAAAAGTGCTTGGGTAGAATGCCCACGATGCACTCATAGAGTTAAAGAAGTCGAAAAACAAGCGAAAAACTTGCAAGGTGATTTCTTCAGAGAAGGTGAAATAGATAAGTACGGCCAGCTCGTAACCGATGAATCGCTCATCAGAAAATCCAAATGGGCAACGTTCTGGTTTGAAGGCCCCATTGCAGCTTATGCCAGTTGGCAAAACTTAGTGTATCGCTATCTTAATGCTCAATCTATTTATGATGAAAGTGGTGACGAAAACGCCCTTATCTCATTCATTAATACCCGTATGGGGCGTTCTTACATTCTTCAAAATGAAAGCAACGATATTGGTGCTCATGAGCTGATGCTAAAAGCCGTGGATTACCCAAGGGCTGAAATTCCAATGGGTGGCCGATTCCTGATCATGAGTATCGATGTTCAAGGCGGAAAAAAGAACGCTCGCTTTGTTGTCCAGGCTCAAGTGTTTGGTGAAGGGTTGCAACGTTGGGTGATTGATCGTTTTGAAATACTGGTTAACCCCAACCGAAATAATGACCGGCTTAATCCAGCGGTATACGCAGAAGATTGGGATTTATTGATTGATCAGGTAATGAAGAAAACATATTCGTTGGCTGACGGCTCAGGCCGAGTGATGAAGCCTGTGCTGACTCTGTGTGATTCAGGCGGAAGCGCGGGAGAAAAAGATGGTAAGAAAACTTCAGTGACCGATCAGGCTTACCAGTTTTACAACAGTTTAAAACCAAAAGGATTATCTCATTTGTTCCGTTTGGTTAAAGGGGCCAGTCGAGACATTGACTCATTGGTTAAACAGAGCCATCCAGATAAACGCAGTAAGTTAGCTCATGGTGAAATTCCGCTTCTTTTGCTGCATACCAACCGTTTAAAAAACCGAGTCGCGGCCAGTTATTCACGCTTAGAGTTTGGCTCTCGTTACTTCCATTTACCCAAGTGGGCAGAGCGTTATTGGTATGAAGAGCTCACGGCTGAATATATTAATGATAAAGGCGATTGGGAGTGTCCTGCTAATACGTCAAATGAAACGCTAGATCTATGTTCATACGCAGAAGCAGGAATGCATTACCTCGGCGGTGATGACATCAACTGGGACAAACCACCGTTATGGGCAGCAGATTGGCAGATTAACCCCAATGTCATTGATGCTGATGTGAAACCAGAATTCGAACGTAAACCTAAACGTCGATATAACCATTCAAAAGGCATTTTCGGATGATAACGATACCCACAAACCGTGAGCGCCTTGCGTGGTACATAGACGCTGAGCGCAAGATTTTAATGCAGCAAGAAGTGACGACGGCAGAAGGTGAAAAGCTAACACTAGCGAGCCTTTCTACTGTTCGTAAAGAGATAGAGCGTTTGCAAAGGCTGATTAACGCAGGAAGCCGCTCAATAATTAGGAGGGTGAGGCTTGAATAATCCGCTGAATTTCTTCGATAGAATTGTGGCGACGGTGAGCCCTAGTAATGGCATTAAGCGTTTGCATGATCGCATGCTGCTGAATCGATATAACGCAGCAATGCCAAAAGAGCCGAGAACAAAACGTAAGAATAACTTTTCTAAACAAACCCCAAACCAACTCAATCAAGGTGCTAAAGCGCTGTATCAACGAGCTCGCCATGCCGATGAAAATAACCCGTTCGTAACGGCCATTCTTGATGAACTGTGCGCCAATGTTGTTGGGCCTAAAGGGATCATGATTGAGCCTCAGCCATTGGATCATGAAGGCAATGTTCATGTGGCATTTGCTCAAGCGATCAGTAAATGGCATGAGCTTCATTCATTAACCCAAAACATTAATGGTGAAATGTCTCGCTCAGAAACAGAGTGGTTAGCCTGCCGAACCTGGCTGCGTGATGGTGAAGTGTTTGGCCGTATGTTTATGGGCGAACATGGTGATTTGAATTACCCGTCAGTAACCCCATTTGCTATTCAAGCTTTTGAACCGGACTTTGTGCCTCATCATATTACTGAAGTTCAAGGTGGTTTGATGGAAGGCATTAAACGTAATCAATTTGGGCAAACTGAATCTTACTTGATCCAAAAGGATAGCAAAGGCTTTGAGTATGCGGAAGTCGATGCAGGTTTTATCTGTCACCTTAAATTCACGCGCCGCTTACACCAGAACCGAGGGATATCCATTCTTCACTCAGCGATTGATTTGGCAGATCGAATCGAGAACTACGATTTTACGGAAATGCTAGGGCATGAAATCGCGGCTAAGTTCGCGTTTTATGTACAGCGAGATAAGGACATGCCCAATGCTAACGAGCTTGACCAAGGCGGTGATATTGCTCTGGGGGCGGCTAACTCGTTTGAACTCGCACCAGGTGAGAAAGCGGGGATTGTTGAATCGAATCGGAAAGAGTCGGCCAGTGCTGAGTTTCGGTCTAGCCAACAGAAGTTAGTCAGTAGTGCTGTTGGGGTAAATAACTCTTCGGTGACTCGTAACTATGATGGCTCTTATACATCGAATCGACAAGAGCTCACGGACTCCCACGTTAAGTATAAAGTGCTTCAGCGTGAATTTGTCACGAACTGGACTCGCCCTCAATATCGTCACGCCTTAACAATGGCGATCATGAAAGGGGAGCTAAAAATTCCACCGACGGTTGATGTAAACACGATATTGAATGCCATTTATCAAGCGCCTGTTATGCCTTGGATTGATCCCACGAAAGAGATGATAGGGATCGAGAAAGGGACGCGTTTGGGCTTGTTCTCATTGAGTCACTATCAGCGTGAACGTCATGTAAACCCACTTTCAACTCGTAAAGAGATCAAGGCGGAACGTCAGCAAATGAAAGACGACGGGATCGTTAGCACTTCAGACCCTGCTCATAATCTTGTCGAAACCATTCAAACTAACTCCAATGGTGAGGGAACCTTTAATGCCTAAACCGCAACAGAGTGAACCAAGAAAAAGCTGGTACACATTAAACAACGAAGCCGCGAATAAATCGGCTCAACTCTATATCCATGGCCTCATTGGTGATTACAACATTGAAGCCATTCATTTGGTTCAAGCGTTGCAAGCCGTCGGTTCACAAGACCTTACGATGCGTGTGCAGTCTTATGGTGGCAGTATCTATCAAGGCTTGGCGATGTTTAATGCCATCAAAGCTCATAAGGGCAAAACCACTGGCGTGATAGATGGTATTGCTGCATCCATCGCTGCGTACATTCTTATGGCTTGTGATGAAATCCATATGCCTGAAAACGCGACGTTGATGATCCACATGCCTGAAATTGGTGTGCGAGGTGGCGAGCAAGAAGTTGAATCAGCCCTTACTCAACTTAAGAACTCGAAACAAACCATTTCTGAAGCGTATGCCGAGCGTAGTGGTAAGCCGATTGAAGAAGTGCTTGAAGCGATGGAGAAAGAGACTTGGTTCACCGCTCAACAAGCTTTGGAGTGGGGGCTAATCGATAAGGTTGTTGATGCCGTCGATCTCACAAACCGTTTCAACGAACAAGATGCTACGGAAATAGCTAAGTTTAAAAATGCACCTGAATCCCTTTTAAATTGCATCACGCTTGGTAAGCCAGAGAGTCACGCTGAGCTTGATACAAGTACCCCAACGAATGCGGCACCTGCCGACAACTCTCAACCAGAATCAAACCAATCTGAACAGGTAAGCGACATGCCGAAACCAAACGAAGAACTTATTAATGCTGTAAAAGCAGAAAACAAACGCCAACAAGCCATTCGCAGCCTATGCCATAAGCATGGTGTGAAAGGTGAGTTGGTGAATCAAATGCTTGAAGATATGAGCTGCACGGTTGAACAGGCTTCAGCTCGTATTCTCAGCAATATGAATAATGACCGCGAGAGTCTGCAAAACCTTTGCAGCACTCTGAACCTTGGCGAAGAACTGACGAACCAAGTGTTGAGCGACCCTAATTTTACAATGGAAAATGCATCAAAAAGCCTAATGAACATTCTCGGCCAACAAAGTGCGGAAGGTGGTGCAAATGGTATTACCCCAACGCAGGTTCATGTTGGCAATGGCAATCACGTTAAAGATGAACTGCAAAACGCTTTGAATGCGAGAGCTGGTGTCGCAGAGCTAGAGAAAGATAACTCGTTTGGGCATGAATCATTATTGAATATGGCACGAGCAAGTTTGGGTGCGAACTCTCGCAGTGCGATGACTAAAGACGAACTGGTGAACCGAGCGTTCAACTCTCAAGACTTTGGCGACATTGTCACGGAGAGTATCCGCACTGTAATGCGTGATGAACGTGAAGCGACCACACCGTTATGGCGTGAACTCGCGAATATTGAAAGCTTACCTGATTTCCGAGAAACAGAATTAACCATGGTGAATGACGCACCAGACTTGATGAATATCGGTGAAGACGGTGAATACAAATCAGCCATTTTAAAAGGTAGCGGTGAACGTATTCAACTTGCGACCTTTGGTCGAGGGATCCAGTTTACTCGCCAATCCATTATTAACGATGAGATTGGTCTGATTTCGAAAGTGCCACGTAAGTTCATGCAAGCTGGTTACCGCTTAGCAGACAAGCTGATGTTCAACGCTATTCTTAGCGGGAAAATGGGCGATGGTAAATCTGTCTTCCAGAAGAACGTTCAGGGTGATTGGGGTAACTTAACCGATGGCATTGCTGCAGGTGATCATGAAGCGTTAATTATGGCACTGCATAAGATGTTTGCGACCACGACGACGATCCCGGTCGATGGTAAAGGCACAGGCGACCCATTAGATTTACGTGGTGAAATTCTACTTGCGAATCCAGATCATGCTTCGATGTTTGAAGCTGTGCTCAACACGGCCAGTAAACCTGATCACTATAACCCTGCGTATAAGAAGTTTAAGCGAGTGATTGAAACCGCAAGAGCGAATGCCATTAATGGCGCTATCGGCTTTACTAGCAAAGATTTTGATACGGTTCTTATGGGCTTCTTAGATGGTCAACAAGACCCGTGGCTAGAAACGGGAGACGGTTGGAGTAGTGATGGCGCTAAATTCCGCATTACTTACGACATTACCTCTAAGGTTCTGGATCGTCGTGGAATTAACCAAGCATTGTTCGCTGCCGCTAAATAATTAGCAGGTTATGTTCGTCATTGGGAGGGCTTTTGCTCTCCCTTTTTCATTCTTATTTATTCAGAGAGATGTCCCTATGCATCAAGCAGAAGGTAAAAAAATTGCGGTGGTCGCGCCTGCAGGCGGCTTTGTTAAAGATGTGCCGATCTTAATTGGTGCGTTATTGGTGGTACCTAGCTTTAAAGCAAAAGAAGGTGAAGTGGTGACTTGTACTTATTCAGGTTATTACGACGGTCCGGTTAAAGTCGGTGATGTGCCAGCGTTTGGCTGTGAACCTGTTTACTTTGACGATGGCGCATTCACTAAAACTCAGCCAACTGACGCAGGAAAGGTTGAACAACCTATCGGAGTGTTTGTGGATGGCGGCGTGCTGTTAACGGGTGAGGTGATCACTCAGTTCGTGGCGTAATGTTATGAGTAGTTTATTTGATAATGCCCGAGGGTTACTTCGGGCATCCATTGCCGATTGTTTTGGCTCGCCTAAATCAGTGATTAATGAGCAAGGGGATACGCTATCAATCATTGGGTATGTGAAAAAATCGCAACACGGTGAGCGTATTACCTTTCGGTTATTGACCAGTGAAACTCTTCCAGATCATTGCACTATGGCACATGAAGGGCTCGTCTATTCGTTGTCGTACGCTCAATCATTACCAAGTGGAAATGGCGCGAGTGGCCTTACTAATGAATACACATTGGTAAGACATGCTAAAGGTTCACAAAATGAGTGGTCTGAATTTAACTAGAAACAACCGAGCCTTACTCGATACGGAATTTATTAGGCAATACGAAGCGTTTGAGAAAGAGATACCTAAGGCGGTGAATCGTGCCGCTGTTCTGACGAATCGATGGCTTAAAGCAGTCACTATGGCCGAGCTTGGTTATGAACTTAAGATTGATGCAAAAGCATTACGCTCTCGATTCAAACTGTATAAAAACGGTCGAATTTCAAAGCTTTGGATTGGCGTTAATGAAATCGGTGTTCACCGTATGGGGACGCCAATCCAAAACAAGAAAGGTGTTCGTGTAGGAAGTCATTTTTATGAAGGGGCTTTTATTGCTCCAATGGATAGCGATGAGCTTCTGGTGTGGAGAAGAAAAGGTAAGTCTCGACATAATATTGAGATGATCACCATTGATATTTCACAGGATGCTGAAGAGATTGTTGAGCGATACCTTTCTGATATTAATCGTAAATTTGAGGAGTTTTTCCACCGTGAATTCAAAAACGTTTTATCACTCGCCGCGTGAGTGGGTAACGGCGGTTAAGGACCACCTTGAGCGCAAGATGAATATCGAAATAGGGTCAATTTATAAGCGCAAGCCGGTTGAAATTAGTGAGGTCACATTCAGTTATCAAGTCGGTGAATCGGATCCCTATAACTCGCTGAGCAATGAGGAGCGTTCTCAACACAATATTGAATTACGTTTCATGATTGAAGTTCCCACATCAATTGATGGTTTTGATCTTGAAGCGTTAGATGCCTCATGCCGTTTAGAACGTGAGATTTGTAATCAATATTTCGGTGACGCATTCAATCAAGAAGATGCTCAGCTTGTGTCTAATCTCCCTAGCAAATTTGACCCAGAACATGGTGTGTTTGCGCGTGTGGTGACGATGCGCCAACAAATTTACGTTGGCCCACTGGAACAAGAATATGGATCGCTAGAACTATGTACGGGTGACAACAATGAATTTCATTCTGCGGATTTTGAGCATTGAGAAAAAGCTTAGAGATTTCATTGAAGAGTTTAAAGATTTAGAGAGGCGTGTCGCGAATATTATTCGGCTTGGTACCGTGCAATCTGCCTACGATACCACTGTCGATGTTACGACGAGTTCAAACCTGGCGAAAGGCGTTCCTTTCTTTGTGCCTGCCATGGGTCGAGTGAAAGATTATCGACGGCCAACGGTTGGTGAGCAGTGCATTCTTATTAATCTTGGTAATGGCGATAACCTTAATAATGCGGTGGCGTTAATGGGGTTACGTTCGAGTCGCTTTCCTTTCCCAACACTCAACGAAAACGAAGTGATGCGCGATTATGGTGGCGGCATGAAAGAGGTGTACAACCTTGATAATGGCTCAGTGACTTGTTTTTACCCAGGCGGAATGACCCTCCATGCTGATTTAACCCACATTGGTAACCAAGAACATACCGGTAATACCAATCGAACGGGAGATACGATTTCAACTGGGCAGATCATAAGTACTGGGGTCTTCAATCATGCCGGTGCGTTCTCTGTCTCAATTGGGGCGGTTTATGGCATGGCTCGATCACAAGGTGCTTCTTCGTTCTTTGGCTCTTTACATGTACTGAATGGTGACGTGGTTGTCGATGGTTATAGCGTGAAGCTTCACCACCATATTGGAAATGAAGGCAAACCGACAAGTGAGGCGAAGCAATGATAGTTGCTGTTGATCAAGAGACAGGGCGAACGGTCTATGGTTTGGATGCGTTGGCCTGTCGTTTTAAGCGTGTGCTGACGACGCAAATGAATGAACGGGTTAAGCGTCGGCAGTTTGGTAATAGAGCGCTTAACCGATTAGGAAAAAATCAAACGCCCCACGAAGCGATGATCGTTCAAAACTTATCGATTGAAGCGCTGATGAATCCACATTGTGGTTTACCTGGTGTTGTCATTGAACGATGCAAAGCAACGGCGACAAACCAAGGTTTTCAAGTGAAAGTGTGGGGGAGTTGGCAAGGGCAAGACATTGAGTTGAGTACAAACCTATGAGTGTCTCTACACCTAAAGCATACCAAGAACCAGATTATGAAGTGCTACTGGCTGAATACATTGATCATGCCGTTGTCCATTGTGCAAAGAAAGATGAAGAAAAGGCCAAGTTGCTGAGAGAGAGCTTAGAGAATGATGCCGAGCTGCTTGCACAAGTCATGCAAGCTAACGTTCTCAAGCGTATGGCGGAGATTCGGGAGCAAAATTACTGGGCGCTTCAAATGTTCCGTAAGTATGTAACTGAAACAGATTTAGTTGATCTCATGGCGCTGCAGTATAGCTTAAAGCGTCAGATACTTGAGTCTGAAGATACCAGTGTACATCCACCCAAACCTGCGGTTCTTGAATCGAATGACGATCTTCTTAAGCGTTTTGATATGGCACCGTATCAGTTCCATACCACTGGCACACGCATGGGTTACCGCTTTCATGCGTTAACATTGGATGAGCGCCCGAAGATCACTATTGATTCACAAGAGAATGTCGTCACGGTTCGTTATGAGTTTCCTACAGAGCGGTTGAGCAATCCGGTGAAAGATGCACAGCCGCGCATGGTTGAAGCCAATTCTGGAAAAGTGTGTAACGCTATTTTGAGCCGTGAAACACCAACGGGTGAGCCGTCAGAAACTCTCCTTGCAAGGGTTCTTGCGTACCTTAAACGTGATGATATTGCCCAAGAGTCAGATGATGTCACGGTCAAATCTCCTCAATTCAAAGATTACAAAATACATGTGATCGCGAGAACTGGTGCCGATCCAAATAATGACTTTACAGAAGAGCAGGGAATGGCCGTTGCTCAAGCGTTTGCTGATAGTAAATTCAACCTGAAAACGGATGTTGAAACCGACGAACTAGCCCATGTTTTCTATAAGAATGGTGTAAGACCGATTGTGCTTGAGCCACAGAGCAACATTCATTGTGATTGGGATGAAGTGCCTCGCTGCACTGAGGTGGTGATTGATGTCAGAGCAGAGTGAACCATACAACAGCGTTCAACCTAACAATCGCACCATTATTGAAGAGTCATTAGAGTTTGCCTGGGACAAGGTTTTAAGCCAAACGCAATGCCCATTCCCAAGCTTAAAAAATCCTATGTTATGCCCTGATGGTTTTGTGTCATTACTTGCGGCAGAAAGAGGGGTGCTAGATTGGCAACCTGGTGACACGTTAGAGCAGCAACGGGAAACAACAGATAAAGCTTTTGAGATCCACAGTAAAGCAGGGACAAGATACGGACTTTCAAACTCGATCAACGCGCTGGGTTTTAAGTCTAAAGTTGAGCGAGGCGAATTGCCGTATTCGATTAAAGCCAGTGCTGAGATTGAGAAAGGCAAACTCGATGAGGCACTACAAGCTCGTTTAGAAAGTCGCGTAAATACTTACAAAAGTGAGCGAGATACTGTTGAACTTCAACTCGTCAGAAGTAGTGACATCAACATATATACAGGGGTTATGTGCGAAGTTGCGGTGATCAATGACAGTGAGCCCTACGGGTTTAACGGCATTGATGCCAGCGATGGGGCATACACAGCAGTGATCTTTGAAACCCATATTTATAGTGAGAGCCATTATGCCTCAATTAACTCTTGATGAACTAGAAGCCTTGGACCTACGAGGTTATGTAACGCAGCTTGGTTTTAATGCTGAAGCCAATGCAAAGACCTTCGGGAACAAAATAAAAATAACAAAAATTCAAGTGGATGGTGGGTTGTTACCGATCGAGCGCTCACCTGTTTCAGTTGAAAACGTAGTTCACGATTATGGTGATGAATCTATTTTTGATGCTGTCGTGAATGAAGATGCAGCAGGCGTAATGACCGCGCAGATTTCTATTCCTGTTAGTCATGCTATCAATGGTGGTAGCTATGAAATTTGGGGTTTAGCTGTGATCGCTGAATTGGATGGTGTTGAGTTCATATATTCATATCGCCGGATTGAAGGCGATGTAAAGCTCTTCAATTCTGATAGTTTGAAAAGTTATCTGTTCCGTGTGACTTGGCAAACCTCCAATGCTTCAGTTATTGAATATGTCATAGCGCCTTCAATTGCTTATGTCACTCACAAAGAGATGAGTGAGCATGAAAATAAAGATGACGCTCACAGTCAATACGAACGAAAAGACAACGCCGCAACGAACGACGATATAGACAATAAATCAACAGCAGAAAAACACATTAAGTTGCCTCAACTTTTTCGTGCGTTTTTAGGTTTTATCACTAACCAGTGGAATGGTGATAAAACTGATATCGCGGTCAGTCAGAAAGGTGTCACCGATGGACTCGCGACAAAAATAGATAAAACGTCAATCACTGATAGCATCAATTCAACATCGAGTGTGCTCGTTGCGTCTGCAAAAGCCATTAAAACAGTGAAAGATATTGCCAATGAAAAATGGACCTATGTCACTGCAACGACGGGGCGATACGGTGCTACGTTGTTATCAAATTCTTACACAGGCACAAGCCAAACTAAAGCGGTGACAGAGAAAGCATTAAGTGAGGGTTTAGAGGCTATGGCAGCGAAGAAATATAAAATGGTGTCGATGGTCGGCAATGGCATGGTGCCAAAAACGTATACACCAGACAGTGGAGACACTGGTCAATATGCATATGGAATATTGGTGAGCGATGCTGCTATGGGTTCCACTGGAATCATTCGAATCAATGCGAAAACAGGGCAGTGGTGCAAATTCCATCACATAATGATGGGGCAATATGCGAACACAGTTTTTATTACTAAGTTAATAATTGATGGAACGGTTGTTTCTCAAGGACAAAACTTAGGTTTTGATAGATCTGAAGAGGCATCAAGGGACAATTCATTTAACCTATTTATGACAATGTATTGGCGTACTATAGAAATTCATTGGAAAGCTGTTGAATCTTCGCCTAGCTACAATGACATTTTGGCGGGTTGGGCGGATTATGAGGTGGGATCATGATAATCAAGTACATAGTTGATGGTGCTGAAGTGCTAGATAAACCACAAAATGGTGAGCGTTATACTGAAAATCGTTGGGTTGATGGTGTGCTTGCGGTTTCAATCGAATCGATGGCATCAACACCAGAAAGCCGCTTGGAATCGAAAAAAATTGAAGAACGAGCATGGCGTGACTCTGAAATTGCAATTGTCTCTGAGCTCAAAAAAGAGATAGATCATCCCTATCTAGTCGAACTTAATGATTACTTGCAGTTACTACGGGATTACCCAAGTGAAGCCGATTTCCCAAATGGTGAACGTCCATCAAGACCGATTTCCCCATCAAACCATCAAATCATTTTAACTCCCGCCGCGTAAGCGTTTTTTTATATAAATCTACACCCCAAGCTTCGCTACCGTGCGAGGCTTTTTGTATCCCCAACTTCTTACCTAAGAAAACCGGAGCTTAATCTATGGCGACCTCCGCTAAGACAAAAAGCAAAAAACAGGATTACCCAATCCTTAAGCCATTCCGCTTAAACGGACAGTGGCACTACCCGAAAGAGAAAACTATTCCACTTTCTCTTAAACAAGCCTCGTTTCTTCTGCTAAGTGGCAAGGTCGGCAAGCCTGGCACTAAAGCACCTATTGAAATTGAAGCATCCGTTGATGCAAAAGTATCAACAACTAAAAAGGAGACGAAATAATGTCAGAACCTGCATTAGCTCCAATTCAAGACTTTGAAATGAATGGTGCTGAAGTTCGCACCATTGAGCCTCAACCAAGTATGGGGCCGCTTGCTCTACAGGTCGTACACTTAACGGGAACGGCACCTAACAAACATGCAGGCATGGCGTTTAGCGAATCCACACGCCTGTGGGATTATTCGCATGCCATGATGATGCTTGATACCACAGGAGACAGAGCTGGCACGCTACCGCTCGTTGTTCAATATCTCTTTGAGTACGTGAAAGCGATTGTTTACGTCACGATTGAAGAAGAAGGCGCAGACGCTGCAGCAACTGAAACCAATATCATCGGCGGTATTGATGCTACGACAGGCGCTAAAAAAGGTATTTATACGGCGAAATCATGCGCTGAAACACCAACCATCATCGCGGCCCCAGGTTTTAGCTCAATCACACTTGGTCAAAAGCTATCGCTGATTGGTCGTGATGTGCGATGTCGTCCTGTTCTCGATGGCCCTAACACCAATGATATGGATGCGGCTAAGTTTGCCGCCAATTTTGGCGCAGAAGGTACCGGGCAAGACAAACTCTCTATCATCGACCCTTGGTTTCTCACTAAGCACGATGGTGAACAAGTCTTAATGCCAGCTTCAATCGCACTGGTTGCGGCGATGGCATCTGTTGAAGGGCATGAAAGTCCGCAGAACCAAGGTGTGAACTGTGAAGAGACTTCTCGCCATGTTGAATACATCATCAACGATAAAACCACTCAAGCAAATTTTTTAAACAAGCATGGCGTGGTGACGATTTGTCGAACTCGAATGGGAGGCTGGTCAATTATTGGTAATCGCTGTAATACAGGGCGCTTTATTGGCCATGTAGGCCTAGAAGATTTAATGGCCCGTAAACTAGAAGAAACCTCTCAGCCACTTATGGGCAAGTTACTCACACCTGAGTTCATGCAGCAGGTTATCGATCGTTTAACCAATTGGGGTCAAAGCCTTGTCGCAAGTGGCACCATTCCTAAGTTTAAAGCTTATTTACATCCAGATAAAAACAGTGTCGAGAACTACACCTCTGGGCGTTGGTTTATCTGTTTGGATTATGGTCGTTTCTCACCCAATGAGCACATGGTGTATGAAATGAGTGTGGATAACGGCTTAATTGCAGCAATGTTAGAGGAGATTGTTAATGGCGGCTGATCGTATCGCAAGACGTATCACGGCAGTACTGGAAGGTGTGCCGTGGATGAATGAGATTGTCGAAATCTCAATGCCTGAAATTACGTTCAAAGAGCAGTCTACGGACGGCTCTTTTTTAGAAATGGATGACATGGTTCGCCTGAATAAGTTGACCTGGTCGGCTAAGGTTCGTGGTGATCGCAAAGAGATTTCGAAGGCGCTTGGTAAGTTCATGATGAAGCCTGGTCAATTCAACGTGACGGAAAAAGGAGCCACTCGTCAAGGCGATAAGTATTCGGAAGAACACTCACTCTACACCACAGTGAAAAGTGTCAAACCTAATCCGAAGAAGATGGGCGAGAAGCCAGAAGTGACCATTGAAGGCACTTGTGAAGCCTATACATTGAAAGATACGGGGCAACTAATACACGACATTAACGGCACAACGGGTAAATGTGTTGTATTTGGTACCGATCTCATGAGTGAAGCGGGGATTTAGCGACTCACTTAAAAGCAAATAATTAACTTAGCCTCTTCTTTTGTTGGAAAGAAGAGGCTTTTTTTATGGAGCAAACAAAATGCTAAACGACAAATCAGTTCTAAAATTCTTCAGTCGTGATCATGAAAAGAGCAACAAGCTAGAAGCCGAGCTTGCCTCGTTAAAATCCCAAGTAAAGGCGGTGAATAGCGATACTCCCGAAGCCGATTTAAAAGCATTACAAGCAAAAACAGATAAGATTGCAGCTGAAGTCAAAGCACTGCGAACGGTCGCACTGAAAACCATGTCCATCGAAGCATTTAAAGCGCTACCTCATATCAAGCTTGATGAAAATGAGATGAGCCACTTGCAAGTATTTGAACAGCGTAAAGCGGTGATCATGTTATGCAGTGAATTAACGACTGAACAGTTTGATCTTCTTGCGGCTCCAGATTTTCATAAGCTACACCGTGATACCTGCGATTACATCCTTACGCCTTCCGATGTTGCGATGGATAAGCCGCTTAATGAAGATGTGTTTGCGTGGGATTTGATGCACCCATTTACCAACGAAGTGCAAGAAAGCCACAGTCACATTCGCTTTCATGTACCTAAAACCATCCACTCTGAAGAACTGGCCAAACTGACGGATGACGAACAGCGTGAAGATTTTATGTTTCGCGTTGTTACCGGCTTAGAAAAATCTGATTTTGCTTTCCTTTCTACAAATGACTACCTGGCGCTAAAACCGCAGGTGGGCGCTTTTTTTTAACGATTGGCGGCATTCTTTCTGCTGAGGATGTCGAAGCGCTGATTGATTATATCCCTATGTATCGCAACACCTCTGAAGATGAGCTACGCCAGTGGCCTCAAGATGTGGCGATCCATCGTTACAACCTCATCCTAAAGAATATTGGGGTAAAAGATGTCTGAAAAAATTAGTTTAGTGCTCGATACGGTTGTAAAGGGCACTGAAGATATTCTCTCTACCACCACTGCAACAGAGCGTTTAACTGCTGCCATTGAAGAAGAACGTAACCAAGTTAGAAAGGTTAATGGCGATCTCAAAAAGGTAACCGGTTATCAATCGGCCATTAAGTCGATGAAACGGATGCGTGAACAGTATCGCGCAGCTGAAGCCGATGTGGCTCGATTATCTAAAGAGCAAGCCGATCATAAGGAAACCACACGTAAACTGCGTGTTGAGTATGCGGCTGCGGATACTGAAGTGAGCCGTTTAAATGCTCAACTCAAGAAAACGTCTGGTGAAGGTGCGGTTCAACTTCAAAACAGGTTGGATTCTGCAAAGAATCGAATGAATGCTCTGAATATTGAGATGGGTGAAGGCAAAGTTCGAACGTCTGATCTCAATAAAGCATATAAGCAAGCTACTAAACGAGTTAATACGCTATCTGAAAAGCAAGTTAACCAGACGAATAAGCTTAAAAAATTAGGTGGAGAGCTAAAAGACGCAGGAGTTCATACTAATCGCCTTGCGGCTGAACAGCGTAAGTTAGAGCGTGAATCAGAAAAAGCGACCGCAGCGATTGCAAAGCAAAATGAGCATCTTAAGAAGCGTAATGCTATTAAGTCTCGCATCGATACTCGTAACGCCAAATTAAGTGATATTGGTGGGCAAGCGAGCTCGTTAGCAATGAAGGCTATGCCGCTAGGGGCAAGTGTTTATTCAGCGGTTAAAAATGAATCCTCTTTTGCTGATGTAAAAAAAGTCGTCGATATGTCACCGGAAGAAGCGGCTCAACTTCGTTCTTGGTCGTTACGAACCTCAGCATCAAAAGAAGGCGGTGGGTTAAAGGCCAATGAGATAAACGATATGCTCGCAGCTGGTGGGCAAAGTGGCATTCAAGATGTCGCAGAGCTGAAATCCTTTGTTCTCGATTCAGCTGCGATGGGCGTGGCTTTTGATATGGAAGCGGGTCAAGCGGGAGAAACTCTGGCTACATTCAAAGCTGCTCTAGGTTTAGATCAAGAAGGTGCGATGGGGTTAGCCAGTACCGCAAATAGTCTTTCCAATAAGTTTAATGCTAAAGCGGGGGATATTGCTGGTGTAATGGCTCGGCAAGGGGCCAGTGCAAAAATGGCGGGGTTTAATGTGAATGAATCCAGCGCATTAGCCACCTCGATGCTGGCCACGGGTATGAATGAAGAATCAGCGGCTACGGCGCTTAAGAATATTTCGGGTCGTTTGACCTTAGGCTCTGCTGCAACCAATTCACAGCGAGGCGCACTTTCAAAAATAGGTTATAACTCTGAAGAGTTAGCCAGTTCGATGCAAACGGATGCGTCGGGCACGTTGATGGGCGTACTTGATGCGATAAAAGATGCACCACTTGAGGAACAAGGTGCATTAATCAGTCAAATTTTTGGTGAAGAGGCAAAAGGCGCAATATCTGCATTAGCGGGTAATACGGAGTTATACCAAGAAGCTTTGGCCGTTGCTAACCAAGAACAAAGTACCCACATTGACGGACTTCAAAAAGAGTTTGCAAGCCGCATCTCGACAACTGAAGGGGGCATTTCAGGTTTCATTAATAAAGTGACTAGGCTCAGTGTTATTTTTGGTAATTCGCTTTTACCTGCACTCAATTGGGTGCTTGAGCCATTAGGCAATGCGGCGATGTTACTTGGTGATTTTGCGGAGGCGAACGAAGGTGTAACTTCTGCCGTTGCCATTGGTGTTACTGGGTTTGTTGCGCTGAAGGCCGCTTTACTGGCAGGCAAGGCCGCTTCGTTAATTTTCGGTAATACCCTAGATAAAGGAAAGCTATTTCGAAATGGTTTAGATCGAGAAACATCAACAAGTGGCAAAGCGGCTAAGTTTGCTACGAAGCAGATCCGAAAACTCAGTGATGCGCTTTATGATATTAGATCACATGAAGGAGGGGACCGCTCTCGACCTTATGAGCGAAGGGAACGTGTACGAAAGAGCCAACCGAACCAACGCTCACGAAGCCGTTCTCGTGTACGTAGCCTCAATATGGCTAAAAGTGGTAAGCGAGGGCTATTTGGCAAGATCGTCAATCTTGGCGGCAACGTTCTTTCGTCAGCCTCAAACCGAGTCAGTAACGCTCGAAATATTATCAACAATCGTGGAATAGGTGGTGATGCTCGGCGGTTTAGTTCTTATCAAACAAACACAAGCGATAGCTACCGCTCTAATCGCTCCAAACGCTTTGGGCGTTCTCGTAACCTCACCTCTAGAGTACTGAACATTGGCCGTTCGCTGTTCTCAACGGTTAGCAACAAGATGGGCAACGCTCGTCATGTGGTGGGAAACACCGCCACCAGTGTTGGTGCACGAGCGTTTAATACAACGTCTAATGTTATGCGAGCCAATAAAGGTGCTCTACCCATGTCGTTGGGTGGTGGCGCGTTGGCCATGATGCCGATGATGGCGGCGGCTCAAGATGCGGTTGATATCGGAGGTGATATTGCAGAAGGCATTGGGAAATCTGGATTAAGCAAAGTGCTACGTCCGCTTTCTATGGCGATTTCGGCTGGCAATATTGCTACGGCTTTAACTAATGGCAATACGAAAGAAGCGGTGACTGAAGGTGGAAGCTTACTTGGAGGAATGGGGGGAGCAAGTCTAGGCGCAGCATTAGGCACCGCAATCTTCCCTGGTGTGGGAACGGTGGTTGGTGGTTTAGTTGGTTCATTAGCCGGTGATTTCTTTGGTGGCAGCATGGCGGAATGGTTAGGCGATAAACTCACGCCGATGCCGAATAAGCTCATGCAGCCAGAGGAAGTTGAAACGCGTTTAGCTGAGAATCGTAAGAAAGAGGCCACGGCTAAATCACATCCACCTGTCAAAGTGGATGCCCCTATTCAAATCCATGCAGCACCAGGTATGGATCCTCAACAGATAGCAATGGAAGTAAAACGCCAACTTGAAGAAAGTTTGCAGATGACGGGAATGTCTATCGAAGACTCACTTTCGGTTTCTTACATCGATGCATAAAAGGGTTGCCTATGTATCACTTAGTTATTGGGGATGTGGTGTTCTCGGTTCAAAACCGAACACCTATTTCTCGCCTCTCTCGTACTGATTTCGGAACTTATTCAGAAACAGCGTTAATTGATAACGCAGATTCTGAGCCAACAGGTTCACCACTAAGTAAGATTTCAATTACTGCCACTTGGACTCGCTCTACCGCCACTGAATCGGTCAATAAAGTGCGTGAGTTACTGACGGTTCCTCAGCAAATTAGCGATGGTGATGGTTGGAACCTTGGCCGATGGACCATTTCTCAAATTGAAGAGGTGAAAAGCGAGATCATTCATAACGGTAAAGCGATGAAAACAGAATTATCGATTCAGTTACTGGAGAAGCGCGGTGCAAGTACAAGCTAAAGCTGGTGAGTTAATTACAGACTTATTGTTTAAACACACAAAGTCTGATGATGACGAATTAGAGCGTAAGTTTTATATCGCGAACCCTCATGTTCGTACTGATATTTTCAAACAAGATTGTGTCGTTGTGATCCCTGAAGCGTTCAGGACGACTCGAAAACAAACGGTAACAAGGAGCTGGGACTGATGTTCAAACTTGAAGGTAAAGGTGCTGAAATGATTTTGGCGAATTTAAAAAGTTGGAACTTAACGGATGGCAACGGTGTGGAAGGGGACAGTTTAACGCTGTCCCTTTTTTCTGAGGGTATCTCTGGCATTCCACCAAAAGGTGAGAAGTATGAAGTGTATTTGGGGGAAGTGTTCCGCGATACCTTTCAGATCAGTAAGCGCAGTGCAAAGATGAGCCCGAAAGAGGTGAGTTTGGTGCTGTCTGTCGCGCCATTTAATAAGGATGATGCTAATGGGTTTCGTGCTAAAAAGTCGAACAGTTGGGATAAGGTTTCTATTGAGAAAGTGATGGTCGATAGTTTGCTTCCACACGGCTACTCGGTTTTTGTCCATCCTAAATTACAAAAAATTGAAATCGAGCATTTAGATCGCACAGATGAAAGTTGTAGCGTTTTCTTAAGACGACTAGCGAAGCAATATGATGCAGTGGCAAAACCCGTCGGCAGTACTTATGTGATGGCCCCAAAAGGAGAGGTGTTAAGTGCAAGTGGAAATACAATTGAAACCATTACGTTGTCACTTCCTGTTGGTAATAGCTCAACACTTCCCAACTTCGTGAATGTCGATGTGGAACTTGATGGTCGAGAGGATTTTAACGGTGTGTTGGCCTCTTACCTTTCTACGGATGAGGGCAAGCGGCTTGATGCTAATGCCGGTAGTGCTCCTTTCAAAGTGTTGGGTAAAGATTTCAATAGTGAAGCGGAAGCAAAGCAGGCTTGCCTAACAGAGTTAAGGCGCATCCAAAGAGAGGGGCGAAAACTGACCATTACAGCTCCCGCCAATAGCAGTGCTTTTGCTGAAGGTTTAATAGTGCTCGATGACAGTTTTGATTTGTTATTCAGAGGTTCGTGTTCAATTGATTCAGTGACGTTTTCTGGGCAAGGGCGCCAGGCTAAAACAATGTCCATTCAAGCCACATTGACGGGGGTATAAATGGGAGTTCGCTTAAATACTCATGCGCACTATGCACAAACGGTGAAGTGTAAGATTTCTGATGCAAAGATTCGGCAGTATGCGAAAGAGCCTACGGTTAAGCGTCTTAAAGATGAACGTTTTTCGCTGTATTACGTTTATAAGAAAGATCGCTCTAAAGGAAGTTGGAAGTACTTTAGCTACAGCGAAGGCAAGCAACATAGTGTTGTTTATGCGCACTTCCCCGAAACGCCGACGAAAGTAGCTCTTCAGTTAGCAAAAGAGAAACGAGATGACGATACACCACTAATTCGCAAAAACTTTCTTCCTGATGTTAACGACGTGTTGGAGTGGCACATTACAAGGCAAGAGGAGTTGAGCAAGTTAGAAGATAACCGACTATCTGCTATTCGGAGTATGTTCAATGTTCACCTTTATGCATTTTTTGATGGCGTTGCAGTTTCTGAAGTATCTCATCGTGTGATTGATGAGTATTTCTTTCTGCCGTTCTTAATGCAAGGCTACTCACTCAACTACGCGAAAGGCTTGTTCCAACTGCTAAAGGTGGCATTTTCAACCGCTCATAAAATGGAGAAGTTACACACGAACCCATTGAGCGATATTCAGTGGAAAGATTTTCACAATAGACCGATCCCTCCTAAGCCTCCAAAGCTGATGCCGATCAATATTCTAGATACGATACAAGCGATTCGTCACTCTAAGCCAATCCCCAAAGCACTATGCACATTGATGCTTTATCACGGTACCCGTATTGGTGAAACTCGAATGGCTGAGTGGCGGCATATTGATTTCAGAGCAAAACAATGGGTGATTCCTGCTGAGAACACCAAAACTAAGCGTGCGATTGTTTATCCACTAACGGATAGCATGGTTGAGTTCTTATCTTCATACAAGCAATGGCTTTTGGATAATAATTACAAAGGCAAGTTTGTTTTTCCATTAAGCAAACGAGACAACTTTCCTACTCATAGGGCAAAAGCGTGCAAATTGGTTCGCTTGGTGAGCAAAGGATCGTGGTCTGCTCATGATTTACGAAAGCTTGCACGAACTGTTTGGGCTGATTTAGGCGTCGATTACTTTGTTGCTGAGTCGCTTTTGAATCACGCAAAGGACAAATTAGATGTTGTTTACATTCATTCTCTAGTGGAACTGCAAAAGAAAGAAGCCCTAATTCAGTACCATGAGTGGTTAAATAATTGCTGGCGAACCTTTCCAGCACCTGATCTGCAATCGTCATTAGATCTAAAATGATCTTTAAAATCAATCAACAAGGCGAAAACGTCTTGAGTCTCAGAGAACTGTAATATCATGGCATTTTTACACCAAAACGCACCAATCAACGGTGCGCTCATGGCTGCTGCGCGTTGTTGTCCTCACCAAGTGGTGCGAGTGAAGCCAACCAAAACACAACTGAAAGTGCTTGATGCGATCAATGAAGGCGAAAGCGTGACAGCATTACAAGTGGCTGGGCAATGTGATTTGTCACCCAGCTTTACAAGTACGCTGTTAAAAGGGCTGGTTAGCAAAGGCTATCTCACAAGGAGAGGAGATAGCCGTTCGTTTGGAGGGGTGGAGTTTATCTACTCAGTACTATAGACATTAACGCGCCCATCTTGGGCCCATTGGATTTCTTGGTGTAGCTATCCTTGGTCTATGTTTAGACCAAAATATAATTCCAGTTATAGAATCAGAGTAGGTATATTGACGACATTCTGAATGGAGCAACTTGTTAGCTTCTGAAATACTAAGCTCTGAACCTGTCATCTGCTTATAATGGTTTATAAACTCAACAGTATTAAAGATTGTATTAGGGTATTTACTGATTATCTGAGAAATATTCATATATTATCCTCATAGTTGTAGTTTTGTCGCTCCTACTAGATCTTCAATGTATCGTGTTGTAGTGTGTTTTTCAATCAAATTGGTGGTAACTTGTTGAATTATAATATTTAACGCCGTTGCTACCACAGCCAAAATAGGTTCTTTCTAGTCCTACAGAAGTGCAAACGAGGCTGACTCTCGCGAAATAAAAATTTTTCGGCTCTCTAAGCCATCACCACCAAGATGATACTGGTGGCAAGTTCTTAAAGTGATTAGTTTTGCGTGATGCATAACGTTATATATTTTTTGAAATGAGCCTAAGTGATCTGAATGAAAGCAGGAATCAATAATAAAACTCATATTTTTGAGCGAGCCTACTGAGCGGAGAAGCTTGTTATTCTAATATATGAGAGAAAACTTAAGTGCAATATTTGAATGTTGATCATAATTTGTCCATTTGATTGGGATTTGAGTCTGGTAATATGCAATAGACAAGCGCTATAGGTTGTTAGTTGTTCATTGCTTTTGTGAATAACTGATAGAAAGGCAACAAGAGTAGGCCGCTAGTTGTTTGAATTACACTTATTTCACAGATTAAATAAAGGGTTTATTTTGAAAATTAAAACATTAAATAAAGCTGCTGTATTTGTGGCGTTCTCATTACTTACAGCATGTGGAGGGGAAGATGCTGGTGGTGGTGGTGCACTATATACCGACCCAGGGAAAACCACATCTTGGACCGAAGCACAAATTCAATCTGAAGTTCTGGCTGGTTATCACAGTGATACACTAGTGCGTTGGGAACCACCTATTGAAGTAAATACGAATGGTATTATTAGAGCAGAAGAAGCTTTAGATCGGTATGAAGCATTGTTAGGAGGTGTTGTTTTCTTTTCTAGAGTGACAAGTATACCTGAAAATGGCATTGTTTTTGTTGAAGGAGGGGCTAGAAACGGTGACGATAGCCCTGGTTGCGGAAATGTGAATAACACTCCAGAGCCAGATCGTTTTGTTACTTTCTCTGCGACACAAACCGCAGGGAACACATCACCACTAAAATACAATGGGCTTTATTATATTCATTTAGGCTCAAGTGAGTGTGATGATGAAGAAAATAGTAAAAAGCGAGGGCCTTATGCTTCAGCAATTGCTGAACATGAACTTGGTCATGTTCTTGGGGTAAATATGCATTTTGATGGTTTTGAAGGTAGTGAAGGGCTTGTTCACCCTAATTTCTTCAATGTTATGTATAACCTTTATGCTAACCCTATAGGGGCCAGCGAAAATGATCTTTCTATATCAATAGTTGAAGTTGGCCAATTTGGTGAGTAGTAGCTAATTTTTCTTTATGTCCATTCAAGTTTGATATGTCTGACATGTAGCGTTGGTTTGGTTTATAGCATTTGATAATATTTACGATTCAGTCAGCTTGGCTGAATCGTTTCTATTCAAAGGGGATTTGCGTCAACAAGGTTGCTCTATTGCACTTTATAGGTTAGATGTTAAGTCTATTATCAAACTTACTAAATCATAACTATTTTGATTGTATTAAACTGAAATAGACTGACTCTATTAATATTTAAAAATTGCGAAGCAATGCTGTTGGCATCACCTGCATTACAGAGCAAATATATCAATTAAAGGGCCAGCTAGGAGTAAAAGTTTTAATGCAAGATGATTTGTCCATAACAACGAACTAGTTATGACTTTTTGATATTTGAGTGTTCACCAATTTCATCTGCTGCATTGTTATTTCATTTCAATTCGCTACAATGCCCTGAGTATTTAGGAGGGTTCATCCGTACTTGTACCCGAATTTGTACCAAATCAATTAAACCCACTAACACTTTAACTTAACTCTTTGTTTATTAAAGTGTAAAAACTTAGCATGTGTCGCTTAGTGTGCGACACCACTGTAAAGGATAATATATGCCTGTAATTACTCTTCCTGACGGTAGTCAACGCCCGTTCGATGCTCCAGTTTCAACTCTAGATGTAGCCGCTTCAATTGGTCCTGGTCTTGCGAAAGCAACCATTGCTGGTCGTGTTGATGGTCAACGTGTTGATGCCTGTGATCTAATCGAAAATGATGCAAGCCTTGAGATCATCACTGCAAAAGATGAAGAAGACGGTTTAGAAATCGTTCGTCACTCATGCGCTCACTTGCTTGGTCATGCGGTTAAACAGCTTTTCCCTGAAGCAAAAATGGCGATTGGTCCAACCATCGACAACGGCTTCTACTACGATATCGATCTTGAGCATTCGCTAACCCAAGAAGATCTTGATGCCATTGAAAAACGCATGAAAGAGCTAGCGAAGACTAAATATCAAGTTGTTAAAAAGACGGTAAGCTGGCAGGAAGCTCGCGATGCTTTTGAAGCGCGCGGTGAGACGTACAAGATTGAAATCTTGGATGAGAACGTTTCTAAAGACGATCGTCCAGGTCTGTACCATCACGAAGAATACATCGATATGTGTCGTGGTCCACACGTTCCGCATATGGGTTTCTGCCAACACTTCACGCTATTAAACGTTGCGGGTGCATACTGGCGTGGTAACAGTGACAACAAGATGCTTCAACGTATCTACGGTACTGCCTTCCACGATAAGAAAGCACTTAAAGCGCATTTAACGCGTTTGGAAGAAGCGGCAAAACGTGACCACCGTAAAATTGGTAAGCACTTGGATTTATTCCATATGCAGCAAGAAGCACCGGGTATGGTCTTCTGGCACCACAACGGTTGGTCTATCTTCCGTGATCTAGAAGTATTTATTCGTCAAAAACTGACTGAATATGATTACCAAGAAGTAAAAGGTCCATTAATGATGGATCGCGTTCTTTGGGAGCGTTCTGGTCACTGGGACAAGTACGCTGAAGCGATGTTCACAACAAGTTCAGAGAACCGTGAATACGCGATTAAACCAATGAACTGTCCAGGTCACGTGCAAATCTTTAATCAAGGTTTGAAATCGTACCGCGACCTACCATTGCGTATGGCTGAATTCGGTTCATGTCACCGTAACGAACCATCAGGTGCACTACACGGCATTATGCGTGTTCGTGGTTTTACTCAAGATGATGCTCACGTGTTCTGTACTGAAGCTCAAGTGCAAGATGAAGTGAAATCATGTATTGAGATGGTTTACGATACATACACCACATTTGGTTTTGAAAACATTGTCGTTAAGCTATCTACACGCCCTGAACAGCGTGTTGGTTCTGACGAAATGTGGGACAAAGCAGAAGCAGATTTAAAACTTGCCCTAGAATCTATGGATATCGCTTACGAGATCCAAGAAGGCGAGGGCGCGTTCTACGGACCGAAAATTGAATTTACTTTGCATGATTGTCTGGATCGTGCGTGGCAATGTGGTACAGTGCAGCTCGATTTTGCACTTCCTGAACGTTTAGGTGCAACATACGTAGGTGAAGATAACGAGCGTCATACGCCAGTTATGATTCACCGAGCAATTCTAGGTTCACTTGAGCGTTTTATTGGTATTCTTATTGAAGAGTACGCTGGCTTCTTCCCTACGTGGTTGGCGCCAGAACAAGCAATTGTAATGGGCATAACTGACAAACAAGCAGATTATGTGCAAGAAATTACAAAAAAACTGCAAAAAAGTGGATTTAGAGTAAAAGCGGACTTGAGAAATGAGAAGATAGGCTTTAAAATCCGCGAACATACTTTGAAACGTGTACCGTATATGCTCGTTTGTGGTGACCAAGAAATGGAAGCCGGCGAAATTGCAGTACGTACCCGTAAGGGCAAGGACTTAGGCAAGTTTAAAGTGGATGACTTTATTTCATACATCCAAGCCGAAGTTTCAAGCCGTAAGCTCAATCTGGAGGAATAGCTATTAAAGGCGGAAGACGTGGCCAACAACCGGCCAATCAAAACCAGCACCGTTTAAATGGTGACATTCGTGGCGTACGTGAAGTTCGTCTAACTGGCGCTGACGGAGAACCCGTTGGTGTAGTTTCAATTGCTGAGGCACTTGAAGCAGCTAATGAAGCTGGTATGGATCTTGTAGAGATCAGCCCTAACGCCGAGCCGCCAGTTTGTCGTGTGATGGACTACGGTAAGTTCCTCTTCGAGAAGAGCAAAGCTGCGAAAGAGCAGAAGAAGAAGCAAAAACAGGTCCAGATTAAGGAAATAAAATTCCGTCCTGGGACTGATATTGGTGACTATCAGGTAAAACTACGCAACCTGACTGGTTTCCTAGAAGACGGCAACAAAGTGAAGGTAACAATTCGCTTCCGTGGCCGTGAAATGGCCCACCAAAGCATCGGTGTTGACGTTCTTAATCGTTTGAAAGCGGATACTGAAGAATTTGCAGTAGTCGAATCTTTCCCAACGAGAATAGAAGGTCGCCAGATGATTATGGTATTGGCGCCGAAGAAGAAGTAATTAAAGGCCTACAAGTAATATAGCGTCACTGCTGTTTACAGCGGTGACGTTTTATTCGCCCTGATTACTATGTTTATTAACAACTAACAATGCGGAGTCTTCATCATGCCTAAGATGAAAACCAACAAAGGTGCTGCTAAGCGTTTCAAGAAAACTGCTGGTGGCTTCAAGTTTAAGCACGCTACAAAACGCCACATCCTGACTAAACGTACTACTAAGAACAAGCGTCAGTTACGTCCAAATGCAATCTTACCTAAGTGTGAAGTTGCAGGTGTACTACGTATGATGCCATACGCTTAATTCTTTTTAGTTTATTTATTTTAGTTTAGGAGAGACATAATGCCTCGCGTAAAACGTGGTGTACAAGCTCGTGCACGTCATAAGAAAGTTCTGAAACAAGCAAAAGGTTACTACGGAGCACGTTCACGTGTTTACCGCGTAGCTTTCCAAGCAGTGACTAAAGCTGGTCAATATGCTTACCGTGACCGTCGCAACAAAAAGCGTCAGTTCCGTCAGCTATGGATTGCTCGTATCAATGCTGCATCTCGTCAAAATGGTCTATCTTACAGCCGTCTTATCAATGGCCTTAAGAAAGCATCAATCGAAATTGACCGTAAAATCCTTGCGGATATCGCGGTATTTGACAAAGCTGCATTTGCAGTACTAGTTGAAAAAGCAAAAGCAGCTCTTTAATTAGGCCGTTGTTTATGTTTTAAAAAGAGAGCGAAAGCTCTCTTTTTTTTCGTCTGTTACTTGAGATTTATAATCGAGAAAGAGGGCTGAGAACGCCATTAGCCCCACGTTCTAATACATGCGTGTAGATTTGAGTTGTTTTTACATCGCTGTGTCCTAGCTGCTCTTGAACGGTTCGGATATCGGCTCCTGACTCTAGCAGGTGAGTTGCGAATGAGTGCCGTAATGTATGACAAGTGACATTTTTATTTATCCCTGCATCTTTCGCTGCTCGCTTTACGGCCCTCTGTAAAGCCGTCTCGCTGATATGTTGTCGACGTGATAGGTTCGATTCAGGATCAATACTTGTTTTGCACGAGGGAAATAGGTAATGCCAGTTGAAATCTAAATCGGCATGAGGGTATTTCTCAGAGAGCGCGTTTTTCATCCACACACCACCGTAACCAGGTGTATTGATGTCTTTATCGTAATATCGTTTAGCAATTGATTGTTGCTCTTTTAAGATAGGGTAAAGTTCTCTCGCGAGGGTGACCGCCCGGTTTTTCCCACCTTTGCCTTGCCAAATCCGTATTAGCCCATAATCGTAATCAATGTCTTGAACTCGCAGTCGGACACACTCCATAAGACGTAACCCAGACCCATATAATAGCTGTGCATGAAGTTTATATTTAGGATCAATATGATTGAAAAAAACTTTGGTTTCGCTTGTTGTCATAACGACAGGCAACTTTCTATCAATGATCGACCGCTTAAAGTTGAGATCAAGCGTGATAGGAGCCTTGAAAATATCACGGTATAAGAAGTGAAGTGAATTAAGTGCCAATGCCTGTGTTTTTGCTGCAACTTTCTGATTAATGGCCAGGTCGGTAAGAAACCGTTCGATATCTTTGTCATTAAGTTTTGATGGGTGTTCCATATTGTGGAAAACAATAAACTTGGTTATCCAATGCACATAGGACTCAATGGTTCTAACGGAGTAGTGTCGTGTATGCATGTATTCTTTTATATGTAGCATGAATTGTGTTTTCATTTACCGCTCTTTGGTCTGTTTTTTTATACAGTGATTTAAGTCAGCGGCAATTAATAGGTACTAGGTGGCTTTTAGTTGTCTAATTGAGAGCATAAGCACACTGTTTAATACGCTATCTAACTGTTTTGCATAAATGTTTGTGTTAGCATACGGTAAAGTAATCTACAGGAAAGATGGCGGTAGCGTGGAAGAAAGGTTGCTAGAAGCTGTCTAGATAGCGTTATGTTTAATAGGAAAATTATGACTTCAAATGAAAAACAAGAAAGATCTTTAGCGCAAATAGAAGATACGTTTTATAAAACTCTGTCAAAGAATACGGTGTTCTCATCCATAAATCGTTCTGCGTCAGCTTTGGAGCATCTCTCGCAAAGTACTGATGAACTTGCGGAACAAATGGAAGATCTTAAAGAAGCATTTCAGGAATCGTCAAAATCATCTAGTAAAGTCGCGTTGGCATTGAACTGGCTCACAGGAGCTTTAGTTCTAGTCGGTATTGCTCAGGTAGTAGTTGCGTACATAAAATAAACATAACAAGCAATTTAAGAGGGATTCCCAACGCTTGGCATTTTTGCTTCTACTTCAATTTTAGTGGTTACGGTACAATGCTTTAGGCTGGGTGGTAGCGTTGCTCACCCCTTAATTGGGCGTTAGGTTGTTTCTCTGTAAGGGTACGTTTTTATTGAGTTCTAGTGGCGCCAAGTTAGTTTAAGTAGACTATTTTTAAATATAAATAGACGCTTATGGAGA
>NZ_VTYA01000003.1:0-295481 GCF_013114135.1 Vibrio sp. 03-59-1
CATTGTGTAACACCGATTTAGTGCGCGCGTAGCTCAGCTGGATAGAGTACCTGGCTACGAACCAGGCGGTCGGAGGTTCGAATCCTCCCGCGCGCACCATTATTTCTCTTTTAGAGATTAAAAAAGCCTCGCAATGCGAGGCTTTTTTGTATTTAACATTTCTATTACTTCTTGTTAACTTGAATAATACAACCAATTGTTTTTATTAGTTAATCTCAGAAATTTTAACCTCATCTCACTATTGACCCCATTTCTTCAGTAATCTGGCAATATTCACTAGTTTTTTAGTCTAAAAAAGGCCATAAGATCAGATTTATGTGATTTGAGTGTACAAATATTCATCTGATTTGTGCTTTATATAGAACTCTTCCTTAAACAAAATTGACAAAGTTTTACCAATCGAGATAATCCTTTTGTCGGGATTTATAATCGTGGAGTCCTGCACATGTCAGGATGACGAAGAAAGGAAGCAACATGACACATATTGGAAGCCTGCTAGTAGATGCTGCAACCCTGATGGTTACGGGGATGTCGGTCGTCTTTATTTTCCTCACCATTCTAGTTTACGTAGTTCGGTTGATGTCCAAACTGGTACCAGAAGAAGTACCAGCACCGATCACACCTACCACTCAAAATAAAAAAGTTACATCAGAATCCTCTGCTATCAGCCCAAGTGTAGTAGCCGCGATTTCGGCTGCGGTACATCAATACCGTACCTCTACAGCTAAATAGCATTTGTAAGTATTAAAAGGAGTTAATGAGCATGTCTAAACCACTAGCGATCACAGATGTGGTACTTCGTGATGCCCACCAGTCACTATTTGCTACGCGTATGCGTATTGAAGATATGCTGCCTATTGCGGCAGAGCTGGATAAAGTTGGTTATTGGTCTCTTGAAACATGGGGTGGAGCGACGTTTGATTCGTGTATTCGATTTTTAGGGGAAGATCCTTGGGAACGTTTACGTGAATTAAAGAAAGCAATGCCAAATACACCAATGCAAATGCTATTGCGAGGACAGAATTTACTCGGATATCGCCATTACGCAGATGATGTTGTTGAGAAATTTGTTGAGCGTGCGCATACCAATGGTATGGACGTATTTCGTATCTTCGATGCGATGAATGATGTGCGTAACTTTGAAACGGCTGTTAAGGCCACAATTAAAGTGGGTGGCCATGCGCAAGGTACACTCTCTTACACAACCAGCCCGGTTCATAATTCAGATACTTGGGTTGATCTGGCTAAGCGTTTAGAAGATCTTGGTTGCCACTCTCTATGCATTAAAGATATGTCAGGCTTACTGAAACCTTATGAAGCCGAAGAGTTGATAACACGTATTAAAGCGTCATGTGATGTTCCTTTGGCTCTTCATAGCCATGCTACGACAGGTTTATCAACGGCGACGGCTGTTAAAGCGGTAGAAGCGGGCATTGATATTTTAGATACGGCTATTTCATCAATGAGCTGTACTTATGGGCATACACCAACTGAAACCGTTGTTGCGATGCTTGAAGGTACAGAGCGTGATACAAATCTTAAACTTGAACAAATAGAGCCAATTGCGACATATTTTCGTGATGTTCGTAAAAAGTATGCGAAGTGGGAAGGGCAGATGAAAGGGGTGGACTCTCGCATCCTGATCGCTCAAGTACCTGGTGGCATGCTAACCAATATGGAAGGGCAGCTAAAAGAGCAAGGTGCAGCGGATCGTCTTGATGAAGTTCTGGAAGAGATCCCACGTGTACGTAAAGATTTAGGCTACATTCCTTTGGTGACACCGACGTCGCAAATTGTAGGGACTCAATCAGTAATTAACGTACTGACAGGTGAAAGATATAAGAGTATTACCAAAGAGACAGCTGGTGTTCTTAAAGGTGAATATGGAACGGCTCCAGCGCCCGTGAATGCCGAGTTACAAGCGAAAGTTCTCAATGGCGCAGAAGCGATCACTTGCCGACCTGCTGACTTGTTGGTTGACGAACTCGATACTTTAACAACAGACCTACTCAGCAAAGCTAAATCAGAAGGCATATCTTTAGCCGAAGATACCGTTGATGATGTCCTGACTTATGCGTTATTCCCTCAAGTTGGACTTAAATTCCTTAAAAACCGCCGTAACCCTGAAGCGTTTGAACCTGCTCCAACATTAGAATCAGCACAGGCTGCGACGGCTCCTGTTGCCGCGCCTGCATCTGTTGGTTCAGTGGAAACTTATAGCGTTAAAGTTGATGGTCAAGTTTACGATGTCGAAGTGGGTCCTCAAGGGCAATTGTCATCAGTCACTCCAGCAAAATCAGCAGCCCCTGCGGCTCCTGCTCCAGCAAGTGATAGTGAAGTTGTTCCAGCGCCTTTAGCGGGAAATATCTTCAAAGTGAATGTGCAAGCGGGTGCAGAAGTTGCTGAAGGCGACGTACTGCTATTGCTTGAAGCGATGAAGATGGAGACTGAAGTTAGAGCAGCTCGTGGTGGCATTGTTCAAGACTTACACGTTAAAGAGGGCGATGCTGTAGCTGTCGGTTCTCCACTACTAAGCTTGGCATAAGGGAGTACCATGGACGGATTAAAGATCTTATGGTCGGAAACAGGGATCGCAAACTTCGAATTTGGCCAGATTTGCATGATGCTTGTTGGCTGTATTCTGCTCTTTTTAGCTATCAAGAAAGGATTTGAGCCTTTACTACTATTGCCTATTGGTTTTGGTGCAGTATTAGCCAATATACCTAATGCCGGTTTTACTGATCCGGGTGGGTTACTTTACTACGTTTACCATGTTGGAATTGAAACGGGTGTCTTCCCGCTACTGATCTTCATGGGCGTAGGAGCTATGACGGATTTTGGTGCGTTGATCGCCAACCCTAAAACCCTATGGCTTGGAGCCGCAGCACAGTTTGGTATCTTCTCGACCTTATTTGGTGCGATATTACTTAACTATGTACCAGGCATGGAATTTTCGATGGCAGATGCATCATCGATTGCCATCATTGGTGGCGCAGATGGCCCAACCGCAATCTTTTTAGCAAGTAAGCTATCACCTGATTTGCTCGGAGCTATTGCGGTGGCAGCATACAGCTACATGGCGTTAGTACCGATTATTCAGCCTCCAATTATGAAAGCGTTAACCACGCCTGAAGAGCGTAAGATTAAAATGGCTCAACTGCGTCATGTTGGGAAAATGGAGAAAACTATATTCCCACTCGCCGTTTTGATTATGACGATCTTATTCTTACCTTCAGCAACGCCATTAGTTGGTATGTTCTGTTTGGGTAACTTAATGCGAGAAGCCGGTGTGGTGGATCGTCTATCCAAGACCGCCCAAAATGAGCTAATCAATATTGTGACAATATTTTTAGGCCTAGGTGTTGGTTCTAAACTGCAAGCTGATAAGTTCTTAAACTTTGAAACTTTAGGTATTTTAGCATTAGGGGCGGTTGCCTTTAGTATTGGTACGGCTGCAGGTGTACTGATGGCTAAATTACTCAATAAATACTCGAAAGAGGACATTAATCCATTGATTGGTGCGGCGGGTGTTTCTGCGGTACCAATGGCGGCAAGGGTAGTAAATAAGGTTGGTTTAGAAGCTAACCCACAAAACTTCCTATTAATGCATGCTATGGGGCCAAATGTCGCAGGTGTGTTAGGCTCTGCGGTAGCGGCTGGTATTTTGCTTGCACTAGCGGGTTAAAATAGACGCTAATGCTTAACCTATAAGTATGAAATGGTTTATAGTCAAAGGGATGCAATTGCATCCCTTTTTATTACCTATTTTTTTCGGTGTGTGCACAACTTGCTGTTAAGTGCGATAAACACCCATCAAAGTACAATAGCAGTATGTACTCAATCCAAGATTAGGGACTTTCTATGGAAAATAAGCAAATCGTAATCACTGAATTTGGCTCCGCGGAGACCTTAGCAGTGGCAACCTCACCGGTCCCAGTACCAAAAGCTGATGAAGTGTTAATTAAGGTTGCTTTTTCTGGTGTGAACCCTATCGATGTCAAAACTCGAGCCGGTCTTGGTTGGGCTGCTGCACAAAATAAAGATAACCTTCCGTGGGTTCCTGGGTATGACATTTCAGGGAAAGTCGTCGCCTGTGGAGCAACGTCTACTCGATTTTCTATCAATGATAATGTTGCCGGCTTTATTGGCTTTCCTCTTCAAGGGGGAGGCTATAGCCAATATATCTGTGTGGCCGAAACGGATTTGTGTGCAGTGCCGGATGCGATCACCTTAGAAGCTGCCGCAGCACTGCCTTTAGCGGGACAAACTGCTGCGCAGGCCATCAATAATGCGGAAGTTAAAGAGGGCGATAGAGTACTTATTTTAGCTGGTGCTGGCGGGGTCGGGCATCTTGCGGTGCAAATTGCGGTTGCAGCCAAAGCTGAGGTATACACCACTTGCAGTGAAGCGAATTTAGATTACCTTGCGAATCTAGGGGCCCACGCGGTTAATTACCAATTTGCACCAGCTTCAGAGCGTGTATCTGATGTCGATGTTCTGATTGACTTAGTCGGAGGCGATATCGCTTTAGATGCACTTAAATGTTTAAAAGATGGCGCGCGAGTTGTGACGGTTCCAACCCTGTCAGCAGAGCTTATTTGTGAGAAAGCAAAGCTTCTAGGTTTTACGGCCAATGGCATGTTGGTTAAACCTGATATTGAACAACTTGATGCGTTGATGTACATGGTCAGCGTCGGGTTATTAAAAACTGAAATCCATAAAATTTATCCATTGGAACAAGCCCAAGACGCTCACCTCCAAATTGAAACTGGTCATACTCGCGGTAAGGTGCTGTTGGGTATGCAGTGCTAGAACTTTTTAACGCGCTGTTTGAAGGTATTGCATTATGGTTTTCAGATTCAGCATTATGGGTGCTTTTTTTTAGTGGCTTTTTGAGTGCAACCTTGTTGCCTGGTGGTTCAGAAGCAAGCGTGATTGCCACACTTAGCCTGAATCAATTTCCAGTTTTAAGCATCATATTGATAGCGACCACAGGCAATACGCTTGGGGGGTTAACCAATTATTGGATCGGTATTTGGCTTCCTAATCGAACTGAGCAGGATAAACATGGTCATAAAGCATTAGCTTGGTTAAAAAAATATGGCTATTGGACGATGCTTTTAAGTTGGCTTCCCATTATAGGCGATCCGTTATGCCTTGCTGCTGGTTGGTTAAGGATGAAGTTTTGGCCATGCATGATTTTAGTTTTTATCGGTAAAGCATTGCGTTACGGTGTTTTATCGGCTGTTTTTTTAGAGCTTTTTTAATGTATTTATCATCGTATATCGTTATTTGATTTATAGATTTTTTCTGTTGCTCTCAGTATTTCACCGATGATATTTTTGCTATCAATTTTTAAGGAGAACTAATGAAAAAAGTTTGTCTTGGTGCTTTATCCCTCATCGCCCTCTATGGCTGCTCATCTCAAGTACCAGTATCGGTTCCTTTCTTCTCATCATTGCCTAAAGGCGTCACTCTTGTTGAAGAGGTCGACTCTAGCGCTGATAAGGTCATGATCCCATATTCAAAATATCTATTAGATAATGGGTTAACCGTTATCTTATCGCCTGATGATTCTGATCCTCTTGTTCATGTCGATGTGACTTATCATGTTGGTTCCGCTCGTGAAGAGATTGGTAAATCTGGCTTTGCGCATTTTTTTGAGCATATGATGTTTCAAGGATCTGAGCATGTGGGTGATCAGCAACACTTTAAGATCATTACTGAAGCTGGTGGAACACTTAATGGCACCACCAATCGTGATCGAACAAACTACTTCGAAACCGTGCCTTCGAACCAGCTAGAAAAAATGTTGTGGCTTGAATCGGATCGGATGGGTTTTCTATTAAATGCGGTTTCTCAGAAGAAGTTTGAGATACAAAGAGATACCGTAAAAAATGAACGTGCGCAGAGTTACGATAACCGTCCATATGGTTTGATGTGGGAGAAAATGGGAGAAGCGCTTTATCCCGAAGGTCACCCATATTCCTGGCAGACTATCGGCTATATTGAAGACTTAGATCGAGTTGATGTTAATGATCTTAAAGCATTCTTCTTGCGTTGGTATGGTCCCAATAATGCGGTAATTACCATTGGTGGTGATATCGATGTTGATCAAACGTTAGAGTGGGTGAATCAATATTTTGGGTCGATTCCATCAGGACCTGATGTTGAAAATGCACCGAAAGCGCCCGCAGTATTGAACGAAGATCGATACATCACATTAGAAGACCGAATTCGTCAGCCGATGGTTCTTATCGGTTGGCCTACCACTTATCGCGGAGACTCCAGCGAATCTTCAGTGAATGCACTGGCAAACGTGTTAGGTAGCGGCACCAATAGCTACTTATATCAAAACCTAATAAAGACGCAAAAAGCGGTAGATGCAGGTGCATTTCAAGATTGTGCAGAATTAGCCTGTACCCTTTACGTCTATGCCATGGGTGACTCTGGAGATAAAGGCGATCTTACCCATTTATATTCAGAAGTGATGGCTACACTTGAGCAGTTTGAAGCGCAAGGTGTCGAGCAAGAAAGACTTGATCAAATAACAGGTAGTGCAGAAGCGAATGCCGTTTTTGCATTGCAGAGTGTACGTGGGAAAGTGTCACAATTAGCGTCAAACCAAACATTTTATGGTCAGCCAGATCGATTAGAGTCTAAACTAAATCAGATTCGATCTGTCTCTCCTGAGTCGGTAGAAAAAGCCTACGATGATTTCATCAAAGGTAAAGCGAAAGTAACGTTAAGCGTTATTCCTAAGGGAGAACAAAAGCTAGCTGTCAGAAAAGCAACCTTTACCACTCCTGATCGAACACTTCCTGAATATAAGAAAGTGACCGATGATCAACTTGTTTACCGTCGTGCAGTCGATGAGTTTGATCGCTCACAAATCCCCGAAGTAGCTCAAGCGGTAAAAGCTGAAATGCCGAGCCTATATAAGCTCCATTACACCAATGGTACTGAGTTACTTGGAACCGTGAGCAATGAAACGCCAACCGTACAATTGCAAATCCAACTTCCAGCAGGAGAGCGATATGTTCCACGAGGAAAAGAGGGGTTAGCAAATTTCACTGCCGCTATGATGGAAGAGGGGACTCAAGCTCACTCCATTGAAGCCCTTCAAGCACAATTGGATAGATTAGGTAGTACGATTAATATTAGTGCTGGCGCTTATACAACCAAGATCACCGTTTCATCTCTGAAGCAAAATTTATCGGAAACATTAGCGATTGTGGAAGAGCAACTCTTTACGCCTGCCTTTGAGCTAGACGATTTTGAGCGGCTAAAAATGCAGATGTTAGAAGGTGTGGTTTATCAACACCAACAACCGAGCTGGATGGCTTCACAAGCGACGAGACAAGTGCTCTTCGGTGACTCTATCTTTGCACGCTCAAGTGATGGTACTGAGCAATCGATCAAATCAATCACGCTACAAGATATTAAAAACTTCTACCGAGATAACTACACGCCACAAGGTGCTCATATTATTGTTGTGGGAGATGTATCCAAACGTGAGATCAAAAAAGAGCTCTCTTTTATCGAAAGTTGGGAAGCTGAGGCAGCTCCGTTGCTGAGGCCACAAATTGTCAAGCCACTAACAGAGCAGAAACTTTATCTTGTTGATAAGCCGGGCGCTCCTCAAAGCATCGTTCGTATGGTGAGAAAAGGGCTGCCATTTGATGCCACTGGTGAGTTGTACTTAAGTCAATTGGCAAACTTTAACTTAGGCGGTAATTTCAATAGTCGCATAAATCAAAATTTACGTGAAGATAAAGGTTATACCTATGGTGCTGGTAGCTACTTTGCAAGTAATAGGGAGACCGGGGCCATCGTCTTTAATGCTCAAGTTCGTGCGGATGTGACGGTAGCATCTATTATTGAACTGCAAAATGAGTTACAAGAAATCAGTATTAGTGGACTGACCCAAGATGAAGTTGATTTTATGCGCTTGGCGGTAGGACAGCAGGACGCTTTGAAGTACGAAACGCCAGCTCAAAAAGCAATGTTGTTGAGTAACATCTTAGCATTTAGCTTAGACGAAGATTACTTACAGCAGCGCAACGACATTGTAGAAATGGTGGATAAAGAGACGTTGAACAATTTAGCCCGCAAATGGTTTGATCCAAACGACTACCAATTTATAGTGGTAGGAGATGCCAAAACCCTCAAACCTGAGCTAGAAAAATTGGATATTCCTGTCGTAGAGCTTGAAATTATCCATTAGAGCACACATTAAATAGGGAGAGGCCATATGTCTCTCTCGAAGCCTCTTTTACATGGGCCAACGAATTATAATGGTTCGAATAAGAACGATATAAGATAAGTGAACTGAATTTTGACTGATTTTGCTGCGCGACTTAAAAAAGTTGCAGATAATCCCGTTGTGTTTTCACAATTTGGCCGTGGTGTAGAGCGTGAAACATTACGTTATGGAAAAGATGGTCGTTTAGCATTAACGCCTCATCCGAAAAGCTTAGGTTCAGCGTTAACAAACGAATGGATTACCACTGACTTTTCTGAATCTTTACTGGAATTTATAACGCCAGTATCGAATGACGTGAACACACTATTGGCACAGCTTAAAGATGTGCATCACTTTACCCAAACCAAATTAGATAATGAGAAGTTGTGGCCTCTTTCCATGCCTTGCTATGTAGGCGACGAAGAGGATATTCAATTAGCTCAATATGGCTCATCAAATACAGGCAAAATGAAAACCTTATATCGTGAAGGTTTGAAACGCCGTTATGGCAGCCTGATGCAAATCATATCTGGTGTGCATTTTAACTTCTCATTCCCTGAATCATTTTGGGATGCATTATATGGTGAGCAGGTACAAAGCGATCGCGAAGCATCGAAGTCAGACGCTTACTTTGGATTAATTCGTAATTATTACCGCTTTGGTTGGTTGATCCCTTACTTCTTTGGCGCTTCACCTGCTTTGTGCTCTTCGTTTATTCAAGGGCGAGAAAGTAACTTGCCGTTTGAAAACATAGGCAAAACACTTTACTTACCGCAAGCAACATCATTGCGTTTAAGTGATTTGGGCTACACCAATAATGCACAAAGCTCATTGAAAATTGGCTTTAATGGTTTAGACCAATACTTGGAAGGGTTGAATCAAGCGATTCATACTCCTTCTGATGAATTTGCAGAAATCGGCATCAAAGTCGAAGGCGAACATCGCCAGTTGAACAGTAATGTTCTGCAAATTGAGAATGAATTGTATGCACCTATTCGTCCTAAGCGTGTTGCTAAGAGCGGTGAAAAACCGTCAGAAGCACTAGCCAGAGCTGGCGTTGAATACATTGAGGTTCGGTCTTTAGATGTGAACCCATTCAGCTCCATCGGCATCACAGACGATCAAGTGAGGTTTTTGGACCTGTTTTTAACTTGGAGCGTACTGTCAGACTCCGAAGAGATGAACAACTGCGAGTTAGAGTGCTGGCGTGACAATTGGAATAAAGTCATTTTAGAAGGTCGTAAGCCTGGTTTAGAGCTTCAAATTGGCTGTCATGGCGAAAAACTCACGCTACAGCAGTGGGCTAAGCGCGTGTTTGTTGATTTAATGGATATCGCAAAGCTGATGGATTCTGAGTTAGGTGGAACAGATTATCAAGATGTTTGCCATAAGCTATCAGGCTGGATTGATGAACCAGAACTTACCATTTCAGGTCAACTTTTAGAGAAGACGAAAGAGATGGGGGGGCTAGGTAATCTTGGTTGCGAGCTAGGAAAAGCGTTCCGTGACGAGCACCTTCAGCATCAGTTTAAACATTATTCTGCGGAGTTAATGGAGCAAGAAGTGCAGCGTTCGATTGTTGCTCAAAAAGAGATTGAACAGTCGGATACCGCGAGTTTTGATGCATTTTTAAGTGATTATTTCTCATACCTGAATAGTGATGACAAATAATCGATAATAGCCAAGGATGTCATGTGTTTCGTTCAATTTTGATCGCAGTATTTGTTTTTACATTAGCGGGTTGTGCAACACCACCACCGAAAAAACAAAGTAACCTTTGTGAAATTTTTCGTGAAAACCCAAGCTGGTATGATGATGCTTTAGAGATGGAAGATGAGTGGGGTACTCCGATTAACGTCGCCATGGCATTCGTTAAACAAGAGAGTAGTTTTCGCCATGATGCGAGGCCTCCGAAAGACTACATTTTAGGTTTCATCCCGTGGGGTCGAGTGAGCAGTGCTTATGGCTATGCGCAAGCTCAGGACCCGGCGTGGGAAGACTTTCAGAAGGCAACGAATCATGGTGGTTCGAGAACGAATTTTGATGACTCATTAATGTTTGTTGGTTGGTATACAAGCGAGACTCAGCGTCAGCTAGGGATATCAAAGTGGGACCCTTATAATCAATATTTGGCTTACCATGAAGGCCGTGGTGGCTTCAAACGTAAAAGTTATCAAGGTAAACCTACACTGAAAAAAATCGCTCGAAAAGTCGAGCAGCAAGCAAAGAATTATGGTGGGCAGCTAAAACAGTGCCGACAAGAGCTAGAAGACAATCGCAGCTGGTTTTTTTAACTGGCTTGTTAGAGTAAATTGCAAGGAGATGAGCAATGCCGTTACTGGATAGTTTTACTGTCGATCATACCCGTATGAATGCGCCAGCGGTACGAGTAGCCAAGAAGATGCAAACCCCAAAAGGCGATACTATTACGGTGTTTGATTTGCGTTTTACGGCTCCAAATAAGGATATTTTGTCTGAACGAGGTATTCATACCTTAGAGCATTTATATGCTGGGTTCATGCGTGCACATTTAAACGATGAGTCGATCGAGATTATTGATATTTCACCGATGGGCTGTCGTACCGGTTTTTACATGAGCTTAATTGGTACACCTTCTGAAGAGCAAGTCGCAACTGCTTGGCTTGCCGCAATGAAAGATGTACTCAAAGTCGAGAGCCAAAATAAAATCCCAGAGCTAAATGAGTACCAGTGTGGAACGGCAAGCATGCACTCGCTGGAACAGGCTCAAGATATCGCTCAAGCCATCATTGATGCTGGAATTGAGGTGAATAAAAATGATGAATTGGCTCTACCTGAGTCTATGTTACAAGAGCTTAAAATAGATTGATTTTTTATCTCGAATAGACAGAGCATTAAAAAAGGGGTGATACATTCGTATCACCCCTTTTTTGTGGACTCATATAAATATGGCTCTGCTAAGCAGATTCTTCAAGTGAAGGAAAAACACGGACCAATTTAATGCGATTCTCTTCGAGTTCAACGATTTCCATTGGGTGGTTAGAGACCTGCACACTTAAGTGGCTTTCAGGAATATCTTCTAAATGTTCCAATATCAACCCGTTTAATGTTCTTGGTCCATCGGTAGGTAATGTCCATTTTAACCCTTTGTTGATATCTCGAATATTGGCACTGCCTTCAATTAAGAAACTGCCATCATTCTGTGGCGTGATCTCTTCCGATAAACTAGGCGCAATGGATGTTGTAAACTCACCGACAATCTCTTCTAAAATATCTTCTAAAGTGATTAAGCCATTAATGTCACCATACTCGTCGACAATCAGACCAATTCGCTCTTTATTGCGTTGGAATTTTAGAATTTGGACATTCAGTGGTGTCGCTTCCGGAATGTAATACACCTCATCGGCTGCTCGTAATAACGTTTCTTTGTTGAATTCATTTTTTTCAAGCATCAGACGGTACGCTTCACGTAGGCGAAGCATACCCACCACTTCATCTATTTGGTCTCGGTATAGCACTATGCGACCATGAGGTGAGTGAGTGAGTTGCCTAACGATCGATTTCCAGTCATCGTTAATATCGATACCAGTAATCTCATTACGCGGCACCATAATGTCATTCACCGTGACATGCTCTAAATCTAAGATAGACACCAACATATCTTGGTGACGGCGTGGAATAAGATTCCCCGCTTCATTCACGACGGTTCTTAATTCTTCAGAGCTTAGGTGATCTTTCGCGCCATGTTTAACTTTTATCCCAAGCACTCGGATAAAGCCGTTAGTAATAAAGTTGACTAAAATGACGAGGGGCGACAGAAGTTTCATTAAGATGCCAAGCAGGATACTACTCGCATATGACACTTTTTCTGGATAAAGTGCTGCTAACGTTTTTGGTGTCACCTCAGCAAAAACGAGTACGACCATAGTCAACGCACCAGTCGCAATGGCAACCCCAAGATCCCCATACAGCCTCATGCCAATGATCGTGGCAATCGCTGAGGCTAAAATATTGACAAGGTTGTTACCGATTAAGATTAGGCCAATAAGACGATCAGGTCGGCTCAATAGCTTTTCTACACGTTTCGCCCCTTTATGACCAGTACTGGCTAAATGCTTTAGGCGGTAACGATTCAGAGACATCATCCCAGTTTCTGAACCTGAAAAATAACCTGAAATAACAATGAGACACGCGAGTAGCGCAAATAAGATACCCGTAGATATGTCGTCCAAAACTATTTTATTCCTTTTTATATAGCGGCTTAATTAATGACCGAAGATGGTCGTGATGTCAATTTTTTATGAATGTCGATTTTTTGATAAAACAAAGGTGCAATCAATGCACCTTCATTCAATGATATTAGGCACCGTAATGCACTAGTTTAAAATGATTTCTCGCACGAATCGGCTACCAAAATAGGCAAGAGTTAGCAAAGTGGCACCAGCAACGGCAAACCAAGTGACTTTCCTTCCGCGCCATCCTTTATGGTAGTGACCCCATAAAAGTACAGAGTAAATAATCCAAGCAATAAAAGAGAGAATACCTTTATGCGCTTTCCCTTGAGCAAACATATCTTGTACGAACACAAAACCAGTGATTAAGGTTCCGGTTAATAATGCTGTTCCAATTAAAATGATCTTGAAAAGTTGTCTTTCAACCATCATTAAAGGCGGAAGGTTTGGATTAATAGACAGTGCTTTCTTATTTTTCAGTTTGTAATCTAACCAGGCTAATTGAAGTGCATATAAAGCACCAATGGTTAGAGTTGAATAAGAAAATAGAGCAAAAGAGATATGAATCAGTAGTTTTGGATCATTTTCAAGGTGGGTAACAAAGGTGCTTGGTAAAAATGTGGCGGCACTTAAATTGATAGCAGCAAAACTATAAACCACAGGTAATAAGAACCACAGGCGGGTTTTTAGCATGGCAGCACTCATGACCACTGAGATAATAAAGCTTATCAAAGAGGCAACGTTGAGAATACTTAAGTTCTGCCCTGAGCCATTCAGAATCAGATCGCTGAGTAACCAAGCATGAAAAAGCAACGCCAAAGAAGCGCTAACTAATACTGTTTTTGCTCGGATCCCGGTTTGATGTGCAAGGCCCGGTACGATCATCGCGATTGCCATCACGTAGAGAATCGCTGCAACTATAGCAATTAAGCTGTCCATGTTTCCTACAAAAATGATTGTCTAATGAAGGAATTATACCCTGCATCCGTCTATGGGGCTATGGGCTAAACCAATAGAATTGATTCTGAGCAAGTTCTCAGTTCCTAACACTACTTAAAAAGAAGCCTTCAGCAACGGGTATGACTCTTTTCATGGCTAAGGTATACTAAACGTAATACATCGCATTAATGAGCGAAGAGATAGATATGTTTGAGAATTTAACTGATCGATTATCCAAGACGCTGAAGAACATCAGCGGTAAAGGTCGACTGACCGAAGATAATATTAAAGAAACACTACGTGAAGTCCGCATGGCGCTTCTTGAGGCAGACGTTGCCCTTCCTGTTATTCGTGATTTCGTAAAGCGCGTAAAAGAAGGCGCGGTTGGAGTAGAGGTTTCTAAATCGCTCACTCCGGGTCAAGAGTTCATAAAAATAGTTCAGTCAGAGCTTGAAGCTGTGATGGGCGAATCTAATGAAGCGTTAGATTTAGCCGCTCAGCCACCAGCCGTCATTTTAATGGCAGGCTTACAAGGTGCAGGTAAAACCACCAGTGTGGCTAAGCTGTCGAAGTTACTGACAGAAAGAGATAAGAAGAAAGTGCTTGTGGTTTCTGCCGATGTATATCGTCCGGCAGCGATCAAACAACTTGAAACACTTGCGGGTGAAGTAGGTGTTGATTTCTTCCCATCATCGGCAGATCAAAAACCATTGGTTATTGCTAATGCTGCTATTGATCATGCGAAGAAGAAATTCTATGACGTACTAATTGTCGATACCGCAGGTCGCCTTGCTATCGATGAAGATATGATGTCAGAGATTCAAGATCTGCATACAGCCATCACTCCGGTAGAAACTCTATTTGTTGTTGATGCAATGACCGGTCAAGATGCGGCAAACACCGCGAAAGCCTTTGGTGATGCACTTCCTCTTACTGGTGTGATTCTGACTAAAGTCGATGGTGATGCGCGTGGTGGTGCTGCTTTATCGGTGCGTCATATCACAGGTAAACCGATTAAATTCTTAGGTGTAGGTGAAAAAACTGATGCTTTAGAACCATTCCACCCTGAGCGTGTTGCATCACGTATCCTTGGAATGGGTGACGTATTGTCACTGATCGAAGACTTACAGCGTAATGTCGATACAGAAAAAGCTGAAAAGTTAGCGAAGAAGTTTAAAGAAAAGAAAGGCTTTGATTTAGAAGATTTCCGTGAACAGCTTGGTCAGATGCAAAATATGGGCGGCATGATGGGGATGATGGATAAGCTCCCTGGAATGAGTAACCTGCCAGATAACATCAAAGATAAAGTTGATGACAAAATGTTTAAGCAGATGGAAGCGATCATTAGCTCTATGACAATGAAAGAGCGCCTGCACCCTGAATTGATCAAAGGATCGCGTAAAAAACGTATTGCGGCAGGTTCTGGTACTCAAGTGCAAGATGTTAACCGTCTACTTAAACAGTTCACCCAAATGCAGAAAATGATGAAAAAAATGCAGAAGGGTGGAATGAAAGGAATGATGCGCAACATGCAAGGCATGATGGGCGGCATGGGAGGAATGGGTGGCTTCGGAAGATAATTCTGTCGCCTAATTTATCAATCTGTTAGCTCTGTCACAGAAAGTTTACGAACTCGATAGTGGCGAAAAAATAACTAAAGCCCTTGCATTGACTCTGAATAAGAGTAAAATTCCGGGGCTTTAATTTGGCACGAGACCCCAAGCTATTTCGTTAAGAAAATGGTTATTGGGGTTAATTTTATTTTTAAGAAAGCAAAGAGGACGATATGGTTACCATTCGTTTGGCACGTCACGGCGCGAAGAAGCGTCCATTTTATCAAATCGTAGTAGCGGACAGCCGTAATTCTGTAACTGGCCGTTTCATCGAGAAAGTAGGTTTCTTTAACCCTACTGCAACTGGCCAAGAAGAAGGCCTACGTTTAGATCTAGATCGCGTTAACCACTGGGTTGGTCAAGGTGCATCTCTATCTGACCGTGTTGCTAAGCTAGTTAAAGACGCTCAAAAAGCGGCTTAATTCTTTATTTATAGAGAAATAGCTTATGTCGATGAAGGATAAAGAATCAATGAGTGAGCAAAACGAAAGAATTGTGGTGGGTAAACTTGGGTCTACTTACGGCATTCGTGGCTGGCTTAAAGTATTCTCCTACACAGACAATGCTGAAAGTATTTTTGATTATGCTCCTTGGTATTTAAACCAAAAGGGCAAATGGGTTGAGTACAAAGTAGAAAGCTGGAAACGTCATGGTCAAGGCTATGTATGTAAACTAGCAGGGTTAGAAGTTCGTGAAGAAGCGCAACTGATGACTAATTTCGAAATTGCTATTGACCCAGCCTCATTACCAGAGTTGTCAGAAGAAGAATTCTACTGGCGTGAATTGTTTGGTATGCAAGTCGTAACCACTAAGGGATATTCTCTTGGTGAGGTCACTGACCTATTAGAGACGGGCTCCAACGATGTTCTTGTAGTGAAAGCTAATCTTAAAGATGCTTTTGGCCAAAAGGAACGGTTAATCCCGTACCTTGAAGAGCAAGTGATCAAAAATGTTGATCGCGAAGCTCGCCGGATCGAAGTTGACTGGGATCCTGGTTTCTAACTCCTTATAACGTATAGAGCGAGAGAACACATGTGGGTTGGCATTATTAGCCTATTTCCTGAAATGTTCCGTTCAGTTACCGACTTCGGAGTAACAGGTCAAGCGGTAAAAAAAGGTCTTTTGTCTATTGAGACTTGGAATCCTCGTGATTTCACTCATGACAAACATCGCACTGTTGATGACAGACCTTACGGTGGTGGTCCTGGCATGTTAATGATGGTTCAGCCTTTGCGCGATGCTATCCAAACAGCTAAGAAATCATCTCCGGGAAAGACGAAAGTGATTTACCTTTCTCCTCAAGGTCGAAAACTCGACCAACAGGGAGTTGAAGAATTGGCAACAAGTGAGAACTTGCTTCTTATTTGTGGTCGATACGAAGGGGTAGATGAGCGCATTATTCAATCCGAAGTTGACGAAGAATGGTCAATTGGTGATTTTGTAATGACAGGGGGCGAACTGCCTGCCATGACGTTAATTGACTCTGTATCTCGGTTTATTCCAGGGGTATTAGGGGATTTTGCTTCAGCAGAAGAGGATTCTTTTGCAAATGGCTTGTTAGATTGTCCACATTACACGCGTCCTGAAGTGTTGGATGGAGCAGAAGTACCAGTGGTACTGAAATCCGGAAATCACCAAGACATTCGTCGCTGGCGATTGAAACAATCGTTAGGCCGTACTTGGCTTAGAAGACCAGAGCTTCTGGAAAACCTAGCTCTGACTGACGAACAGGAACAATTACTGGCTGAATTCGTAAAAGAGCAACGTCTCTCAACGAAAAGCAAGCAGTAACCTATTAAATTTAGTATCAGTTTATTCTAGGGTATTTACAAATGAGTAATATCATCAACGCTCTTGAGCAAGAGCAAATGAAATCAGACCTTCCTAAATTCGCACCAGGTGATACTGTTGTAGTTAAGGTTAAGGTAAAAGAAGGTGACCGTGAGCGTCTACAAGCGTTCGAAGGTGTTGTGATCGCTATTCGTAACCGTGGTCTACACTCTGCATTTACAGTTCGTAAAATCTCGAACGGTGAAGGCGTAGAGCGTACATTCCAAACTCACTCACCAATTGTTGACGGCATCGAAGTTAAACGCCGTGGTGCAGTACGTCGTGCCAAGTTGTACTACCTACGTGAGCGTTCTGGTAAGTCTGCTCGTATTAGAGAGAAACTTGCTAAGAAGTAATTCTTTTTGCATTCTCATAATAAAAGCGGAGCCTCATGGCTCCGCTTTTTTGTTTCTGAATCATGGCATTTATTGGGTGATGCTAGCTAAATCGATAAGTTGCCATCCAGTGGATTAATAAGGATCTTCAGACCAGCCATCAGAATCGGACATATCTGGTGCGCCTGGAATTGAATTTTCTTCGTCCGCCCACTCTCCAAAATCAATCATTTGACACTGCTTGCTACAGAAAGGACGATGAGGGCTTTGCTCTCCCCATTCTACGTCAGCTTCACATTGGGGGCATTTTACGATGGTTGGTTTGTTCGACATCTTTCTTCCTGATCTGAGAGTTTAGTATTTAACTCTAACTACAAATTGCTAACTCAAATTCTACGTCTTGAGTGCCTGCTTGACCAGTTTCAAATGACATAAACTTAATCGCGAAACGGTTCTTGTGGCCAGAAATCATTGGATAGACACCATAATCGAGCGGAATAGACAGGCGCAGGATATTGGCTTCTTCAGCATCACTTTGGAAAAAACCACTACGAGCAATTTGCGGTTTAAAATGACCAGTCTCACGGGTTAGCTTTAACCACAAGCTGAGTGCGTCGGAAAGAGGTCGCAATGTACTCGTCCAAAGCTTTGCGTCTCTGGTTTTTTTATCTAAAGGAAGGTGAAGCCAGTAATGCAGTGCCGGAAGATCAAAACAGCACGAACCACCCGGAAGGTTAAAGCGTTGGCGAATTGCACTTAGGAAGCGTTCTTCTTTTAGAGATTGTCCAAAGCGTTCAGCGGCCATCAAGTTGCGATGGATACTATCCACCTCTTTTAAAACGCTGAGTAACATTTCTTGATCAACACCATCGACGTTTAACCAGCTTTTGTAAGTTTGACGCTGCTTCTCAATATCTTTTGCAAGCTCACTTTTCAGTTGGATTTGCTCAAATATTTCAAGCAGATCGAAAAGAGAACGGAAAAACAATTGGTACTGTTGACCATCCTCAAATGTAGAAGACAGGTGCAGTTGCCTGAGGAGAGATTCTACTCTCAGGTAAATACGAGTCTTTTCATTTAATGGGTGTTCAAATCTGTGGGTGGTCATCTAACTAAGCCTTAGGTCTGTTCCGTTCTATTTTGACTGATTTTCTCTACAAATAGCCAGATACTTTTGGTGTAATTCTGTGACTTGAGACAAAATTCCCCCGTTTTTCGTATCATTTTTAACCACGTCATCAGCAAACTGCAATCGTTGCTGCCTGGTCGCTTGTGATTTCAAGATAGATTCAGCTTGCTGGAGTGACACATTGTCTCTTGAAATGGTTCGCTCTAGCTGGGTCTGTTCACTTACATCGACCACTAGGATACGATCTACCATTGACTGAAGCTTGTTTTCGATGAGCAGTGGAGCAACAAGTAATGCATAAGGGGAGGTGACTTGATTTAAATCCGCTAGCATCTTTTCGCGAATCATGGGATGCAGCAATTCATTCAACCAAGCTTTATCATTGGGATCGGAAAAAATCCGTTCTCTTAATCTCGCTCGGTTTAATTCGCCATTATCGAAGAGAACGTCGTAACCAAAATGTTGAGCGATCTTTTCAATACCAACAGTCCCGGGCTCAACAACTTGACGAGCGACGATATCCGCATCGACAACATCAATATTAAATTGAGAATGAAAAAGATTGGATACCGTTGTTTTACCGCTGGCGATCCCACCGGTTAAACCAATAATTAGAGCCAAATTAACCCCCTAAGATGGATGTGAGATACCAATCCATGATGTTACTGCCCCATAGCAAGCTGATCCAACCTGCGATGGCTAAATAAGGGCCAAACGGAAAAGCTTTGTCGATACCTTGCTTCTGCAGTCGAAGTTGGATTAGACCGAAAAATAGCCCGACTAGGGATGAGAGTAAAATAATGAGAGGAAGGTGCTGCCAGCCTAACCAAGCGCCAAGGGCTGCGAGAAGCTTAAAGTCACCATAACCCATCCCTTCCTTGCCTGTGAGCAGCTTAAACCCCCAGTAAACTGACCATAAGCAGAGGTAACCTGCCATCGCGCCTATGATAGCGTCTTGCAGCGATACAGGGCTGATTTGAAAAACGGATAGAGCGATACCCGCCCACATGAGTGGCAGGGTTAGTTGGTCTGGAAGCAGCATAGTATCAAGATCAATAAACGTGGCTGCAATTAATACAAAAGTGAAAAACAGTAAAGCGACCGTAAAATAACTGAAACCAAAGTGACTAGCCACAGCAAAACTCATTAACGCAGTAAGAGTTTCAACCACAGGGTAACGAGCGCTAATTGGATTTTCACAGTGGTGGCATTTCCCTTTTAGGAATAACCAACTTATGACAGGTATGTTGTCGATCAAACGTAATTGAGTTTTGCATTTAGGGCATGTCGAACGTGGAACACTTAAGTTAAATACGCCTTCAGGTTTCGGAAGATTATATTCAGGGAAAGATTCGGCACACTCTTGTTTCCATTCGCGCTCCATCATGAGAGGCAAGCGATGAATGACAACATTTAGAAAGCTACCAATGATTAAGCCAAAAATAGTTGCGAGAATAGGAAAAACCCACGGGTAGTACTCAAAAATTTCCATTTAGGATCTCAAATAGGGTGTTGTATAGGGTAAGCGTGTGGATGGGGCTAACGTATATTCTTTTGTTCACGATTATTCATCCAAGTTGGTATATCTTATCCTATAACACTCATTAAGTTAAAGATTGGTAGGTACATTGCGACCACGAGACCTCCAATTAATGTCCCTAAGAAAACGATGATCAATGGTTCTAATATTTTTCCGAGATTATCAACCGTATTGTCGACTTCAAATTCATAAATGGTCGCCACTTTGTTTAGCATATCGTCGAGTTTTCCAGATTCCTCTCCAATCATCACCATTTGCAGTACCATTTCAGGAAATGCATTGGTATTACGCATCGCAATGTACATTGGAACCCCTGACGACGTTTCTTGATGGACTTGATGAATAGCGGTTTCAAAATGAACATTACCTGCGGTTTTCGCGGTAGTTTGCAAACTTGATAGGATAGGGATTCCGGCACTGAAACTAGTCGATAGCGTTCGACTGAATTTGGCGAGAGAGGCTTTCATTACCACGCTGCCTATGATCGGAAATTTGAGCCCCCAGCGAGAGGTCATTAAGCGAAACGAAAATAGACGTTTACGCATACTTTTTATGATAATAACAGCGCCGAAAGTGAATACTACGATATATAGGCTATAAGCTTGCATCCAATGGGAAAGTCGCATCACTTGTTGGGTAAACCATGGAAGATCGGCCCCAAAACCAGAGAACATGGTTTCAAATTCAGGGATCACCATTGTTAACATCAAATACGATACGCTTAACGCGACGAACATGACCATTGTCGGGTAGATAAGCGCTTTAATCACTTTGGAACGCAGTTGTTCGCTTTTTTCTCTATAAGTGGCTAAACGTTCAAAGACTTCCGCCAAGTTTCCCGCTTGCTCACCCGTTGCAACAAGGTCTGTATAGAGTCTATCGAAGTGGTGACTGCTGGTTCTCATTACTTTTGATATTGGCGTTCCAGCTTCAACGCCTTTACTTATCTGTAGGAGAATCGATTTCATCTCTGCTTTTCGGTGATTGTCTGCTACGAGTTTGAGCGCTTGGACAATCGGCACTCCTGTGGTGAGCATGGTGGCAAGTTGGCGAGTAAGAAGAGTAATATCTCTTGGCTTGACTCGATGAGTTAATCGCGTGAGTAGAGAAACACTGCCGCGCTTTAGCTTTTTTACCTGAATATGTTGCTCTTTGAGTTTATCTCTTACTTCAAGCTCACTGAGGGCTAGCATCTGTCCTGATGTTTTTTTGCCTAAGCTATTGATGCCTTTCCAACGAAAATTTTTGAGTGGTATTGGTTTATTGTGTTTCATGGCTATTCCAATTTTCAGTGGTCTCGTATTTAGCGATTGATGGGGCGCTGGTCTCTATACCATGACCGCTCAATACAGAAGTTATGGTCGTGATAGAAAACCGGTTGAGCCTTCTTTTTCAGCGGTGCTCGTTTAATCAAAAGTAGAGCACTCGTTGTAATTCACGATAGCTAGTGATGCCTTGTTTTAATTTTTCTATCCCTGAGTTGTGTAAATTCTGCATTCCGTTCTTCTGCGCTAATTGCTCAATTTGATTAATGCTGGCTCCTTTAATCAGAGCTTCAGAAAGATCTGAGTTAAACTCCATCACTTCATAAATACCCACTCGACCAGAGTAACCGCCAGTGCATTCGCTACAACCTTTAGGATTTGCTCGATAGATACGATCTTCAGCACTTATTTCAAGGTGTAGCGGCGTATTGGTATCCGGTTGACGGCAATGCTCGCACAGCCTTCGGGCTAGACGCTGAGCAATGATCAAACTTAAAGATGAGGCGAGATTGAATGCTTCAATGCCCATATTAGTAAGCCGTATTACGGTCTCGGCTGCTGAATTGGTGTGAAGTGTGGAAAGTACCAAGTGGCCAGTTTGCGCTGCTTTCACCGCTATTTCGGCGGTTTCTAAATCACGGATCTCCCCAACCATCACCACATCAGGATCTTGACGGAGAAAAGATCGCAGAGCTTCTGCAAAGCCAAAACCAATTTTAGGTTTAACTTGAACTTGGTTGATTCCCGATAAATTGATCTCTACAGGATCTTCCGCCGTCGAAATGTTCACTTCACTGGTATTTAGAATTCTGAGTCCAGTATAGAGCGATACTGTTTTTCCACTTCCTGTTGGGCCGGTCATTAAAATCATGCCTTGCGGCTTTTTTAGGGCGTTAAGGTAGAGTTGTTTTTGTTCTGAATTATAGCCAAGCGTGTCGATATCGAGATTGGCCGCACTGCTATCGAGCAGCCGTAATACGATCTTTTCACCCCATAAGGTTGGCAAGCTAGAGACGCGGAGATCGAGGGCGTTATCTTGATTCAACCTGAGCTTGATCCGCCCATCTTGAGGCAAGCGTCGTTCTGAAATATCGAGTTTGGCGAGAATTTTTAATCGTGCTGAAAGCCTCCGGCTTAAATGACTGGCGGGTTGTTGAGTTTCAACCAAAATGCCATCGCAACGCAGACGAATGCGATAGTTGTCTTCGTAAGGTTCAAAGTGAATATCGGAGGCTTTCTTACGGACGGCATCTAATAACACTTGATTGATAAAACGGCTAACAGGGGAGTCATCTTGACTAAGGTCTTCAATATTTTCGATCTCATCTTCACTGACCTCAATTAAGTTAGCTAACTCCTCTTGGCTGATCTCTTTCTGTGTTTGTTGAGCGCCCTGGATGGAATGCCCATACAAGCGTCGAATCGCCCCTTGCAGTGTTTTAAAGTTCGCGAGCACTAACTCAACTTGGTGACCAGTCGCAAAACGAAAATCATCTTCGATTAATAAGTGAGTAGGGTCAGAAACGGCAATGGTGAGCACATGGTCATGACTAGAAATAGGCAGCGCTTGATGGCGGGTAATCAGTTCACGCAACCCCAGTTTTTGGCACAGGTCATGGTAGTCATAATGGTCAAGGTTGGTTTCAGGTAAACCAAAGATAGCGCTTAGGTGATCGGTTAGGGTATTGGCCGAAAAAAGACCGAGATCGAATAATGCCTCCGGCACCGAAAGGCCAGAAGCATTCATATGTTCAACCAGTGCTTGTTCTTGCGTCAGGCTAAGCAGGTTAGCCTGACGTAGAATAGCGGGGAGGTTGGTGAACATTTACTGTTATGCACCTGTACAAGTTTTAGGCAGCAAACGTTCAGTGGCTGCAATGCTTGATGTACAGGCCCAAGCCCCAGTGGCAGTTGTTCTCGTTAATGTTACAGTTTTTCCTGCAACTAAAGCACTAGCATCATTACCTGCAGTATCAAATGTAAATGTAATAGTGCCAGCATCGGTTTTTCCGGTAGCTTTTAAAGCTACCGTACCTAAAGGCATTGCGGGAATTCCCAAAGCTGACTCTTGTCCCGCCGCTGGAAATTGCCCTGTTTCAACGGTTGCAGCTTCTACATTAGTTTTTGCCCCAGTTAGAGTTGCAAGAACAGAAGCCACTTCACTCTTTGCTACATATTTTTGATATTGAGGTAAAGCAATTGCTGATAGAACCCCAATGACAGCTACTACAATCATCAATTCAATTAGGGTAAAACCTTTCTGTATTTTTTTCTTACTGTGTTTCATCTTGTTCTCCAAATCTCAGTCCATATTGTGGAAATCACGAATATTTGATGAGCCAGAGAATAGAATCTTGCTGGAGAGTTGAATATGCGGTGAGAGAGGGGGCGCGAGTGAGATAATGAAATTCACTCAATGATTTCATTAAAGATACAAAATTGTGAGAGTGAGTTAATAGAAAGGCATATTGTTTACTATGTTATCAATACAAAAAAGGCCGAATTAACGACCTTTTTTGTTTTATATCATCATGTTAACTTATTTATGATTGGAAGCGCATGGATAGATCCATCGCTTTTAAATGCTTGGTTAATGCCCCTACAGAAATATAATCCACACCGGTTTTTGCAAACTCACGGATGGTTTCAAGTGTTACATTGCCTGAGTTTTCTAAAGCAGCACGGCCAGCGTTGAGTTTTACCGCTTCGCGCATCATATCGGTAGTGAAATTATCCAACATGATAATATCAGCGCCCGCTTCAATGGCGTGTTTCAATTCTTCAAGGCTTTCTGTTTCGATCTCAACAGGTTTGCCAGGGTTTAGTTGTTTCGCTGTCGCTACCGCTTTTTCAATGCCACCACAGGCGATAATGTGATTCTCTTTGATCAGGTAAGCGTCAAACACCCCAATACGGTGATTAAAACCGCCACCACAAGCCACCGCATATTTTAGTGCACTACGAAGGCCAGGAATCGTCTTGCGTGTATCGAGTAGGCGGCAACCCGTCCCTTCAATCTGTTTCGCATATTCAGCCACCGTTGTTGCACAGCCAGATAACGTTTGAATAAAGTTCATTGCATTACGTTCGCCAGTTAATAACGCACGTGACGGGCCTGATAATGTGCAGAGTGTTTGGTTTGGTTCAACTTTATCGCCATCTTGAACGTGCCACTCAATCGTGACTTGACCACCAAGTTGCTTAAACACTTCATCAGCCCAAGCTTTACCACAGAATACACCGTGCTCACGAGTAATAATGGTCGCTACGTTTTGTGCATTTTCAGGGATTAAACTTGCGGTAATATCAGCGGCTGGATCTAAGGTTCCACCAAGGTCCTCTCTGATGGTATCGACGACAGAGCGAGTGATTTCTAGAGGAAGTTGCTGCTTTAAGTAGTCAAGTCGTTCTTGGCTGTTATGTGTGTTTTTCATCGCAAATCTAATATGGGAGTCGAATAGGAATGAGAATGATACTCTTGCTGAGGATGAAATTCAGCCATTAATCTCGCTTTTCATTGTCTGAAATGTAAAATCTAAGCGATCCCAGAAAAGTAGCCAAGGAATAACAGTGATGATTGATGAAAATGGTTGGTATCAATCGGCTCGTCATGTGCCATCTCCTTTTTATAATGAACGCCCTGATCCGTCAGATATTTCTCTGCTGGTGGTTCACAATATCAGTTTACCACCAGGGGAGTTTGGTGGGCCTTATATCGAACAGTTTTTTATGGGTAAACTTGATGCAAACGAACATCCTTTCTTCGCTGTGATTCATAACATGCAGGTGTCTGCTCATTGTCTCATTCGCAGAGACGGTGAAATCGTGCAATTTGTGCCCTTTACTGCTCGAGCATGGCACGCTGGACAATCCAGCTTTTCAGGACGGACAGGATGCAATGATTATTCGATTGGCATTGAGCTTGAAGGTACTGATTACGATGCTTATACCGATGAGCAATACCAATCGCTGCAACTATTGTCTGAGGCGTTGATGAATGCCTACCCAAGGATTACTCTTCCCCGAATTACCGGACATCAATACATTGCGCCCTTAAGGAAAACGGATCCCGGTTTATGTTTTGATTGGCGACGGTTTCGAAAAAGCCTACCAGCAGTTTAAAAATATGTAAGATAAATGTTGGAATTTATCTTTTCTCTTTAGATTGTGAACTTGCGCTAATTTCGCTGTTTTTTGAGAAGCCGCGCACTTTTTCTAGATTTTCATTTTATTTAAAACTTTCGAGGTGTTTTTACCTCTTTGTGAGTATTTGTTAATTGATAAAAAACTCATAATTGTACCAATGAGGAAAATCCCCCCTCCTTTTTATTCATATTTCATCACAAATGAATCTAATAAGACGAATACCACCTAGCACGTCACCTCCCCACTCGTATCTTTTCTGTAAATGGTAAGACCAATTCCTTTATTGTTTTAAAGTTAATTTGTTAAATTGCGGTTAATCCGTGCTGTGTTCTATGATTTAGGTCAATTTTCAACTGGACAGTGTCGTTTTAATTATGTTAATTTCTTGCCCAACTTGAAATTGGTATTACCAATTGACTGCATAGAGTAGAAGAACAATAAATATGGCTTATCAAAGGATTCGTCAGCCTAAACTTTCTGATGTTATTGAGCAGGAACTAGAAAGGCTGATAGTGGAAGGAACACTGGCTCCAGGGCAGCAACTGCCACCAGAGCGCGAGCTGGCTAAACAGTTCGACGTGTCTCGTCCTTCGATCCGTGAAGCGATACAGCGCTTAGAAGCCAAACGACTGTTAACACGCCGTCAAGGTGGTGGAACATTTGTTAGTGAAGGTATCTGGAAAAGCTTTTCTGATCCTTTACTTGATTTATTGTCGAATCATTCTGAAACTCAACTTGATGTGTTGGAATCACGTCATGCGATGGAAGGAATATCCGCTTATTTTGCAGCCTTACGTGGTACTGATGAAGATTTTGCTCGCATTCAAGCGTGCCAGGAACAAATACATGCAGCGCAAGATAAAGCTGATGTAGAACAAGAATCTGCTGCGGTAATGGCATTTTTAGTAGCGCTTACAGAAGCGGCCCATAATGTGGTTTTGCTGCATATTGTTCGAAGCCTTGCACCTTTGCTTGAGCAAAACGTTTTACAAAATTTAAAGCTATTACATCGCCGCAAAGACGTGGTGGATAGAGTGAGTATACACAGGGCTAATATTGTTGATGCGATCGTTTCTGGACAGCCTGAGAAGGCGCGAGAAATGTCACACTCCCATTTAGCTTACATTGAAGAAACATTGTTGGATTTGACAAAAGAGGAGTCGCGACGCGAACGATCTTTACGTCGAATTCAACAGGGTGGTGATTCGTAATTAAGCGAGTTACTGCGTGTTTAGTAGAATCCAACTAACAAAAAGGATAGACCGCCATGTCTGACATGAAGCATGACGTTGATGCACTGGAAACTCAAGATTGGCTAGAAGCGCTTGAGTCAGTAGTACGCGAAGAAGGCGTAGAACGTGCACAATATTTACTAGAGCAAGTTCTAGATAAAGCACGTTTAGATGGTGTTGATATGCCAACAGGTATTAACACTAACTACATCAACACCATTCCAGCAACACAAGAGCCAGCTTACCCAGGTGATGTGACTCTTGAGCGTCGTATTCGTTCGATCATTCGTTGGAATGCCATCATGATCGTATTGCGTGCTTCGAAAAAAGATTTGGACTTGGGCGGCCACATGGCGTCTTACCAATCTGCTGCGGCGTTCTATGAAGTTTGTTTTAACCACTTCTTCCGCGCTCCAAACGAGACAGATGGCGGCGATCTAGTTTATTACCAAGGTCACATCTCTCCAGGTATCTACTCTCGTGCATTCGTTGAAGGTCGTCTGACTGAAGAGCAGTTAGATAACTTCCGTCAAGAAGTGGATGGTAAAGGTATCCCTTCTTACCCGCACCCTAAACTAATGCCTGAATTCTGGCAGTTCCCAACGGTATCTATGGGTCTTGGCCCTATTTCTGCTATCTATCAAGCTCGCTTCCTTAAGTATCTTGAAGGTCGTGGCATGAAAGAGACTGGCGCTCAACGTGTTTACGCTTTCCTAGGTGATGGCGAAATGGATGAGCCAGAATCACGTGGTGCGATCTCTTTCGCTGCTCGTGAAAAACTGGATAACCTATGTTTCCTAATCAACTGTAACCTACAGCGTTTAGATGGCCCTGTAATGGGTAACGGTAGCATCATCCAAGAACTTGAAGGCCTATTTAAAGGCGCAGGTTGGAACGTTGTTAAAGTAATCTGGGGCAGCAACTGGGATTCTCTACTAGCTAAAGACACATCTGGTAAGCTTCTTCAGTTAATGAATGAAACTATCGACGGTGACTACCAAACATTTAAATCTAAAGATGGCGCTTATGTACGTGAGCACTTCTTTGGTAAGTACCCAGAAACAGCTGCACTCGTTGCAGACATGACTGATGATGAAATCTTCGCGCTTAAGCGTGGTGGTCATGATTCTTCTAAACTGTTCGCTGCATTCAACAATGCAAAAGAAACAGGTGGTAAGCCAACTGTAATCCTAGCTAAGACAGTTAAAGGTTACGGCATGGGTGATGCAGCTGAAGGCAAAAACATTGCACACGGTGTTAAGAAAATGGACATGACTCATGTTCAACACCTACGTGATCGTTTAGGTCTAGAAGACATTCTTTCTGATGAGAAAATCAAAGAGCTTCCTTACCTGAAACTGGAAGAAGGTTCTGCTGAATATGAGTACATGCATGCGCGTCGTAATGCACTGCACGGTTACACGCCTAAGCGTCTACCTAAGTTTACTCAAGAATTTAAAGTGCCTGAGCTTGATGCATTTGCCCCTCTACTTGGTGAGCAAAAGCGTGATATCTCAACCACAATGGCTTATGTACGTACGCTAAACATCCTTCTTAAAGATAAGAACATTGGTAAGAACATCGTTCCTATCATCTGTGATGAAGCTCGTACCTTTGGTATGGAAGGTCTATTCCGTCAGGTTGGTATCTACAACCCGCACGGTCAAGACTACACGCCTGAAGATAAAGGCATCGTTTCTTACTACAAAGAAGCAACGTCTGGTCAAGTTCTTCAAGAAGGTATCAATGAGCTAGGTTCTATGGCTTCATGGGTTGCTGCGGCAACGTCATACAGCACGAACGATCTACCAATGATCCCGTTCTACATCTACTACTCAATGTTCGGTTTCCAACGTATTGGTGACATGGCATGGCTAGCTGGTGACCAACAAGCTCGTGGCTTCCTACTAGGTGCTACAGCGGGTCGTACAACGCTAAACGGTGAAGGTCTACAGCACGAAGATGGTCACTCGCACATCATGGCGAACACAGTACCGAACTGTATCTCTTACGACCCAACGTTCGCTTACGAGCTAGCAGTAATCATGCAAGATGGTATTCGTCGCATGTACGGCCCTGAGCAAGAGAACGTTTACTACTACCTAACCGTAATGAACGAGAACTACGCAATGCCAGCAATGCCAGAAGGCGCTGAAGAAGGCATTCGTAAAGGTATTTACAAGCTTGAATCTCACGCTGGTGCTAAAGGTAAAGTTCAATTAATGAGCTCTGGCACCATCATGAATGAAGTACGTAAAGCAGCACAAATCCTAAGTGAAGACTATGGCGTAGCGTCTGATATCTTCTCTGTAACATCGTTCAACGAACTTACTCGTGACGGTCAAGATGCAGAGCGTTACAACATGCTACACCCAGAAGCGGAAGCGAAAGTACCATACATCACAACGGTTCTTGGCAATGAGCCAGCAATCGCTGCGACGGATTACATGAAGAACTACGCTGAGCAAGTACGTGCATTTATGCCTACAGAGTCTTACAAAGTTCTTGGTACTGATGGCTTTGGTCGTTCAGACAGCCGTGAGAACCTACGTCGTCACTTTGAAGTTAATGCTGGCTACGTAGTCGTTGCTGCTCTAACTGAACTTGTGAAACGTGGTGATGTTGAAAAATCAGTAGTGGTAGACGCTATTGCTAAGTTCGGCATCGACGCAGACAAAATTAACCCACAATACGCTTAATACAGCGCTTAATAGAAGGTAAATAAGCAATGGCAATCGAAATTAATGTACCTGACATTGGTGCGGATGAGGTTGAAGTTACTGAGATTCTTGTAAGCGTTGGCGACAAGGTTGAAGAAGAGCAGTCTCTGATCACGGTTGAAGGCGATAAAGCTTCTATGGAAGTTCCAGCGTCTCAAGCAGGTATTGTTAAAGAGATCAAAGTTGCAGAAGGCGATTCTGTTTCTACTGGTTCTCTAATTATGCTGTTCGTTGAAGAAAGTGGCGAAGCGGAAGGTGCAGCAGTACCGGCTGCTCCTGCAGTTGAAGCGGCTCCTGTAGCTGCGCCTGCATCAGTTGCTGAGCTTAAAGAAGTTCACGTTCCTGACATTGGCGGTGATGAAGTTGAAGTCACTGAAATCATGGTTGCAGTTGGCGACGCAGTTGAAGAAGAGCAATCTCTCCTTACTGTTGAAGGTGATAAGGCTTCAATGGAAGTTCCTGCACCATTCGCTGGTATCGTTAAAGAAATCAAAACCGCTTCTGGTGATTCAGTGTCTACTGGTTCTCTAGTCATGATCTTTGAAGTTACAGGCTCTGCGCCAGCAACTCCAGCAGTTGAAGCGGCGGCACCAGTGGCAGCGGCTCCTGCGGCATCTGCTGAGAAAGAAGTGAACGTTCCTGATATCGGTGGTGACGAAGTAGAAGTTACTGAGGTTATGGTTAAAGTTGGCGATACAGTAGAAGAAGAGCAATCTCTAATCACTGTAGAAGGCGACAAAGCTTCTATGGAAGTGCCTGCACCATTCGCTGGTACAGTTAAAGAGATCAAGATTGCTGAAGGCGATTCAGTAACCACTGGTTCTCTAATCATGACGTTTGTTGTTGAAGGGGCAGCGCCTGTTGCTTCTCAAGCGGCGGCTCCAGTAGCTCAAGCGCCATCAGCACCTGCGGCTCCTGCTGCTAAAGTTGAAGCACCAGCTGCTGGTGATTTCCAAGAGAATAATGACTACGCACATGCTTCACCAGTTGTTCGTCGTTTAGCGCGTGAATTTGGTGTTAACCTGACTAAAGTTAAAGGTACAGGCCGTAAGAGCCGTATCTTGAAAGAAGATGTACAGAGCTTCGTTAAGGAAGCGCTTAAGCGTCTTGAGTCTGGTGCTGCGGCTTCTGCGAAAGGCGGTGACGGCTCTGCACTTGGTCTTCTGCCTTGGCCAAAAGTGGATTTCAGCAAGTTCGGTGAAACTGAAGTTCAGAAGCTTTCTAAGATTAAGAAGATCTCAGGTGCTAACCTACATCGTAACTGGGTAATGATCCCTCACGTTACACAGTGGGATAACGCTGATATCACTGAGCTTGAAGCGTTCCGTAAAGAACAGAATGCAATCGAAGCGAAGAAAGACACAGGCATGAAGATCACGCCACTTGTGTTCATCATGAAAGCGGTAGCTAAAGCATTAGAAGCGTTCCCAGCGTTTAACTCTTCTATTTCTGAAGATGGTGAAAGCATCATCCTTAAGAAATACGTAAACGTAGGTATTGCGGTTGATACGCCTAATGGCCTAGTTGTTCCAGTCTTTAAAGATGTGAACAAAAAAGGTATTTACGAGCTATCTGAAGAGCTAATGGCTATTTCGAAGAAAGCACGTGCAGGTAAGCTTACTGCTGCTGATATGCAAGGCGGTTGTTTCACAATCTCAAGCCTTGGCGGTATTGGTGGCACAGCATTTACACCAATCGTAAATGCGCCAGAAGTGGGTATCCTTGGTGTATCTAAATCTGAAATCAAACCAGTATGGAATGGTAAAGATTTTGAACCTCGCTTACAGCTTCCTCTTTCTCTGTCGTACGATCACCGAGTGATCGATGGCGCAGAAGGTGCGCGATTCATTACTTTCTTAAATAGTGCATTGTCAGACATTCGTCGCCTAGTACTTTAGAAAGCAATTATTAAGGTGACTTTCGGGTCACCTTAATTTTTAACACACAGAATTAGTAGACAATATTCATCATCGTTTTTCTATAAATCAGAATTTCATGAGATGAATTGTTGTCTAGCTCACAGGCTAACCTAATCTTGCTTTCACACTGTTAACATCTCTGTAAAATATGTACCGTTTGAAAGCGACATTCTATTTTAGGTTTACCCATTCAGCCTGTTAGGGATAATGACTACAAGAGGTCACAATGAGCAAAGAAATTAAAGCCCAAGTTGTTGTACTTGGTTCAGGTCCTGCTGGTTATTCAGCGGCATTCCGTTGTGCAGATTTAGGTCTAGAAACGGTATTAGTTGAACGCTACAACACGCTTGGTGGTGTATGTTTGAATGTGGGTTGTATCCCATCAAAAGCATTGCTTCATGTATCTAAAGTTATCGAAGAAGCAAAAGCGATGGCTGATCACGGTGTTGTATTTGGTGAGCCTCAAACTGATATTAACAAGATCCGTATTTGGAAAGATAAAGTTGTCACTCAACTGACTGGCGGTCTTGGCGGTATGGCTAAGATGCGTGATGTTACAGTTGTTAATGGTTTCGGTAAATTCACAGGTCCTAACAGCATTCTTGTTGAAGGCGAAGGCGAGCCAACAACGGTTAACTTTGACAACGCTATCATTGCAGCGGGTTCTCGCCCAATCAAGCTACCGTTTATTCCTCATGAAGACCCACGCATTTGGGACTCTACGGATGCACTTGAACTGAAAGAAGTACCTGAAAAGCTACTTATCATGGGCGGTGGTATCATCGGTCTTGAAATGGGTACGGTATATCACTCTCTAGGTTCTAAAGTTGAAGTTGTAGAGATGTTCGATCAAGTTATCCCTGCTGCGGATAAAGACATCGTTAAAGTTTACACTAAGCGTATTAAGAACAAATTTAAGCTGATGTTACAAACTAAAGTAACAGCAGTTGAAGCGAAAGAAGATGGTATTTACGTTTCGATGGAAGGCAAAAAAGCACCAGCAGAAGCTGAGCGTTACGATGCCGTTCTTGTTGCTATCGGCCGTGTACCAAATGGCAAACTTATCGATGCTGAAAAAGCGGGTATCGAAGTTGATGAACGTGGTTTCATTAACGTAGATAAGCAAATGCGTACAAACGTAGATCACATCCATGCTATCGGTGATGTGGTTGGCCAACCAATGCTTGCTCATAAAGGTGTGCATGAAGGCCACGTTGCCGCTGAAGTTATTTCTGGTAAGAAGCACTACTTCGACCCTAAAGTTATCCCATCAATTGCGTATACTGAGCCAGAAGTCGCTTGGGTAGGTAAGACAGAGAAAGAAGCGAAAGAAGAAGGTCTTAACTATGAAGTTGCCTCTTTCCCTTGGGCTGCGTCAGGCCGTGCGATTGCATCTGACTGTGCTGATGGTATGACTAAGCTTATCTTTGATAAAGAGACTCACCGTGTCATCGGTGGTGCTATCGTTGGTACTAACGGTGGTGAACTTCTTGGTGAAATCGGTCTTGCTATCGAGATGGGTTGTGATGCAGAAGACATCGCACTTACTATCCACGCTCACCCAACTCTACATGAGTCGGTGGGTCTAGCTGCGGAAGTATTTGAAGGTTCAATCACTGACCTACCAAACAAAAAAGCAGTTAAGAAGAAGTAAGTTGTACATTAGCATTATTCGCTAAATCACTTCGAGATAAGAGCTTTTAAAAGAATAAAAACCGCTGATAAGTCAGCGGTTTTTTTATGTTTAGTATTTATCAGCGTGATATTTGTCGTAATGAAGCTATGAAGCTATGAAGCTATGAAGCTATGAAGCTATGAAGCTATGAAGTACAAAGTACAAAGTACAAAAGACCACGGATTAAAAAAGGCCGATATAAATATCAGCCTTTATACTTGTTTATTCTGCTGGATCACATAGCGGTTTTATCCGCTGGTAACGCGAATAAATTAGTGATTTTCACGCTTGTAAATACATAGCATGTCTAGATAGCTCGTAAGCAAGGCTTGCATGCTCTCTAGGTCTGGGTTTCGATTCGCTTGCACAAAAAGTGAGTAGCATACGCCGTGGAACAAATTAGCCAAATGCTCTGGCTCATGTTGGTCACAGACTTCGCCACGCTCTATCGCCTTAGCAAACATATTTTGAACGAGCAGTTGGCTGGTTCTATTCGTTGTAACAAACAGAGGCCATACTTCGTCGCGTGTTGATGCGCTCCATTCAAACCACACTTTCAGCCAGTAGCAATCATTGATCACTAAACTCACCATTTCAGAGGTGATGTTATGCAAGTTTTCTTTTGCGTGCAGATCGAGATCGATGGTGTCAGATAGGAAGTTCGAGAATTGACGAACCACATGGTTTAACACTTCATCGACTAAATCTTCTCTAGTCGGGAAGTAGTTAAATACAGTGGCAACAGAGACTTGGGCGATTTCTGCAATATCTGCATGACCACCACGTCCGATGCCACGACGAGCGAATACTTCTAACGCAATTTCCATCAGCTGATGTTTGCGTCGTTGAGGAGAAAGCCTTGTTCTTGGTCTCTTAGCTATTGAGTCCATTTTATTTTCCTTGCCGTGAGTTGTTTCTAATTGATTATTATATTTATTGCTTTAAGCGATATGAGTGTAATGGTGCATATGAAATAGGTCAATAACTAATGGCGAAATAGTAGACAATTATATCAGTAATGAGAAAAGCAATGGATTGCGTATGAAATTTATTCTAATCATCGCAGCAAGGTTAAACATTTAACTATGGGGCGCAGCAGTGTTAAGATAAGCCCGAGTTTATGGAGCTACATGATTTTTGCTATAAAACCGATGTAGTTAACACCCCACAAATCGAGATTGGTATGAAACATACAGTTGAAGTTATGATTCCAGAACAAGAAGTTCAGGAGCGAGTACGTGTATTAGGTCAGCAAATTACGGAACACTATCAAGGCAGCGAAGATTTAGTCATGGTAGGTCTGCTACGTGGTTCATTTGTCTTCATGGCTGATTTAGCTCGTGCCATTGACATAACACACCAAGTGGATTTCATGACCGCATCTAGCTACGGCAATACAATGTCGAGTTCGCGTGATGTGCGTATCTTGAAAGATCTAGATGATGATATTAAAGGCAAAGATGTTTTGCTGGTGGAAGACATCATCGATACGGGTAACACTTTAAACAAAGTGTGTGAAATTTTATCACTACGTGAACCTAAGTCGATTCAGATCTGTACTTTGTTAGATAAACCATCGCGCCGTGAAATTGATGTGGATGTTAAGTGGATTGGCTTTGAAATCCCAGATGAATTTGTTGTTGGTGTAGGGATAGATTACGCACAGAAATATCGTCACCTACCTTACATTGGTAAAGTTGTACCTCAAGAGTAAGTATCGATTAAATTGATGCAATAAAATGCCCGCTTAAGTTAGCGGGCATTTTTAATTTTATGGGTTTAACTCATCAATACTGGTTAATAGCTCTTTTGAGCTGAGTATTTTCTTAATCGCAGCATGGTACGAGGTTTCTAGGCTTTCCCTACTGGAGCAGCGCATACCAATATCTTCTAACTTGCCATCTCCGATACCATAGACTACGCCATGGACTTGAATATCTTGACCCTGCTCCCATGCATTTTGAAGTACAGTCGAGTTACCCAAGTTATACACTTGCTCTGCAACATTAATTTCGCATAGCTTATCTGCCCAACGTTCTCGAGGCATTTCAGCAAGAAAACTACGGTGCTTTAAATACAGGTCTCGGATATGAAGCAACCAGTTGTTGATTAAACCAAGCTGAGGATTATCAATGGCCGCATTTACCCCGCCACAACCATAGTGACCGCACACAATGATGTGATTCACTTTAAGAACATCAACCGCATACTGCACGACAGAAAGACAATTCAAATCGGTATGAATTACTTGGTTCGCTACGTTTCGGTGGACAAAAAGTTCCCCAGAATGAAGCCCTGTTAAACGTTCTGCTGGAACTCGACTATCTGAGCAACCTATCCAAAGAAATCCTGGATTTTGGCCGTCCTCTAGTTTTGCAAAATACTCTGGCTGGTTGGATCTGATCGACTCTGACCATTTTGAGTTATTTTCAAAAAGTTGTTTAATTTCTGGCATCTTACTTCCCTTAATGATCTTTCATCACTATACACAATGTTACAAATTCGGTCGTGTAAAAAATCAGTTAAAACGTACTCATCTGACGTGTTCTAGAGGCAAAAATCATTAACTTAGCGCTGATCCTAACTTTCAGTTATAACTCATGATGACGGAGATAATGAGAGTGCTCAATTATCGATGTGAGATTTGTTAAGCTTATATTCATCCCCGTTTTCAATTGGCAGGAGCCATATTTTGTTTGGAAGTCGTTTTAAAGATATGAACTTTAAGGGAGACATGTTCGGTGGTGTCACGACTGCCATCATTTCACTTCCTTTGGCATTAGCGTTTGGTGTTGCTTCTGGGGCAGGAGCCGAGGCCGGGTTGTGGGGCGCGATTATGGTGGGCTTATTCGCTGCGCTTTTTGGTGGCTCATCAAGCTTAATCTCTGAACCAACAGGCCCAATGACGGTGATCATGACGGCGGTAATGACCAGTATGATGGCTCGCTATCCTGAAACCGGTATGGCGATGACATTTACCGTGGTGATGATGGCTGGCGCTTTTCAGATATTAATCGGTACTTTAAAGTTAGGAAAATATATAACTTTGATGCCATATAGTGTCATTTCCGGCTTTATGTCGGGAATTGGTGTAATACTGATCATCCTCCAACTCTCCCCACTGTTAGGGCACCCAGCCCCATCCGGTGGCGTAATGGGAACATTGAATGCCTTGCCTGAAACACTCTCCAACATTCAGTTTGGAGAGTTATTCTTGGGCATTTTGACTCTGCTTATTCTGTTCTTATTGCCGGATAAATATCGTAAATATATGCCCGCTCAGCTTGTGGCGCTGATTGTGGTTACTTTACTGTCGGTCATCATTTTTGATACTGACAGTATTCGTCGAATCGGTGAAATTCCAGCGGGTTTACCATCTCTTGTTATTCCAACGGTAAACGCTGAAATGTTCACTGCGATGGTTATTGATGCGTTGGTATTGGGGACTCTAGGTTGTATTGATACGCTGCTAACGGCTGTTATTGGAGACTCTCTAACTCGTAAGGATCATGATTCAGATAAGGAACTGAGAGGCCAAGGTTTAGCCAATATGTTGTCTGGTTTGTTTGGTGCATTACCGGGCGCAGGGGCTACGATGGGAACGGTGACCAATATCCAAGTGGGTGCGCGTTCGCCTCTTTCTGGGGTGATCCGAGCTTTAGTCTTAGCCTTAGTTGTATTAGTGGCAGGCTCACTCACTGAACCGATTCCAATGGCAGTTTTGGCGGGAATTGCAGTATACGTTGGCTTCAATATATTGGATTGGAGTTTCATCCAGCGCGCTCATAAAGTCAGCCTACAAGGCATGGCGATTATGTATGGGGTAATGCTTCTGACGGTATTTGTCGATTTAATCGCGGCGGTTGGTTTGGGCGTTTTCATTTCTAACATCATCATTATTGAGCGATTAAGCCGTGAACAGGCGAGAAAAGTAAAGGCCATCAGTGATGCTGATGACAATGATGTCCCGTTAACTGACAGCGAAAGATCCTTGCTTGATCAAGCGAATGGAAAGGTGTTGTTCTTTTACCTCTCTGGCCCAATGATTTTCAGCGTTTCGAAAGCGATTTCACGCCAACACAATAGTATTGATGACTATGACGCGATGATTTTAGATTTAAGCGATGTGCCAATGATCGACGTAACGGTGGGTCTTGCGTTAGAAAATGCCATAAAAGATGCGTTGGATACGAACTGTGAGGTCTATTTACTTTGCCCTAATGAAAGCACGTTAGAGCAATTAGAGAAGTTTCATGTTTTGGATTTAGTGCCAGAACATAATAGTTTCAAGTTCAGGTATGAAGCGTTGAATGCAGCACTCGAATATGTCGGTGTTGATGAGAACTGATTATTAGAGATTCGACAGAGTGTAGTAGGGGTTGTAAGCCGTTGAAGAGGTAAAATTCAACGGCTTTTTTGTGGTGAATTGATCATGGCATCAATTGATAAGTTTCATTAATTAATAAGAGTCGGTGAGGTTTTATTGCTTTAATCGTCATTCGACGATAGACTGTCAGCCATAATCAATTACCTGCTTAGCTTGAAGGGTAAAAGCAATGTACGCATTAGAAATAGAACAGTTACGCAAGACTTACGCTGGCGGCTTCGAAGCTTTAAAAGGCGTCAGCTTAAGTGTTAAAAAAGGTGATTTTTACGCCTTGTTAGGCCCCAATGGTGCGGGTAAATCGACGACTATTGGCATTATCTCGTCTCTTGTTAACAAGACATCAGGTAAGGTTAAGGTATTCGGATACAACATTGATACTGATCTTGAGTTGGCAAAACAGAACTTAGGGTTGGTGCCACAAGAGTTCAACTTTAATCCATTTGAAACGGTAGAACAGATCGTTCTACAGCAAGCGGGTTATTACGGTGTACCAAAAGCATTGGCGAAAGAACGAGCTAAAAAGTACCTATCTCAGTTAGATTTGTGGGAAAAGCGCGGCGAACGTGCTCGTAACCTATCGGGTGGTATGAAGCGTCGTCTGATGATCGCTCGCGCTCTAATGCATGAGCCACAGTTGCTGATTCTTGATGAACCAACCGCGGGTGTTGATATTGAACTGCGCCGCTCTATGTGGGAGTTCCTTCAAGGTATTAATGAGAAGTTGGGCATTACGATTATCCTTACTACTCACTACTTGGAAGAAGCGGAGATGCTATGTCGCAATATTGGCATCATTAATCGTGGTGAGCTGATTGAGAATACCAGCATGAAATCACTGCTTGGCAAACTGAGTGTTGAGACCTTCATTTTGGATTTAGAAGAAGGAACTCCAGAACCTAAGCTCGATGGAGTAAATAGCCAGGTGATGGTTAATGGCTCTTTAGAAATCGAAATTGATAAGAATTTAGGCTTAAACGCTATTTTTGCTCAACTAAGTGAACAGGGCGTAAAAGTGCTCTCGATGCGTAATAAAGCGAACCGTTTAGAGGAGTTATTTGTGAGTATTGTTCGTGAGGGGGGGCAATAATATGTACAGCTTATATTGGACAGCTTTTTGTAGCTTATTAACGAAAGAGGTGAACCGATTCACTCGTATTTGGGTGCAAACTTTGGTTCCGCCAGCAATCACTATGACACTCTACTTCATCATTTTCGGTAACCTGATTGGTGCTCGAATCGGTGAAATGAATGGCTTTAGCTATATGGAATACATCGTCCCTGGTTTGATCATGATGTCGGTGATCACCAACTCGTATTCGAATGTCGCCTCCTCATTTTTTAGTGCTAAGTTCCAAAAAAACATCGAAGAACTACTGGTGGCCCCGGTTCCAAACTATGTCATTATCGCAGGTTTCGTGATGGGTGGAGTTGTACGTGGCTTGCTTGTCGGTACGATCGTAACATTCGTATCACTGTTTTTTGTCGATCTACAAGTTGATCACTGGGGTGTGATCATTGCGACGGTCTTCTTAACGTCGATTGTGTTTGCGCTTGGTGGATTAATTAATGCGGTATTTGCACGAACGTTTGATGATATCTCGATTATTCCAACTTTTATCCTGACACCGTTAACGTATCTTGGTGGGGTTTTCTACTCAATCAGTCTGCTGCCTGAATTCTGGCAAGGCGTGTCTAAATTGAACCCGATAGTCTACATGGTTAATGCATTCAGATATGGCTTCTTGGGTGTTTCAGATGTAGGTATTGTGACGTCTTTTACGGTTCTGGGTGTGTTTATTGTGGCTCTTTATGCAGTGGCTCACTACTTAGTGACAAAAGGCATTGGTTTACGCAGTTAAGCTTACGTAATTAAGAAAAGTAATATCTTAGCCAGTAGCTTTAAATTAAAAAGGCGCAATCATTCGTGATTGCGCCTTTTTATTAGGTGAACAGTTAATAATAAACGACTACTCTGCTTTTTCTTCTGTGGTTTCCGGCTCTTTTACTTCCGCAGCTAGATCCAAAACTTGGTTATCAATTAAACGAGCTTGACCTAAGAATGCGGACATTAAAATTACCGCTTGGCTGCTTTCCGCTGATACCGCTTGTAGAGTGCTCGCATCACGAATGAAGATTTCATCTGGTTGTAAGCCTGCGGCACGTAGTTGATCGCTCGCATCTTCAATCACAGAAGCGTAATCATCACGGCCACCACGGATAGCACTGCTTATCCAGCGCATGGTTCTCGCTAACACAGGAGCTCGCTGGCGCTGATCAATGGTCAGTAAGCCATTACGTGAGCTAAGCGCTAAGCCGTCCATTTCACGGACTGTTGGTACACCAATAATTTTGATATCTAACGCAAGGTCAATCGTCATTTGGCGTATCACAGCAAGCTGTTGGTAATCTTTTTCGCCAAAGCAAGCGACATCGGGTTGAACGATGTTGAATAGCTTCGTCACTATGGTGGAAACACCACGGAAATGACCCGGACGAGAAACACCTTCCAGCATTTGTGATAAGCCAGGCACTTCAACAGAGGTCTGTTTATCCAAACCGCCTGGGTACATGATCTCTGGCGTCGGAGTAAAGACGAGATCGACCGCTTCGCCGTTCAGTTTGCTTAAATCGTCCTCTAACGTGCGTGGGTAGTTTGTTAAATCGTCTGCACGTTCGAACTGCATAGGATTCACAAAAATACTCACGATGACGATATCGGCATGTTCACGAGCTTTGCGCACTAAGGTAAGATGCCCTTCATGCAAGTTGCCCATAGTGGGAACAAAAGCAATGGTTCGTCCATCACGCTTCAACTGTTTGATCTGTTCGCGTAAAGCGGTTATTTCAGCAAAAGTTTGCATAGTCTTTCCTAAGCGATGGTGTGTGCGTCATCAGGGAAAGTCCCTTGTTGCACATCAGCAATGTACTTCGCGACAGCTTTACGCATGTCTCCAGTTTCAGCCAAGAAATCTTTAGAGAATTTTGGCATATAGTTCGCTGAAATCCCGAACATATCGTGCATTACCAAAATCTGACCATCGGTGACGTTGCCAGCACCAATGCCGATAACAGGTACATTACACGCTTTGGTAATGCGTTCAGCAAGGGATGCAGGAACGCATTCTAGTAATACGATTTGGGCTCCTGCATTCTGCAATGCTAAGGCATCAGATACCATTTTATCTGCTTGTTCTTGGTCACGACCTTGGATCTTGTAGCCACCAAAAATATTGACTGATTGAGGCGTTAAACCGAGGTGAGCACAAACAGGGACAGCGCGTTCTGTTAGTTTCTCTACGGTTTCAACTAACCATCGACCACCTTCAATCTTAACCATGTTAGCGCCAGCTCTCATCAAGGTTGCTGCGTTCTCGCAAGCTTGTTCAGGTGTCGCGTAGCTCATGAATGGCATGTCTGACATTAATAGACAGTTAGGGCTACCAGCTCGAACCATTTTAGTATGGTAAGCAATATCTTCAACCGTCACTGGCAAAGTATCATTCTTACCTTGCAGTACCATTCCTAAAGAGTCGCCAACCAATAATACTGGCATCTCTTGGCTTTCAAACAGCTGAGCAAAGCTTGCATCATAGGCTGTTGATGTCGCAAACTTGCGGCCTTCTTGCTTGCATTTGATTAGATCATTAATGGTGATTTTTTTCATTGATTATCCTTATCAGTGTTTGGCTGTAAACGGAGTGCTATAACCTTCCGTTATGAATGCCAAATACTGAGTCCATTTTGGTCAACGACTGTTAATAGATCGGCAAGTCGCTCGCCATCAGGGAGTTGTAAACTTGGTGCGATTTCAGCAAGCGGGTAGAGCACGAATTCACGCTCTTTCATTCCATAATGCGGAACGACTAGACGCTCGGAATCGATCACCTCATTGCCGTATAAGATAATATCGAGATCTAAGGTTCTTGGACCCCAGCGCTCATCTTTACGGACACGCCCTTGTTCTAGCTCAATCGCTTGTGTGCAGTCGAGCAGTTCAAGTGGCGTTAATTCGGTTTGAATTTCAACAACAGCATTGATGTAATCTGGTTGGTCTTGCGGCCCCATGGGTGTGCTACTGTATAGCATAGAGGCTTTCACTAACTCAGATTTAGGCAGTAACCTTAGCGCATCAATCGCACGGTTTGCTTGAGATACCGGATCGGTAAGGTTGCTGCCTACAGCAATGTACGTTGTGATCATTCTGCTGATTTCGCTTTTTTATTGCGGTAATTCTTACGACGACGAGTTTGGCCTGAGCGATTCGGTGCTCCATCGACTTCGTTTGCCATCGCTTGACGCATATTACGGCCCGCTTTTTGGTAGGTGTCCCACCATTTTGCTAGCTTCTCAGTTTCGCCTTGTTCAACTTCACCACGCATTTCTAAGAAATCATAGCCAGCACGGAACTTATTCAGCTCCATAAGGCGAGAAGCGCGTTTGCCATTGCGACGAGGAAGACGCAATTGAAGCTGCCAAATCTCGCGAATGGTAGCGGTATGACGACGAGGAATGGCTATTGAGCGCACTTGCTTATCAAGTATCAGGTTGCTTGCTTCCATTACGGCATCGTAATGGGCCATACCTTGCTCTGCGACTAGCTTGTCTGCCAGTTTGTTCATTGGGTACCACAAAATAGCGGCAAACATGAATGCAGGGTTAATACGCTTACCATCTTCAATTCTAAGATCGGTCGAATCAAGCACCAGATCAAGCATCATCTCTGTCGGTGATGAGTAATCTTCAGTGAACTCTTCGGCAATCGATGGGAACATCTGTTGGAATAGGTTGTACTCACGCATTAAGTGGTACGTCTCTAAACCGTATCCTGATTGAAGTAGCTTTAATGACTCTTCAAATAGGCGAGCTGAAGGAATATCTTGCAGAAGATGAGCGAGTTCCTCGATAGGAGCGCCAGTATCTTCTTCGATATCAAAATCGAGTTTTGCCGCAAAGCGAATAGCGCGCAGCATGCGTACTGGATCTTCACGGTAACGAGTTTCTGGATGACCAATCAGGCGAATCAGCTTGTCTTCAAGGTCTTCAATACCGTCAGCATAATCATGGATGCTGTAATCAGCAATATTGTAGTACATCGCGTTGATGGTGAAATCACGGCGCTCGGCATCTTCATCGACGCTGCCGTACACGTTATCACGTAATAACATGCCTTCAGTCGACTGAGCTGAAACATTTTTACTTGGTTCTTGATGATGCCCACGGAAGGTTGCAACTTCAATGATATCGCGACCAAACATGATGTGAGCAAGTCTAAAGCGACGTCCAATAAGACGGCAGTTTCTAAAGAGGTGCTTGATCTGTTCTGGGGTCGCATTGGTCGCGATGTCGAAATCTTTAGGCTGTTCTGCCAGTAAAAGATCGCGTACACCTCCGCCAACTAAAAATGCATCAAAACCGGCACCGTTTAGTCGATAGAGAACTTTTAGAGCATTATCGCTGATCTGCTTACGTGAAATATTGTGCTCTTGGCGAGTGATAATATTCAGGGCTAAATCTCCGTTTTCGCGTTCGTTGCGAATAGTAATGTCGTTTTTATTCATTAACTTATCGAAAAAGTTGGTATCGCCAACTTTGCCTTTATTCTGTTCTAAATGGCGTTATGCTCATTATTTGCGGCTAATCATAGCCTAGCTGACGCCATTTGAGAATCTTGGTGTGATCTCGATCTGCGAAGGTAGTTGCTTTAAGTGCCAATTTTGGCAGCCCCAACGAATAATTTCATCGATGCTTGCGCTGTGCATTTCTTGGTTTATTTCAAACCCTAAAAATGACATGGCATTCAGTAATGTTGCTTTCGGATTTCGCACATCTATTGCGGTGGCATGATTTTGTTTCGATAGCTTATTCCCATTTCCATCCATCGCAAGAGGTAAATGAAGATAGCTTACCGGTTCATGACCTAAGGTTCGGTACAGACTAATTTGACGACCAGTCGGCTCTATCAGATCGGCGCCACGAACGACTTGCGTGATACCTTGGTCAATGTCATCGAGTACAACCGCTAGATTATACGCGTAGAGGCCATCACGACGTTTAATGATGAAGTCTTCTTCCGCTAGCGCTTTAGGGATGGTTATCTCTGCATGACGCTGGTCTAAGAAGCGCTCAACAGGGTGTGCCATTTTTAAGCGTATCGAACAATTGTCTGTAGAGGTAAGCTGTTTATCTCGGCAAGTACCGTTATAGAATCCGCCGCTCTGTTTAATCTGCTTACGTGAGCATTGGCAATAATAGGCTTGTTTGCTGCTTAGCCATTTATCGATTTGATCTTGGTAAAGATCATGCCTTTTACTTTGGTAAACCACATCACCATCCCAATAGAGGTGATAAGCTTCCAGTGCAGATAAGATTAATTTAGATGCGCCCACCATTTCTCGTGGTGGATCTAAATCTTCCATTCTGACTAACCATTGCCCACCCATAGACTTTGCTTGGAAATAGCTTCCCAGCGCCGCAATTAAGGATCCAAAATGCAGAGGTCCTGAAGGCGAAGGGGCAAATCTTCCAATGTAAGGCGAGGTGTTGATAGGTGATGATGTATTGTTGGTCATAGCGATCAAGTTGGCATTGGTTAATCAAAAAAGGGAGCCTAAGCTCCCTTTTAAAACAAAGTAAGGCGTTTAGCCCTGCATCTGTTTTTCTTTAATTTCTGCAAGCGTTTTACAGTCGATACATAGATCAGCTGTTGGGCGAGCTTCAAGACGGCGTACACCAATCTCGATACCACATGAATCACAGAAACCGAAGTCTTCATCTTCGATCTTAACCAGCGTCTTTTCAATCTTCTTGATTAGACGACGTTCACGATCGCGGTTACGTAATTCTAAGCTGAACTCTTCTTCTTGAGAAGCACGGTCAACGGGATCGGGGAAGTTTGCTGCTTCATCCTGCATATGGTGAACAGTACGATCAACTTCTTCCCTGAGCTGGTTGCGCCACGCTTCTAAAATTTTAGTAAAATGAAGCGTTTGTTCAGGTGACATGTACTCTTCACCTGGTATTTCTTTATACGGTTCAACACCTGCAATGGCTAGGATGCCTAGCGCTTTTTTCTTTGATTCTGGCATGCAGCATCTCCTACTTACACCTAGTCAACTGCTTAGCAGTTAATTTGAGGCGGGTATCTATAGCAGAAAGCAGTTGTGGTGGCAAATCCTGAGTTATAAATTTATCTTCATTGTGAAGATAACATCACTTTTACTGCTTATTGATAAATTCAATAGCAGAAACTAGCTTTATCTCAGAATCGTTCAGTTCCGCTTTGTAACAGAGAACTTCCACTCCGGCATTTCTTGCTTCAATGAGTAATTGTGAATATTTGGCGTCTATATGGTGTGCCGCAGAGACTTTTTCAATCCCTGAATGTAAAACAGTGAATAAAAGTACGGCTTTACTTCCAGTATTGACCATTTCTGTGAGTTCACGTAAATGTTTCTGCCCACGAGTCGTTACTGTGTCGGGAAAATAGCCTTGCCCAATCGTGTCACCGTTATGAGTATCATCGAGCAGAGTGACGCTTTTCACTTCTATATAGCACTTTGGTTTATTTTCTGCTGTTAGCAATATATCAATTCTGCTGTTTTCATTGCCATATTTCACCTCTGTTTTCAGTTCGTTGTACCCTAATAATTCCGAAATGACATTGTTATTGATGGCTTCAACCGCGAGTTGATTGGCTCTTGCCGTATTGATACAGATGAAATGCCCCTGAGAGGTTTCAGAAAGTTCCCAGCTATTGGGGTATTTTCGTTTTGGGTTATCAGAGGTGGAATACCAAACCTTATCTCCAGGCGTCGCGCAACCGGTCATTGCTCCAGTATTGGCACAATGGATGGTTCGTTCGCTTCCATCGTCGAGTTTTATATCCGCAAGGAAACGTTTGTATCTTTTTATTAGCGTGGCGCTTTCTAATCGTGGGTTAAAGTGCATTCTTATACTGTTTTTATGTACAATGATGGTCTCATTAAATCATAAGGGTTGACCATTGTCACAACTGCCTATTGAAGCTGTGATGCCCGAGTTACTTGCCGGCGTCCAAAGTCATCATCAACTGATCTTAAAAGCGGCTCCCGGTGCAGGAAAGTCGACACATTTCCCTCTCCAATTGCTTAACACTGGCGGGCTTGCCGGTAAGATTATCATGCTGGAACCAAGGCGTTTAGCGGCTCGTAATATTGCTCAGTATTTATCAAAGCAGTTAGGTGAAACGGTTGGGCAGTCGGTGGGCTATCGAGTTCGTGGTGAAAGCAAAGTGAGCTCACAGACAAAGCTAGAGATTGTAACCGAAGGCATTATGACCCGAATGATCCAGAGCGATCCGGAATTGTCGGGTGTGAGTTTGCTGATTTTTGATGAGTTCCATGAACGCAGCATACATGCAGATACCGCACTGGCATTAAGTTTAGAGATCCAAGAGGCTTTGCGAGATGATCTGAAAATTGTGGTGATGTCTGCAACGTTAGATCAGCAGGCTTTGCAATCTTTGCTGCCCGAAGCTTGTTATGTGGAATCTCAGGGGCGCTCTTTTCCTGTGGAGTATCGCTACTCTGCGCTTGGGGTGAATGAGTATCTTGTGCCTGCAATGGCGAAAAGAATTGAGCATTTGATGACGACAGAGGAGGGCTCCTTACTCGCTTTTCTTCCCGGAGTCGGTGCGATCAAACAGCTAGAAGTGTCGCTAACCAGTTTGCTTCCAGATGTTGATATTTGTCCTCTGTATGGCCAATTGAATTTCAGCCAACAGCAACGTGCGATTGCAGCAAGTGAAAATGGCCGCCGTAAAGTGGTGCTTGCGACCAATATTGCGGAAACTTCTCTTACCATTGAAGGTATCCGTCTTGTCGTCGATTCTGGTTTAGAGCGAGTGGCCAAGTTTGATCTCAAAACGGGGATCACCAAATTAGAGCAAGTTAAAATCGCTCAATCTTCCGCAGAGCAACGAGCAGGGCGTGCGGGGCGGTTAGAAGAGGGGATTTGCTTGCGCCTGTACAGTGAAACCCAATTGGCTCAGCAACCTTATGTTCCAGAGCCTGAAATATTACACGCGGATCTCTCTTCACTCGTTCTAGAGCTCGCGCAGTGGGGAACTGTGAATGTAGATGAGTTATCGTGGTTAGATAAGCCACCCGCAACCGCTCTAAAACAGGCGACCACACTGCTCTCTTCGTTAAACATATTAGGGGAGAATGGTCAGTTAACCACATTTGGTAAGCGCGCTCATGAGCTAGGGTTAGATCCTCGAATTGCCAGTATGTTGGTGCATGTGAGCCAGCATCAAAGTGATATGTTGCACTGCGCGATTTTAGTGGCTGCGTTATTAGAGGAACCTGAACGTAATGTGGCAAACTTGCAGCATTCCCTTCATCGTTTTAAGCAATCCAACCACTCAAAAATGAAGGTTATCACTCAGCGTGTGAGTGTTTTAGCTAGAAAGCTTAATGTGAGTTTTGATGTGAAAAAAGTCGATGAACGGCAAGTTGGCATCATTTTAAGCTTAGCCTTTCCTGATCGTATAGGTCAGCGACGCTCCGCACAATCAGGCCGTTTTATATTATCCAATGGGCATGGTGGTGCGATGGATGAGTCTCAGTCGCTAGCGGATGTGGATTATCTTATCGCGATTGATCTGATGCGCTCAGCTCAAGAGGCGAGTCAGATTTTTCTTGCGGCAGAAGTCGACATCATTGCCCTTGAAGCGCATTTCCCATTTTTGTTTGTGTCTCACGAAGTTGTAGATTGGGATGAAAAACGTGGTCGCTTAATGGCTGAACAACGAACGACTTTAGGAAAGTTAGTCGTTCGACGCAAAGAGATGAGTCAGCCCGATCAAAGTAAAATGAGCGAAGCTCTGCTCAATTATGTCCGCAGAAAAGGGTTGGAGTGTTTGAACTGGGATGAAAACAGCATCGCGTTATTAAAACGTATTCGTTGTGCTATTGAGTGGCTACCAGAACAGGATTGGCCCGCGATGGATGATGAGAGTTTATTATCCGATCTTGAATTATGGCTAGCGCCTTACATGAGCGCTATTACGTCGATCAAACAGCTGAATAAGATGTCGTTAGTGCCCGCATTATTAGCACGCTTAGGCTGGCCTTTGAATCAATCGATAGATGAGTGGCTGCCGACTCATTATCAAATGCCAACGGGAAATCGAAAAGTAATTCGTTACCAAACGGGAAATGAACCCATCATTTCAGTGCGAATTCAGGAAGTTTTTGGTGAGCATGATTCACCAATGATTGCTCAAGGCAGAAAAAAAATCGTACTAGAGTTACTATCGCCTGCACAAAGGCCATTGCAAGTGACACAAGATCTCGCAGGGTTTTGGAGTGGAAGCTACAAAGAGGTTCAAAAAGAGATGAAGGGGCGCTACCCGAAGCATCCTTGGCCTGATGATCCGGCAAACCATGTGGCAACGACTAAAACCAAACGACAGTTGAATAAATAATGTTAATGAACTCTCTAAAAAAGTCAGCAGTAGATAAGCCGTTGGTCAATAAGCGCTCAGCAGAAAAAAAAGAGACCACGAAAAAGAAACCAGCTGGTGGAAAAAAAGCCACGACGACAAAAAAAGCGGCTGTAAAACCGAAAAAACGAACCACAACCAAGCGTAAAAAGGCAGCGAAAGAGAAACGTAGCTGGTTACGAATTTTGTGGGGCGTGAGTTGGAAAAGCGGTATTGCGGTCATCGCGTTATTGATTTTTATTGGCGTGTATCTTGATTCCGTTGTGAAGCAGAGATTTGAAGGTCAGCTATTTGATTTGCCTACGGTGGTTTATGCGAGAGTGTTGAACTTGGCTCCGGGTCAAGAGGTGGCGCTTAAGCAAGTTCAAAATGAGTTGGATGTGCTCAATTATCGTAAGGTTCGTCAACCTCGTCATCCAGGTGATTACTCCTCTTCGTCCACCAAAATAGAGGTGATTCGTAGGCCATTCGAATTTACAGATGGGCCGGAGCCGGATCGTCACGTCATGTTACATTTTGATAAGACGAGCCTTACGCGCATTCAATCGTTAGAACAAGATCAGGACATGGGCTACTTGCGCATTGAGCCGAAGATGCTTGGGATGCTAGAAAAAGGCAAAGACGAACAACGACTATTCTTACACCGTGAGCAGTTCCCCGAAGTAATGGTAGACGCATTGCTCGTGACAGAAGATCGCTATTTTTATCAGCATGAAGGGGTTTCGCCTGTTGCGATTGCCCGTGCTCTGGTGGCGAATATCAAAGCGGGTCGTACGGTTCAAGGGGGAAGTACATTAACTCAACAACTTGCCAAAAACTTATTTCTATCAAGAGAAAAAACATTATGGCGAAAAGTAAGAGAAGCGTATATCGCATTGATTTTGGACTACCGTTATAGCAAAGACCGAATCTTAGAAGCGTACTTGAATGAAGTCTATTTAGGACAAAGTGGTGGCGAAGCGATTCATGGTTTTGGGCTTGCTTCGAGGCTCTATTTCGGACAACCGATTCAAGAGTTGCGTATCGATCAATTAGCTTTACTGGTTGGGATGGTGAAAGGTCCTTCCTATTACAACCCTGTCCGCTACCCAGAACGGGCGAAGAAACGTCGCGACTTAGTGCTTCGCCTTATGATGGAGCAAGATACTCTCACGGCCAGTCAGTATGAAGAAGCCGCTCGCAGGCCGCTTGATATTCAAGACAATCCACGTATTGCTAGCCGCCAGCCCGCCTATTTCCAACAATTGAAAATAGAGTTAAATGAATCTTTGGGAACACGGTTCCATTCGGATTCAGGGTTGCGTGTGTTCACGTCACTTGATCCTGTCTCTCAAGTGAAATTAGAGCAGGCAATTGGTCGAAAAGTACCTGAACTCGCTAAAAGAGCGGGCAAAGAGTTAGAGGCCGCTGCAATTGCAGTAGATCGTCATTCCGGCGAGATCCGCGCCATGGTCGGCGGAAAACGTACGGGATATGATGGCTTTAACCGAGCTTTAAATGCCAGCCGTCCAATCGGTTCACTTGTAAAACCAGCCATATACTTAACCGCGCTTGAACAGCCTGATAAGTATTCACTGGCTTCGACGTTAATGGATTCTCCTCTTAGCTTGAAAGGCAGTAAAGGGAGCGTTTGGTCCCCGCGTAACTTCGATCGTAAGTTCCGTGGGGAAGTGCCACTCTATCAAGCATTAGCAAAATCTCTGAATGTACCAACGGTAAGGTTAGGCATGCAGTTGGGGATAAAAGAGGTATCAAAAACATTAGTCAAATTGGGGGTGGATAACAGCGAAATTCGCCCCGTTCCATCGATGTTTTTAGGTTCATTTTCATTGACGCCTTACCAAGTGGCGCAGATGTACCAAACGCTGACCAATTCAGGTAAGAAAGCGCCACTTTCTGCATTGCGTTCTGTGGTTAATTTAGATGGCGATGTGTTGTATCAAACACTTCCAAGAGTATCGCAAGCGGTTGATCAGCAAGCCGCTTGGCTGACTACTTACGCGATGAAAAAAGGTGTGTCACAGGGGACGGGGCGCTTCCTTCAGAATCAATTCGCTTGGGCGGCGCTGGCTGGAAAAACAGGAACGAGTAACGACAGCCGAGACAGTTGGTTTGTTGGCGTTGATGGACGTGAAGTCACGACCATCTGGTTAGGGCGTGATGACAATAAACCAACCACACTAACGGGCTCTAGCGGTGCATTGCGTGTATACGCTGATTACCTGCAACACCGCATTCCTGAAAAACTACGGTTGCCTTGGCCGAAGGGTATCGCTACTTTAGGCTTCTCTCCGACGTCATCTGGCGGTTTAGAGCTTGATTGTGGTAGTGATTTTAAGCTGCCTGTTTGGGACAGTGAAGGTCAATTAAAACAAGGGTGTGAAAATCGACCACAACAATGGCTTAAAAAATTATTCCAGTGGTAGGTTAAGGTTTATTTGGGGAAGTTCTTCGTATTAGTGCCCTTTGGTATAAGGGCTATTTTTCATAAGAGCTATTTTTAATAAGAACTGTCTCTCATAAGAACTATTTTGCATTAAAGCTTTTTCGCATAGGTAAGTAAAAACGTACTTTTATATAAGGATTTTGGAATGGCGCGTCAGTACAATTTAGGATTCCTATTAATATTGAGCAGTTTACTGCCAGCCTCTAGTGCATGGGCATTAGACGTTTCTGAAAAGGAAGCATCGCGCCCTAAGGTTGCTGTTGTATTAGCAGGCGGTGGTGCGAAGGGAGCGGCTCATATTGGTGTATTGAAAGCACTTGAAGAGATGCAAATCCCTGTTGATTACATTGCAGGAACCAGTATGGGAGCCTATGTAGGCGGCTTGTACGCGATGGGAATGAGTGCAGATGAAATTGAAAGCTTTGTCTATACCATCAATTGGAATTCTGGATATCGAGACCGTGTGGACCGTAGCCAACGTCGTGTACGAGATAAAGAGTATGAAGATAGATATCAACTCACAACCGACATAGGATTACGTTGGGGAGAAGTTCGAGCACCAAAAGGGGTAGTGCAAGGGCAAAATATGTTACGCATTTTGAGGGAAACGACAGGTAACTTGCCGCCGTTTGACTCATTTGATGATCTTGTGATCCCTTATCGTTCTGTCTCTACCGATATCATAGAACTACAACAAGTGATCATGAAAGACGGCTATTTGGTCGATGCCATGATGTCGAGTATGTCGGTTCCTGGTGCGCTGCCTCCGTATGAAGTCAATGGACAGATGCTTGTCGATGGTGGCGTCACCAATAATATGCCTGTCGACGTTGCTCGTGCAATGGGGGCTGATATTGTTATCGCGGTTGATATTAGTACGGATTATAAAGGGGAGGATGATTTTACGACGTTTTTAACGGCTGCGGATCAGCTTTCCAATTATCTAGTTCGTCGTAGCACTCACAAGCAAGCTGAAACGCTGACTGATGATGATTTTTATATCCAACCAGATGTTGGGGATATGGAGACCACTGAATTTGATAAAATGCCGGACGCTTACCAAAAGGGTTATTTAGAAACTCTCAAAGTGAAAGATAAATTAGCGGCGTTATCGCTTTCAAATCGAAACTATCAAATCTATATCGATCAGATACAAGATCGCAGAAAGACGTTGCAATTTGGTGATGAAACCGTTGTCGATGAGATAGTGGTGAACAATGAGACTCACTACAGTGACAAGCTTCTCGCTAACCGTTTAGATTTAAAGCCAGGACGGATTCTGAAAACGGGTGAAATAGAGAAAAGTGTTCAAGATCTTTATGCATTAGACCGATTTGAATTGATCACTTACCGTTACGATCAAGTCGATGGTGTAAATCAAGTTATCTTTGATGTTGATGAGAAATCTTGGGGGCCAAATTACGTCAATTTCAGATTTTTCCTTGAGGATGATTTCGCAACTAAAAGCCAGTATTCCATCGGACTTTCCAGTAACTTTACCGATATTAACTCTCATGGTGCAGAGCTGCGAACCAACCTAGAGATGGGGACAGACAAACGAATTGAAGCCGAATTTTTTTCACCGATTCTTTCTGGGCAAAAGCTTTTTACGTCTACCAAACTGATATATAGCAATCAAAACCGAAATATCCCTTTGGACGGTTTTGATGACATGAGTTTAGAAGGTTCTCGTGATTATTTGCCTGTCACCTTTCAAGAGGTGGTTGGAGAATTTGAGCTAGGATATCAAGCCGCATTGTGGCAAGAGTTTACCATCGGTGCTCGCTATACCGATGGCTCGGCGGAATATTCGACATTACCCTCTCTTGGTGATTTCACGTTTACCCGAATTGGTGGGTTTGTCAGTTACCGATTGGACACATTAGATCACTATAGTTTACCAACAAAAGGGCTATATATTGATCTTGAATACTTGATTTCACATGATGATACCAATGGTTACGTTGACGACTCTTCAGAAGATATCACCGATACGGTTTATGAAATATCGGCTGAATTGCAAGCCGCAAGAAGCTATGAACGACATACTTTGGTCGCAAAAGCGGAATATGGTGTCGTAGAAAGTAAAAACTCACTAGTCCCGATCGATCCTCGGGAGTTAGGCGGTTTCTTAAATTTATCGGGTATCTCAAGAAATAGCCTCATCGGACAGAACAAAGCTTTTGCAAGCCTAGTGTATCGTTACCGCTGGTTTGACAATGACTTCGGTCTGTTTGAATCCCCTGTCTACTTAGGGGCGTCTATCGAAAGAGGAGGCGTTTGGACGGATAATTCACTGAAGCTAAATGAAGCTCCTATGTATAACGCCGCGTCTATTTTTGCTGGCATCGATTCACCTATTGGGCCTGTGATGTTTGCTTATGGACGCACAGAAGAGGATTTCGACTCGGTGTATCTGATCATCGGAACGCCGTCTAAATAACCATTACCAGAAGTGCAAATTTGACGACTTAATAGGCCGAAATTATAAAACTTTAGTCTTAAGTTGCTATGTTGGTCAAAATGATAAGATTTTAATTTATCGTTAAATTTGCTATTCTCCCCACCACCGTTTGGTCTCTCTGGTGTTGTACATCAATGTGATTAGAGTGATGGACAATGGCAAAGGAGAGCCAAGTTTCCAAGGATGTTCACTCCCTTTTTCTTTAATAAAAAGAGTAAATAATGAGGGAGGAACCGCAATGAGAGGAAAAAGTCGTGCTTGAAGCCTATCGTAAACACGTCGCAGAGCGTGCTGCTGAAGGAGTCGTTCCGAGACCACTAGATGCTGAGCAAGTAGCCGCATTAATTGAACTGGTTAAGAATCCGCCACAAGGTGAAGAAGCGTTCCTTCTTGACCTACTAGAAAACCGTATTCCACCGGGTGTAGATGAAGCTGCTTATGTTAAAGCTGGTTTCCTTACGGCCATCACTAAAGGTGAAGTCGTTTCTCCACTAGTAAGTAAAGCAAAAGCGGCAGAACTGCTTGGCACTATGCAAGGCGGTTACAACATCGAATCTCTAGTCTCTCTACTAGACGATGCCGAACTTGCTCCAATCGCTGTTAAAGCACTGTCCCACACTCTACTGATGTTTGACGCGTTCTACGACGTAGAAGAGAAAGCGAAAGCAGGCAATGCTTCAGCGCAGCAAGTACTCCAATCTTGGGCTGATGCTGAATGGTTTACGTCAAAAGAGAAAGTCGCAGAAAAAATCACGGTTAAAGTATTTAAAGTCACTGGTGAAACCAACACCGATGACCTATCACCTGCGCCTGATGCATGGTCACGCCCTGATATTCCAGTGCACGCAAAAGCGATGCTGAAGATGGAACGTGAAGGCATTAATCCTGACGAACAGGGTAGCGTTGGTCCTATTACTCAAATTGAAGAAATGCAAAAAGATGGCATTCCACTGGCTTATGTTGGTGATGTTGTTGGTACAGGTTCTTCACGTAAATCGGCAACGAACTCAGTACTTTGGTTTATGGGTGAAGATATCCCATTCGTACCAAACAAGCGTACTGGCGGTGTTTGTCTTGGTGGTAAAATTGCCCCAATCTTCTACAACACAATGGAAGACTCAGGCGCACTACCAATTGAACTGAACGTACAAGACATGAACATGGGTGATGTGATCGATATCTACCCGTACGAAGGTGTTGTTCACAAAAACGGTTCTGTGATTTCAAACTTCGAACTAAGCAAGGTACTTCTTGATGAAGTGCGAGCTGGTGGTCGTATTCCGCTTATCATTGGTCGTGGCTTAACGGGCCGCGCACGTGACGCTCTAGGTCTCGCTGAAACGGATTTATTTGCTAAACCAATCGACCCTTCAGCTTCTGACAAAGGCTATACGCTAGCTCAGAAAATGGTAGGTAAAGCATGTGGCGTTGAAGGTGTACGTGCTGGCCAGTACTGTGAACCTAAAATGACAACCGTAGGCTCGCAAGATACAACAGGCCCTATGACTCGTGATGAGCTTAAAGACCTTGCTTGTCTTGGCTTCTCAGCAGACCTTGTTATGCAGTCTTTCTGTCACACATCTGCATACCCGAAACCAGTCGATGTAAACACTCACCATACGCTGCCTGATTTCATCATGAACCGTGCGGGTGTTTCACTTCGTCCGGGTGATGGCGTTATTCACTCGTGGCTAAACCGCATGCTTCTTCCTGATACTGTTGGTACTGGTGGTGACTCGCATACTCGTTTCCCATTAGGTATTTCATTCCCTGCGGGCTCTGGCTTGGTCGCATTTGCTGCGGCAACAGGTGTTATGCCTCTTGATATGCCTGAATCTATCTTGGTTCGTTTTAAAGGCGAAATGCAACCGGGTATCACGCTACGTGATCTCGTACATGCGATCCCTCTTTACGGTATCAAGCAAGGTCTACTGACAGTAGAGAAAGCGGGTAAGATCAACGAATTCTCTGGTCGTGTACTCGAAATTGAAGGTGTTGAGCACTTATCTGTTGAGCAAGCATTTGAGCTTTCTGATGCATCTGCTGAGCGTTCTGCTGCAGGTTGTACGGTGAAGCTGTCTCAAGAGTCTATCGATGAGTACCTGAACTCCAACATCGTTATGCTTAAGTGGATGATTGCTGAAGGTTACGGTGATGTTCGTACGATTGAGCGTCGTATTACGGCAATGGAAGAGTGGTTAGCGAACCCTGAGTTGCTCTCTGCTGATTCAGATGCGGAATACGCTCATGTTATTGAGATTGACCTTGCTGACATCGATCAGCCAATTCTATGTGCACCAAACGATCCAGATGATGCTCGTCTTCTTTCTGACGTTCAAGGTACTGAGATTCAAGAAGTGTTCATCGGCTCTTGTATGACGAATATCGGTCACTTCCGTGCGGCAGGTAAGATGCTTGAAGAGTTCAATGGTTCTCTAAACACTCGCCTATGGGTGGCTCCGCCAACTAAGATGGATAAAGACCAACTGACAGAAGAGGGCTATTACGGCATCTTCGGTCGTGCTGGGGTGCGTATTGAAACTCCGGGTTGTTCTTTATGTATGGGTAACCAAGCACGTGTTGCTGATGCTTCTACGGTTATGTCGACGTCTACTCGTAACTTCCCGAACCGTTTGGGTACGGGGGCGAACGTTTATCTCGCTTCTGCTGAGCTTTCTGCTGTTGGTGCGATTCTAGGTCGAATTCCAACTAAAGAAGAGTACCTGGAGTACGCTGAGAAGATTAATGCGACCGCTGCGGATACATACCGTTATCTGAATTTCCATAAAATGGGTCAGTACACGGAAAAAGCAGACACTGTTATTTTCCAAGAACCAGCCTAGCTCCTCGTTATATTTGTAGCTGCAGCGTTGTTGACTGCGTACGTTCACCCTAATCACATAGAGCTTCTATGCTCATAGGGATGAACGTACTTGTCGCCTAGCTGCAACTCCAACTATTTAGAGGAACCCAAATGATAGGGCGTCTACTTCGGTAGGCGTTTTTTTATGTCTGTATGTTAGGTGATGAGTGACTCGATCTCTTGGTGACTTCACTATATACTCTCGCCTCATTTTTTACCCTGTCTGTGATTAGCGCGTGGAGCCTTTATGGAATTCGAATTTACAAGAAACACTTTAATGGGTGAGTACTACGTAAAGTGCAGCATGGGGCATGAGATTATTGGTCGTTGGTTGCAAGAAGAGATTGGAACCAATAGACAGAAGATTGATCAAGTCTGTGCGTTACTTGATGAGGCTCAACTGCGAACGTCGAAAGAACAAAAATTATTAGGGACAGAAATTAGCCTCGTCATTTGTGAAGATGAAGTAACCGTTCAAGAAAATAGTTTAGATCATGATGCTGAGTTGGAAGAGCAGCATAGCGAATATGATTATTATAACTGTGAAAGTACCGCAAGTTGTGGCCTAGAAGATTTTGAGTTATTGATTGAACGTTGGAAAGATTTTATTGGTTATGTCTAAGATAAATTAAGTTTTGCACTGCTTTGGAGCTATAGCGGATTGCGCATTATATTTGGGAAAGAGCTGCACCGAACTGGTGCGGCTCTTTTTTTATATATCGATGAAAATGCACCTAATTGTTATTTATCAATGAGTTATTGATTTGGCATGCAACTTGATTATTAGAAAGTGTCAAAAGAATAATTTTCGAGGGAACGATATGAAATTGATTAATGCGATAGTGAAACCATTCAAGTTAGATGATGTGCGTGAAGCGTTGGCGGAGGCTGGAATCGAAGGAATGACGGTTTCTGAAGTAAAAGGCTTTGGTCGTCAAAAGGGTCATACAGAGCTTTATCGTGGCGCTGAATATCAAGTGGACTTTTTGCCAAAGGTTAAATTAGAAATCGCCACTCAAGCTGAGAATGTGGATCGAGTGGTTGAAGCGATTACCAAGGCTGCTCATACAGGAAAAATCGGTGATGGTAAGATTTTTGTGTATGACCTAAGCCAAGCCGTGCGAATTCGTACTGGTGAAATGGATGCTGAAGCACTTTAAAGAAAGACAAGGATTGGAGACTTAATATGGAACTTACAACAACAGTAACGGAACTACGTTACGCACTAGACACTTTTTTCTTCCTCATTTCAGGTGCGTTAGTCATGTGGATGGCAGCAGGCTTCGCGATGTTAGAAGCTGGCCTAGTTCGTTCAAAGAACACCACAGAAATTTTAACTAAGAACATTTGTTTGTACGCGATTGCTTGTACCACTTTCTTAGTCGTTGGTTACAACATTATGTATGTAGATAACGGTGAAGGCGGCTGGTTACCCTCCTTTGGTACTCTAATTGGCACGCAAGGCGAAGGCGCAGACCACTCTCTAGAGTCTGATTTCTTCTTCCAGGTTGTATTCGTGGCAACCGCTATGTCTGTGGTATCGGGTGCCGTTGCTGAACGTATGAAGCTTTGGTCATTCCTCATCTTCTCTGTGGTACTGACAGCGTTTATCTACCCAATGGAAGGTTACTGGACTTGGGGTGGTGGTTTCTTATCTGAGGCTGGTTTCAGTGACTTCGCAGGTTCAGGTATCGTACACATGGCTGGTGCTGCTGCGGCGTTAGCGGGCGTTTTACTACTGGGTGCTCGTAAAGGTAAATATGGTAAGAACGGTGAAATTTACCCGATTCCTGGTTCAAACATGCCACTTGCAACGTTAGGTACCTTTATTCTTTGGTTCGGTTGGTTCGGTTTTAATGGCGGCTCTCAATTGATGGTTTCAGATTTCGAGAACGCGACAGCTGTGGGGCAAATCTTCTTAAACACGAACGCAGCAGCGGCTGCTGGCGCGATTGCAGCACTACTAGTATGTAAAACCACTTGGGGTAAAGCAGACTTAACAATGGTATTGAATGGTGCGTTAGCAGGTCTAGTGGCAATCACAGCAGATCCTCTTTCACCGTCGCCACTCTATGCGGTTGCGATTGGTGTTGGCGCGGGTGCATTAGTAGTATTTAGTATTATCGCTCTTGATAAAGTGAAAGTTGATGATCCGGTTGGCGCGATTTCAGTGCATGGCGTATGTGGTTTCTTTGGCTTGATGGTAGTTCCGTTTAGCAATGCTGATGCGTCATTCGGTACTCAGTTGTTAGGTGCTGCAGTTATCTTTGCATGGGTATTTGGTGCGAGTTTAGCAGTATGGGCCGTGTTGAAAGCCACAATGGGAATTCGTGTGACAGAAGACGAAGAGCAAGAAGGAATGGATATGCACGATTGTGGAGTAGGGGCTTATCCTGAGTTTGTGACTGTGAAATAGAGATCACAATTTCAGCTATTGTTTCGTAGTTAATAACAAACCTGTCATTAGTTGGCAGGTTTTTTTGTCACAGATCATTGTATTCTAAATAAAGATGAATATAATAACGCGACTGATAAACGTTATCATTACGAAACTCAAGGAACTCGATGATGAAAAAACTGCTAACTCTTTCAGCGCTCGCTTGTAGCGTATTAACATCAACTGCAATGGCTGCTGAAGAAGTAAACGTCTACTCTTACCGTCAACCTTTCTTAGTTGAGCCTATGTTTAAAGAATTCACTAAAGAAACGGGCATCAAGGTAAATGTGAAGTTTGCTAAAAAGGGCCTAGCAGAAAAGTTAGCTCAAGAAGGTGAATACAGCCCAGCGGACGTTGTATTAACTACGGATATCAGCCGTCTTGCTGAATTGACGAACAAGAACCTTGTTCAAGCAGTAGAAAGCAAAATTATCGAAGCGAACGTTCCTGCGCAATATCAAGATAAAGAAAATGAATGGTTTGCTCTGACACTGCGTACACGTAATGTTTACTCATCACGTGACCGTGTTGGTAAATTAGGTCAAGAATTTAACTACTCAGATCTAGTTAATCCTGAATTCAAAGGCAAGATTTGTACACGTAGTGGTAAGCACCCATACAATGTCTCTTTAGTTTCATCAATGATTGCTCATAAAGGTGAAGCTGAAACAAAAGCATGGCTTGAGGGTGTGAAAGCAAACTTAGCTCGTAAGCCTCAAGGAAACGACCGCGCACAAGTAAAAGCGATTAAAGAAGGTCTATGTGACGTTTCTTTAGGTAATAGCTACTACCTAGGTAAGATGGTTAACGATAAAGATCAAAAAGCATGGGCAGACTCAGTTTATATTAACTTCCCAGGTCAAGCTGCTCAAGGCACACACGTTAATATCAGCGGTATGGCTCTTGCTAAATTTGCACCAAACAAAGACAACGCAGTTAAGCTAATGGAATTCCTAACGGGTGATGTAGCTCAGCAGATGTATGCAGAAGTGAACTATGAGTACCCTGTAAAAGTGGGCGTTAAGCGTTCTGAACTTGTAGCTTCATGGGGTGATTTCAATGCCGATAAGCTATCTTTAGATGATATCGCATCACACCATGCAGACGCGATTAAACTTCTAGATGAAGTGAAATTTGACCTTTAATTGAAACTAAGGGTATAACAGTACCCTTATTTTTAAAGGAGTATGAGATGTATTTGCCATGGTAAATATGTCTCATAGCCTTGATGTAATTAGGCAATGAAAGAAAAAAACTCTTTATGGAAAACCAGTAGTGGGAGCCTTGCTCTATTACTGGTTTTGCCGATCTTAGCGATCTTCTATACCGCTGTTGGTGAAACTGACGATGTGTTTTCTCATCTGATGTCCACAGTGATGCCCACCTATACTTATAATACCGTCATGCTCGTTGTGGGGGTGATGTTCCTTTCTCTCATTTTTGGTATTCCAAGTGCTTGGATCATGGCGATGTGCCGTATCCCAAGCGAAAAATGGTTGCAGTGGGCACTTGTACTGCCGCTGGCGATGCCGGGTTATATTATTGGCTATATCTTTACGGATTGGTTTGATTTTGCCGGTCCAATACAAGTCTGGTTGCGGGACATTACAGGTTGGGGTCCCGGAGAGTACTGGTTCCCTGATATTCGAACATTGGCTGGGGCAACAGTTGTCCTTTCGTTAGTGTTATATCCTTACGTCTACCTACTATGCCGTGCCGCTTTTATGGAGCAAAGCATCTCTTTGTTGCAGTCAGCAAGGTTGCTTAAATGCTCTCCTTGGGAAAGCTTTCGTCGAATTTCATTACCTCTCGTTCGCCCATCTATAGCTGTTGCCCTTTCGTTAGTCGCAATGGAAACCTTAGGGGATTTTGGTACGGTGAGTTATTTTGCGGTCAGCACGCTCACGACAGCGGTATATGATACTTGGCTTGGGTATTCAAATTTAACTGCTGCGGCTAAAATTTCTGCCTTAATGCTAGTGATCGTCATCATTCTATTAAGTGCTGAGCGGTATAGCCGTCGTAAGCAAAAACTGTTTCAGAATCAATTTAGCAGCCATGATGACTTTCGTTATGAATTACAAGGTTGGAAGAAGTGGCTAGCCCTAGTATGGTGCTGGGGATTAGTTGGCGTTGCTTTCATTTTTCCACTGATGCAACTGATCATTTATGCGTACAAATATTTTGCTCAAAGCTGGACGCCGGAGTTTCGTGAATACGCGATAAACAGTTTGCAAGTTTCTCTTTCAGCTGCGTTTTTTGGTGTGTTAGTCGCATTGGTTGTGAATTTTTACCATCGCCTAAGTCCAAACCGTATTAGTCTCGGATTTATGCGTTTCTCTTCTCTGGGCTATGCTGTCCCTGGAACAGTGCTGGCGATAGGGGTTATGGTAACCGTGTTGGTGATGGATCACTCAATCAATGATTTCGCTAAATACATGGAGTGGGGACGACCTGGGCTTATTTTTTCTGGTTCAATGTTCGCTTTGATTTTTGCTCTTGTTGTGCGCTTTTCAGCGGTGGCAATCGGCAGTATTGAAAGTAGCCTAAATAAAGTATCCCCCTCACTTGATATGGCATCAAGAACAATGGGATGTAACGCCAACCAAATGTTACGTCGGGTGCATTTCCCACTGATCAAGCGTGGAGCATTGATTGCGGGTTTATTAGTGTTTATTGAATCAATGAAAGAGCTTAATGCTGCTCTGTTATTGCGTCCTTTTAACTTTGAAACGTTGGCCACCTATGTGTACAACTACGCATCAGACGAGCACTTAGAGCTTGCTGCTTTGCCTGCGGTATTATTGGTCTTAGTGGGGTTAATTCCTCTTGTTATTGTTAACCGTTCTTTGGAGAAAACTCACTAATGAGCTGTGCATTATCGATTCAAAACTTAACCTGTAAATATGACTCTCAAACAATATTAGAGTCGTTATCTTTGGATGTTGAGCATGGTGAAATTGTTTGTCTTTTAGGGGCGAGTGGCTGTGGCAAAACGACCTTACTAAAAGCGATTGCAGGCTTGCTTCCACTAAGTAGTGGCGTGATGAGTTTAAACTGTTTGACGATTGATGACGGTGAAAACTGGCTGCCTCCGGAGCAGCGTAATATCGGTATGATCTTTCAAGACTATGCGCTTTTCCCTCATTTGACGGTGGCTGATAATATTGCGTTTGGCTTGCGAGATCTCTCATCTGAGTCTCGACGCGAAAAGATCGAAGAGATGTTGAGTTTAGTTCACCTCGACGGTTACGGTGATCGATACCCACATCAGTTGTCTGGTGGACAGCAACAGCGTGTGGCGATTGCTCGTTCGTTAGCTTACAAACCCGATCTATTGTTGCTTGATGAACCGTTTTCCAATATTGATACTCAAGTCCGTCATGAGCTAATTAGTCAGATCCGTAAGATTTTTAAAAAGCAGGGTGTCACCGCAATTTTTGTGACTCACTCTAGAGAGGAAGCGTTCGCTTTTGCTGATAAAATGGCGGTGATGAATCATGGTGTCATTGAACAGTACGGCACGGCTTCGGAGTTGTACTATCAACCTTCAAGTAAGTTTGTGGCAGATTTTCTTGGTGGCGGAAGCTATGTGTCTGCAACACGAATCTCTTTGACCGAGTTTCAAACGGCACTGGGTGTCGTCGAAGCTCAAATCAAAACAGAGGTCGCAATTAATGCTGAATGTGAGTTGTTACTTCGCCCGCAACATATCCAAATTACAGCGACGGAAGAGAGTTCTGTCTTTGTGTTAGAACAGCACTTCATGGGGGATCATTGCCGTTATGTTATTGAAGCAAATGGTAATCGGTTACTCGCAAGTTCAACTGAGGCATTAGTGATAGGGCAAGCGGTCTCTGTGCATGTGGATATGAATGGCGTGTTAGCTTTTTAGCTAAAAGGCTAGTTCTTCAAATGCGATTGCTTTAAATATAATGAGTTTGAATATAATGGCTCCAACATGATTAGTTCAAACGTGATTAGCCAAATACTATTAGCCGAAATGTTATTGCCTAGATAGAAAAAGGCCCAGCGCATTCACGCTGGGCAAGTGCTCTTCACCTATAGGGAGCTCATTGAGCAGGTGTACAAGTGAGAACTCCTACAAAGCGAGGAAGTCTTTTACTTGTTGAAGAACACGTTCTGCAGTGTCTTTATCTGCCATTTCAGAAAAAATTCTTAGCAGTGGTTCTGTTCCAGAGAAGCGAGCAATGACCCAACCTCCGTTTTTAAAGTAAACTTTTGCGCCATCTTCATAGCTCACTTTTTCTATTTCGAACTCAAAATCTGGCAGCTTTTTCTCAATATAAATCTTGTCATACAGCACCTCTTTTTGAGCGGGTTTGAACGTACAGTCGCCCTCGGCGGTGTAGGCGTAACCGTACTTGCTGTAGATCTCATCAAGCAGTTCCGATAATTTTTTCCCGGTAGAGCTGATCATTTCGACAAGCAAGCTTGATGCAAAGACGCCATCTTTGCCTTTAATGTGACCTCGAATCGTTAAACCACCAGAACTCTCGCCACCAAGAAGTGAGTCATCGGCTTCCATTTGTGAACTGATGTGCTTAAAGCCCACTGGAACCTCAAAGCATTTTTCATCATGATCTGCGGCAATTTTATCAAGTAAGTGAGTTGTGGCGATATTTCTGACCACAGACCCTTTCCATCCTTTGTACTCAAGCAAGTAGTAATACAGCAGCATCAGGACTTCATTAGGATGAATAAAGTTACCTTTTTCATCAATGATACCTAAACGGTCTGCATCACCATCGGTACCGATTCCAATGTCGTAACCTTCCGCTGCCACTAGGTGCTTTAAACGATAAAGGGTTGAGGCATTAGGAGAAGGCATCAAGCCTCCAAAGTCAGGGTTTTTGCCATCGTTAATCACATCGACATCACAGCGGCCATTGATCAGAACGGTTTGTAATGCATTTTTCGCAACTCCAAACATTGGGTCAATCAATACTCTAAGGTTCGCTTTTTTGATTGATTCGATATCGATAAAGTCGATGATTGAGTCAACAAATTCATTCATCGGGTTGATGATTTCAATGGATTTATCGTTGATAGCTTGTTCAAAATCGACGGATTTTACATCACTCAATTCTAAATTAGCTATCTGGTCTTCAATTTTTTGAGTAATAATTTCGTCAGCATCGCGCCCACCTTCAATGAAGATTTTTATACCGTTGTAATCGGCAGGATTATGTGAAGCCGTAATACAAGCTGAGTAGGCACAGCCCATCTCTTTCGCTTTAAACATTACGATTGGCGTTGGGACAAATCGATTAATGAAGCTGACTTTAATGCCATTTGCGGCGAGTACCTCAGCAAACCAACTTGCGGCTTTATCCGATAAAAATCGACGGTCATAGCCGATAATAAACCCTTTATCTGCCACTTGTTCATTTAACATGATATTGGCAACAGATTGAGCAACAAGACGAACATTGTCTTTCGTAAACTCTTCACCAATAAAGGCGCGCCAGCCACCTGTACCAAACTTGATCATAGTAGACATCCTATCTCTCTCACGCTCTAACGAGCAAAAATTAAAAGTAGGGGGATGATTCTCCCCCTAAAAATTAGCCTAGTATTACGACAACGTGGTTAACGCTCCCTTGTGGCTGTGCTGGAATTGCACCTTCGACCACCTCGCCATTTAGCGTGATGGTTTTTACGCCTTTGCTCACTGAGTCTGGATTTTGTACTTCGATGTTATAAACCGCATCGCGCCATTCACGGCGAACTTCAAAACCAGGCCATGCATTTGGCACACACGGGTCAATCACAAGGCCATCAAAACCAAGGCGAACACCAAGCATAAAGTTGGTCACGGCGAAGTAAGCCCAACCTGAAGTTCCGGTTAGCCATGGGTGGTTTGCTCGCCCATGGTCTTGGTGATCACGTCCCATGATGAACTGTACGTATGAGTATGGTTCAGCGTAGCGAGTTTCAATCATGTCGTTTTGATTGTATGGGTTTAGAGCGTCATAGAACTTCATCGCTTGATCTCCGCGACCAAGCTTGGCTTCAGCAACCCATGCCCACGGGTTAGGGTGGGAGAAAATCGCGCCGTTCTCTTTTACACCTTGATAAACACGGGTAACAAAACCAATATCATCGTTGGGGGTGGAGAATGAAGGTGAGTTAAGGTGCAGGCCATATTCTGAGTAGAGGTGTTCATCGACAGAGTTCATTGCGATTTCACCGCGCTCTTGTGATACGGCACCAGACAGTACTGCCAGAGTGTTCGACTCTAGATGGATACGGCCTTCGGTCTGCTGTGCGGTACCAATTTTGTCGCCATCTTTGGTTAGACCGCGTATATACCAACCCCCTTCATCATCCCATAAGTGGGTTTCACAAGCTTGGCGTACGCCCTCTGCCATTGTGGTGTATGCATCTACATCGTCATTACGGCCAAGATATTTTGCTAGGTCGATAAATTCTTGTAGTGCCCAGTAGTGAAGGAAAGAGACCATCGATGACTCACCGCCACCTAGGTTCAGACAGTCATTCCAGTCGGCACGCAAACCTTTACAGATACCTGTATTACCGACGTATTGTGCCGAGAAGTCTAGCGCCGCTTTCATATGATCATAGACTGTTGCGATGCCACTATCAGCGTATGGGATCTCTTCATCAAAGAAATTCTCTTCGCCTGTTTCCATCACGTATTTACAGATAGTTGGAACGATCCATAGGTGATCATCAGAACAGGTATCGTCAATACCATGGATCTTATCTTCATCACTTGGCGTTGGGACAACTGTTGGTGATTTCGATGGCTCCACGTCAGCTTTCTCAGGATCAAACCAATCAGGATCAAATAGGTGTAAACCGTAACCCGCTTTTACTTGGCCTCTTAATAGATCAACTAAACGCTTACGTGTCATGCTTGGGTTTGAGTGGGGAACAGAGATTGCGTCTTGAGCCGTGTCACGATAACCAAGGCCAGTACGTCCTCCAACCTCGATAAAAGAGGCAAAGCGCGACCAAACAACACAGGTTTCCGCTTGATAAAGCGTCCATGTGTTGATCATGGTATCCAAGCCTTCATTTGGTGATTTCACTTGGAATTTATTACAACGTTGCTCCCAGTGATCTTTAATGCCAGCAAATGCCGCATCGATATTGGTTGGATCTTGATACTTTTTACGAAGTTTTGCGCCATTCCCTTTGCCTAAACCTAGAATGTAAGCAAAGCGAACCTCTTCTCCGGGTTGAATTACGAACTGTTTATGCAGTGAACCACAGTGGTTGTAACAAGTTTGTGCGCTGTTTGAGCACTTACCTTGTTCAACTGCAATGGGGTTCGCTTCATCACGGTAAGCTCCTAAGAAGTTATCACGCTGGCCATCGTAGCTATCTGGAGAGAATGTAGAGGCTAAATAGTAGAAGCCTTCAAAATCATTGGTGTTGTAGTAAAGATCGTATTCAATCACTCCATCTTTATATTCAGTACCAGCCGAGTAAAGTGACATCTGGTGATTTTGATTGTCTGATTGAATGTGGCTAAATGAGAACTCCACAAATGAAAATGCACTGATGGTACGCGGCTTATCGCTGGTATTTTTTAAGACCACATCCCAAACTTCCGCATCTTCACCTTTTGGTACAAATAGTGTTTTAGTTGCTTGAATACCGTTGTAATCACATTTGAACTTTGAATATGACAAACCATGACGAACTTCATAACTTGCTTCATCTAAGCTTTTTGCAACGGGTTGCCATGAAATTGACCAGTAATCGCCAGTTTCATCATCGCGGAGGTAAACATAGTGTCCTGGACGATCAAATGATGCGTTTGGACGAAACTTAGTGACGCGATTGTGTTCAGGGGAGTTATAGAACGAATACCCCCCAGCATTGTGTGAAATAACGGTACAAAATTTCTCGGTCCCTAAATAATTTGTCCAAGGTGCAGGTACGTCAGGTCGTGTAATGACGTATTCACGATTTTCATTATCGAAATAGCCGTATTTCATGGTCTTTTCCTTTTTAACAAGCTGCAATGGATAATGGGCAGCTAAAAATTCACAATTAGTATCGTTCTAGAATCTTTTTCTAGACGTCGTTAGTTTTTCCAAGGGGAGCGGAAGTTCACACCTTGCTTTGAGAGCAAAGGCAAATGTCCTTTTAATCGAGAGAGATAACAGTGCCAATCTCGGTTTGGTTTTTCTGTCCAGCACGCTTCTGCCATTGCCGTTAAACGGGGGAAAACCATGTAGTCCATGCGAGACTGATTATTGATGATTTCAGACCATAAAGCGCATTGGATACCTAAAATCCGTTTCCTTATCGGGTCCGACTCTGGAATCTCAGCGAGAGGCTCATAGTGGTAAGCTTGAAGGAGTGGGATCACGCAGGCCCAATCCACACCTGGTTCTTCTGGCGCATAGTCTTGTGTCATGTCGAGATAGGTGTATTGCGCGGGTTGCAATACGACATCAAAGCCTTGTCTCGCGCAATTTACTGCCGCTTCTTCACTCAACCATGAGTAGATAACCGTGTCTTTACTGACTTTGTTGCCATGCTGAGCTTCTTCCCATCCGACCATGCGTTTGCCTAAAGCTTTGAGTTTTTTCTCGGCATAGCGGAAGAGATGCCCTTGTAACTCTTTGGTATCTTGATAGCCATGCTCTTGCATTAAGTCTTGGCATTTTTGACTCTGAGTCCAAACGCCATTAGGTACTTCATCGGCTCCCATATGAATGAAAGTCGCTGGGAATAATTGCGCTACTTCTTCAATAACGGCATCTAAAAATTGATATGTACCTTCAAGTGCAGGGTTAAGCACATTGTCTGAATAGTGCTGAATGCTGCGATAAGCGGTGGTGTCGTCTGTATCGACTAATAATTCAGGTAATGATTTAATCGCCGCGCGACAGTGACCGGGAATATCAATTTCTGGAATGACAGTGATTCCGCGCATCTCAGCATAGGCGATGACATCTTTGATCTCTTGTTGCGTGTAGAACCCACCATACCGAGTTGCTAGGTTTGTATATTGCGGTTCGATTCTTTCATTTACTCCGCGCCATGCTCCAATCTCAGTTAATTGTGGGAATGCTTTAATTTCGATTCGCCATCCTTCGTCATCCGTTAGGTGCCAATGGAAGGTGTTGAATTTGTAATGAGCAAGGTGGTTGATTAAGCGTTTTACTTGATCAACTGGATGAAAATGTCGCGCGCAGTCGAGCATCATGCCACGGTAACGAAAGCGTGGTGAGTCAGATATTTTGCAGTAAGGTACAGAGAGCCCTTGGCCGTCGCTATCACGAGTTATGAGTTGTAATAGTGTTGCGCAAGCATGTGTGAATCCAAGCGGAGTGCCTGACTCTAATCGAATGCCTTGACGATCAACATTCAGTACGTACTGACCTTCGTCTAAAGTCGGATTACTTCTAAATAAAACATCGCCTTTACCAATCGCTTTGAAGTGATACTCGAACAAGTGCTCTAGCTCTTCTTGTAACCAAGTTGCAGCATGATCGGCATGCGATGCTTTTAGGGTTATCTGGCTATCACTTGAGAGTCGGTAATATCCATCAAAAAAGTTGGATTTATTGGGCTGTGGGATCAGCGCGACTTTGTTGGCTTCTACTTCAGGAATATCTTCCCGTTCCCGATAAGGTGAAGCGAGAACGATAGGGGTGATCACTACAGGAAGCAGCTCTTTATTCTCAGTGTTGTGGCTATTTGAACGATTGATTTGAATAAAAGCGTCATTGAACCCATCAGTCAGAAAGCGGAATGGGGCGGTTTGTACACTAAATTCACAATAGAAATGATGGTTAGCTTTGAGAGTCGCGACATCGGGCGTGACTGAACAGTAACAACCGATTTGCTCTAGTACACCTTGCGACAAACTATCAACTTGAATAAATCGGTCAAAAGCAAAATGCAGAGACCAATCTGTTAGATCTTGATCGCTTAAATTGTGTAGTGTTAATCCAAATCGGCAGTTCTGTTTCTGTTCTGAAAGAACCGCTAAATCAATACGATAATCCATACTTACTCCTAAGATCTCATCGCTTATCAATACAAGTTATGTTCGGGTTTTCCCGCGAACATAATTGCACCTTCAATCGCATCGAATTGAGGCTCAACGATCCATTGCTGAACCGGAGGAGAAAGCCATTTCACAATCCGTTCAGCAATACTTCCCATTAAACAGATACGCGTAGCACCGCGTCTATTTAATGCCATTAAAAACATCTCTATGTCTGTTGCCGTTTGTTGCAACATCTCTAGTGCGAGTGGATCTGCTTGAAGGGCAAATTCAAAAATCGCAGGAGAAAACTGTCCATAATCTCGAGGAATCGCTTGTTTTGACCAAGCTACAATGTCATCAATACTATTATTGAAGTGCGCCATCACATGTTCTGATAGTGGTGTCTTTTCACGAATGCCATCTTCAGCGAGTAACACCTGTTGGATAAGGTGGAGGCCCATGACCGCGCCACCTCCTTGATCTGAAATTGGGAATTCGCGCCCGCCAACAACATGCTGCTGTCCATCTTGTAGATAGATGCCACATGAACCAGTCCCTGCAATCATGATGGCGCCGTTGTCACCGTTATGCGCACCAATACAAGCACCATAAGCGTCAGTATTGAGTGTGACGCTGGCAAAAGGGTGGTGCTGTTCCATGAACGCTTTCCATGCTGATTTTTGTTCGGCACCCGCAAGGGCAAGCCCAACATGCATTTGTGAAAAGTTGGATTCGGATAACCCACCTTGCAGGGCTGCTTCTTTGATTGCTTGAAGAATCGAAGCCATGGCCACATCAACGCCGAGTAAAATATTGGCACTGCCACTTTTAGCTTCGCCAATTAAACTCCCCACAGAGTTACGGATTCGCGCGCGACATGAAGTACCACCGCCATCAATACCAACATAGTAAAAGCTCATTATGAGAGTTCCTCTGATTGTGAATATGAGGTGTGATTAAATTGCGTCATAATTGCCAGCAGGTACCAAGCGCCATGAGGGATCCATTGTTCGCCCCAGCGCCAGTTCTGTAGCATGTCGTCTTTTTGACCGAGAGGATTAAAAGCAATGTCTTCTTCGTTATCAAAACCAGCAGTTATGCCGTTACAAATACCACCCTTAGCATTAAAGAAGCCCAATTGAGGGAGGTAGTCAGGGTTATTTTTTCCATGACCATCCAGCATCGACATATCGTAAGGGTTAAGGCCGACAATCCAGTTCAATGCGTTTTGAGCAAATTGCGTTAATTGTGTTTTTAGATCATGGCAATCCAAATGCTCTTGAGCGAGGTAAGCCATAGATGCAAGTGAACCTAAGCGAGCATTCTCACCTTGCCACCAGTAACCAGACTCATTGTCGTGAGCCACAAAAAAAGCATCTCGTTTGGCACTGTTTACTGATTTAACATATTGGCGAGGGTAACCAAAAGGATTGGTCACTTTGTTCGTGATGTTTATTTCAAAATGACAAGCGTTTTGAATCACTTTTTTGATTGGTTGGCTGAACATCACTTGAGTTTCGATTGTTAAGTATTCGCATAGGGCGATAACCGGTAAACCAGCCTCTGCGGCATGAAAATAAGGTCGAGAACCATCATTGTTGGCAGACCAGAAGTGTTGATTATTTTCATCTGACTGTTGACGTTGGCTTAACCGCTGAGCCCAATCTCTGGATTCGACAAGGTATTTACTATCATTAGTTGCTCGGAAAAGCTCGACACTAGCGAGCAGGGCACAGTACTCATCAATAATGTTTTCGACGCCATCGTCTATGTAGCGAGTGTTGAACTCTTTTAGGTGCCAGTAGCCTTTTTCGGCGGTTTCTTGGTAAGTTTGTTGAGTATATTCACCATGAATATCTAAAGAAGACGCAGCGGCGAGAGCTGCAATGGAGACTCCGCCACCTTGTCTAAAACCTGCTTGGTAGGCACTGTTTTTATGACCGGCTTGAGTGGTGTATGAACAGATTTCTCGTTGGGAAATGTCTTTGCTCCACTTATCAAAAACAGTAGTGAAAAAGAAACCATCAGAGTGCTGCATACGAACAAGAAAATCAGCACCAAACAGAGCCTCTTCCTTAAGGCGGGTGCGCGAAAATGCAGCAAACTCTGAGTGTTTCGATAAAAGTGTATTTCCCTTTAGCATGTTCCAAACCACCATTGGAATTTGCTGCGGGTTTAAGTAGTTCGCGTATGACAGATGGCTTAAATACTTACTCACATCGCCGGAAGCGTCGTACCAACCACCGTGCACATCAACGGTTTCATTCGAGTTATAAAGTGGGGCATTATGATCTTGTTGATCAAAGGTGCCACCACAGCGTTGAGACTTAAAGTAGTGTAATAAATCAGAAAAAGTACGCTGCATAAGAACGCTAGTCCCAATTTCAAATACTTCAGAACGGATGTGATCAAATTTTAAATAGTAACGACCAGGGCGAGTATGAATTGAGAAATCTAAGTGATAGAACTGACCTTGGTGCCATTCTGCGACTTGGCCATGTTGAATTAAATGGTAACTCGCTACCGTTGTATGATTATCAGCACAAACCAATAAAGCGATATCATTAGATAAGCGCTCCTTTTTAGTAAGCAAAATAGCCTGTTTAGGGCCATTTGCTTCATAGCCAATATGGTTAGTCAGTAGCAGCATGAAAAACTCCGTACATTATTATTTTTGTTATTGTTTGTGTATGACATTCATTTTATTTTTGGTGGAGCAACTCCTGAGGCAGTTCAAGAGCCGCTCCTGATTGATCATCTGTGAATCAACGTTTGCGATTAACTTTCGTGTAAGTAACAGCGAGTAAAGTGATTCGGACCTAATTGAGTAACACTCGGTAACTGCTCTCTACACTTATCCATTGCATGAGCACAGCGCCCAGCAAAAGGACAACCGATGGAGTTTGGTGTCCATAGTGGGATTTCGCCTTTGTTTCCTTTTAACTTGGTATGGATCGATTTTTTAGGATCCGGTACCGCAGAAACAAGCAGTTGGGTATAGGGATGTTGAGGGTTAGCAATGACTTCATCAGTATCACCCCATTCAACCATATGGCCGACATACATGACCGAAAGGTCTTCCGCTATATAACGAGCCGTGGCGATATCGTGAGTGATATAAAGTAGAGACATCTGTTTCTCGAACTTCATCTCTTCCATTAAGTTCAACACACCCGCACGAATCGAAACATCAAGCATTGAGGTTGGTTCATCAGCGAGTACCACTTCCGCCCCGACGGCAATATTTCGGGCTAAATTGACACGCTGACGTTGGCCTCCTGAAAGTTGGTGCGGGTATTTTTCCGCCGTCTCTTTCGGTGGGATCAAGCCAACTTGCTCTAGAAGGTCATATACACGCTCTTCTAGCTCTTTTTTGTTACCTGGGTTGATCTTTTTATGGATCAACAGTGGTCGCGCAATGTGGTGAAAAATATTGTGCGTAGGGTTCAATGAGCCAAATGGGTCTTGCCATACCATTTGAACCCCTTCGCGGTAGTGCATTAAATCTTTTCGGCTAGTGATCTCTTGAATGTCACGGCCTTTATATTCTATGTTGCCGCCAGATGGTGCGTACATTTTCGCAATCATTTTTGCTGTGGTCGATTTACCTGAACCAGATTCTCCCACAACGGCCAAACCACGGCTTTTATACATCTTGAACGATACGTCGTTGATCGCTCGCATCATTGGTTGTTGAAGGGCATTACTACTAATTGGGAAGTCTTTAATGACGTTTTTGCCTTCCACGAGCAGTTGACCAAAATCGTTACTCATAATTGTCTCCAGAAATTCTTTTATTACTGCCAATCGCTATTTTGCTACTGCAAGAGGATTGGATTTAAACTTTTGTCTGAGCAATTGAGTCACCGTAAAGGTGGCAGTTGGATAAACGGCCATGCTCAATTTGACGTAATGTTGTCGGCACTTTTGTGCACGCTTCATGAACGCGATTACAGCGAGATTGAAAACGACAACCCTGTGGGATCTCTAGTAAGTTAAGTGGATTACCAGGAATGCCGGCTAGTTTAGTTTTAGGTCCAGTAAGTGGAGGGAAAGAACTCCCCAGCCCTTTGGTGTAAGGGTGGTAAGGGCTTTCTAGAATCTCTTTTGAAGGGGCAACTTCAATGAGTTCTCCTGAGTACATAATGCCAATTCGATCTGAGAACTCGACCATCAAAGAGAGGTCATGAGTAATAAATAGAATTGAGAATCCGAACTCTTCTTTTAGCGCATAAATTTTTTGTAGAATTTCACGTTGAACAACCACATCAAGAGCGGTTGTTGGCTCATCCATGATGATCATTTTTGGGTTAAGTGCGAGAGCGATAGCAATCACTAAGCGCTGACGCATACCACCTGAGAATTGGTGAGGATAATCCGTGAGACGGCTAGGGTGAATATCAACAATTTCAAGTAGTCCTTGAGCGCGTTTAACCGCTTGTTCACGAGTCATATTGGTATGACGCATGATCACATCGCAAAATTGCTCTTCCATTGGTAGTACAGGGTTCAAAGCATTCATTGCGCTTTGGAACACCATTGACATCTCACTCCAACGGAATGATTGCATGCGTTCGTCACTGTACTCTAGGATGTTTTCGCCATTGAATATCACTTCCCCACCAGTAATGAATGCAGGCGGCTTATGTAAGCGCATTAGCGAAAACGCGACAGTGGATTTACCACAGCCAGACTCACCAGCAAGACCAAATACTTCACCTGGAGCAAGGTCAAAACTCACGTTGTTACATGCGCGGACATCGCCCGCGTCTGTGATGTAATCGACGCATAAATTGCGGATTGAAATTAGTGGTTCAGACATGATTATTTATCTCCGCTCCAAAGTGCATTTTGTGGTGGTAAAACAGGTGCTCGTTCAGATTTGTCTTGTTTAGCAAGCTTTTTCCAACGCTTCATACCTTTGTGTGAACGCAGTTGTGGGTTTGCGATTTCATCAACAGCAAAGTTAAGTAGAGCTAAGCCTGTGACCAGTAAAGTAATCGCAACACATGGAGCAATGAGTTCCCACCAAGCGCCGATAAGCATTGATGATGAAGTTTGTACGTTGTAAAGCATGATGCCCCAGCTAATAGTGTTTGGATCACCCAGACCAAGGAATGATATGGTCGCTTCCATCATGATGGCGTACATCACGGAGCCGATGAAGCTCGCACCAACAATTGAAATTAGGTTTGGCAAAATCTCAACAAAGATGATGCGGAAAGAGGATTCACCTAATACTTCGGCCGCTTTAACAAACTCTTTTTCACGTAAAGCTAAAGTTTGCGAGCGAACCACACGTGCGCCCCATGCCCAGGAGGTACAACCGATAATCAATGCTATGGTTAATGGCCCTGCCTCCCCAATGAATGCTGCAACCACAAAGAGAAGTGGATATTGAGGGATAACCAGCATGATGTTCATTGCCGCGGTTAATACATCATCGACTTTGCCTCCGAAGTAACCCGCTGATACACCGATAATGGTTGCTAGGAAACACACGGTTAAACCAGCACCAAAACCAACAGCAAGAGAGACGCGTGCTCCGTATACCACTTGAGACCAAATATCACGACCCATTCGAGAGGTTCCCATGACATGATCCGCTTTCTTAGACATGATCAGTGTGCGGCGATCGTCGGCTAAGTTTTCAGCAACCCATCCATCAGGGTTAGATTGAGCAGACTTTACGACAAAGCTTGGGTACTCATGAGGGTTACCTGTTCGCTTGTCTGGTGCGTGTTTAGTGATCAACGGTGCTGCCAGTGCGATGAATAGGAATACACTTAAAATGGATACTCCAATGAGGGCCATAGGGTTGCCCCCAATTAATTTAATAATGCCTTTCATGATTATTTACCTCCCTTACGTAGACGAGGGTCTAAGACAACGTAAAGCATGTCTGCGAGTAGGTTAAAGAACAGCATAAACAACGTCATAATAAGTAATTGACCTTGTAGTACTTGGTAATCACGAGCGGTGATGGCATTGAAAAGTACGCTGCCTAATCCTGGGTAGTTAAAGATGATTTCAATGATTAACTGCCCACCGATGGCCATACCTAGAGACATAGAGAGAGCGGTAACACTTGGAAGCATTGCGTTACGAGCTGCGTAGTTAAATACCACGCGGTTCTCACTAAGACCTTTACCTTTTGCCATGGTGATATAGTCTTCAGCAAGTAGGTTAATCATGTTGTTACGCATGTTGACGAGAAAGCCACCCACTTGAACGATAGAGGCACAAACTAGAGGTAGAAATGCATGGTAAGCAACGTCTTTAATGAATGCCCAGCTTGTCCAATCAGGAATGGTTCCTGCTGTGTAGGCGTAGCCTGTAGGGAACCACTTTAAACCGATGGCAAAAGTGAACATGGCTAGCATGGCTATAACTACTTGTGGAACGGCTTGAACAATGAGCGTACCTGGCGTGATAAATGTGTCGTACCGGCTACCACGACGCCATGCAGCAAAAATACCCAGTACAGAACCTAAAGAGAACGATAAGATTACAGCTGTACCCGCTAGGAATAGAGACCAGCCAAATGCACCACCTAATAAGGTATTTACTGACAGCGGATAGAATTGGATTGAAGTACCAAGCTCCCAGCTGAGAATGTTTTTCATATAGGCAAAGTATTGCATCCAAATAGGACCATCAACGAAGCCTAATAGTTGTTTCATTGCTTCAATACGTTCAGGTGTTACTTGAACAGAAGCGTTCGCAAACATCATGGTAACTGGGTCACCAGGCATTGCTCGTGGAATAATAAAATTCAAAGTAGCTGCGACTAACAGCGCGATAAAATAAAATGACAAACGTCTTAAAAAATAACCCATAACTTACACCTTACTCACCCAAGTATTTTATCCCTGCTCTTGGTTTCAGGTCGTCCCTAGCGAAATTTGGAACGAAAAATCCCCTGACGACGAGCGTCATACTTTCAATTGAGAGTGTGGGGATTTATAAGCGGTGTACGGAAGCACACCGCAAGGATTGAACGATTACTTATTTCACTGGTTTTAGGTCCAGTACGTGAAGTAGACGCTCTGGGATACCAGCCCAAATGTTTGGACGGCCCTTAGGATTTTCTTCATTCCACCAACCAGTAAAGCGAGTTGTGTTGTATTGGTACATGTAAGCACCAGACATCACAGGAATCGTTACTTGGTCAGAAGCGATGATTTTCTGAATGCCATGAGCAATATCTAGCTGCTCATTTTTATCCGCTGTTTTGTAGAAGCTGTTTAACAGGCCATCTAGCTTGCTGTTTGTGTAGTAGTGCATCGCGAAACGAGGCATACCATCACCAGACTGAAGTGCTGAGTTGTATGCACTGTTCCAGTAAGTGTAAGGATCCGCACCGTGGAAGTAGTTTGTGTATGCTACGTCGTACGTACCTTCAAGCATCGCTTGGTTGTATACTGAGAAATCAGGCGTACGAGCTTTCGCTTTGATGCCGATTTCATTCAGTTGCTCTACTGCTAGTTGAACGGTGTTGTTAAAATCAGTCCAGCCATTTGGCGACTGAATCATCAGCTCGAAAGATTTACCTGTTGGAGTATCAACAAAACCATCTTTGTTTACATCTTTGAAGCCAGCTTTAGCAAGAAGTTGCTTAGCGCCTTCAGCGTTGTATGTGTTAAAGCCTTTGTATTTGTTGTGAGTCTTTTCATCAGACCATGCTTCGAATGCGTAGCCTAGGCCAGATGCGAAGTCATTTACGGTACCGCCACCGTAGAATGCGATGTCGATGATAGTTTGACGATCAAGTGCCATAGAGAATGCACGACGGAAATCAACGTTGTTCAGTGCTTCATTTTTCGCTGCATCTGGGTTTTTGAAGTTAACCACAAATGCTTGAGTGCCTGAAGGCGGGTACCAGTAGTGGTGCTTAGGACTTGCTGCTGCGTAAGTACGGTCAATGTCTGGAACGAACGATGAAGTCCAGTCCATTTCAGAGTTGACTACTTTTCCTAAGAATTGGTCGTTATTGGCAATTTGTGGAACACGTAGACAATCAACATCTAGGTTGTCTGCATCCCAGTAGTTCGGGTTAGCACACTGGATGTATAGTTGAGCTGTGAAAGTGTCAATTTCTGTAAATGGACCTGAACCAACAGGGTTTTCATTGGTGAAACTTGCTGGATCTTTGATGTCTTTCCATACGTGTTTAGGAACTACTGGTACTTTAGCAATTTCGTAAGGAACGTTTGAGTTCGCTTCTTTTAGGCGGAAACGAACTTGGTAGTCATTGAGTTTTTCTACACTAGAAACCCAAGAGTTGATGCCGCTTTGGTCTAGCTCTGGTTTCTCTTTTACTAAGTTGAAAGAGAAGATAACATCGTTTGCAGTAAATGCTTCACCGTCAGACCATTTTACGCCTTTACGGATATCAAAAACGACGCTCATTAGGTCGTCAGACATTTTGAAGTTTTCTGCCAAACGGAATACCGGAGTATTACCGTGCATTTCGTTAAACACAACAAGAGGCTCATATAAGAAGTCTGTTGTTGTATGAAGGTTAGTTGCACCTAGGTACGGGTTAAAGTTACGTACGAAAGTCGTAAATTCCTTCGGGTGGATAGTCAGTTCACTGCGTTCAGCGGCTGTCGCTACTGAGGCGAAACCTGTAGTAGCTGTCGCAATAATGGCTGTTGCAAGTGCTGTTTTTTTAATATTGGCAAGCATAGCTGTTCCTTACTATTTGCTTTCATTTCACTAATGGATTGGAATGTCATCAATTGATTAACACTCTCCAAGACCTACCTCTTTTTTACCTCCTGTTATAAAGGAGCATGTTTGAAAAAGATTGGCCTGTAGGTCTAAGACGTAACTAGAAGACACTTTATCGAGTGAATAATCAAATACCATTCCCGTTAAAAACGTCAAATCAGCAATCAACTCCGTCATAAACGTTAAAAATTCATTGTTTGTTTAATAATGAAGCGATTTTTCGCGGTTGATCTGACTCGCAAATCCATTTTTGAACACTTATAAAGTTAGTGGTTACTTACCTTTTAGGGTTTTAAATGTAATGTTTTAACCTTTGGGTTAATTAACGTAGATCTCGGTCACGCAGTGGTTCTACGTTAATTTATCGCGTGAATTTAAATCTGCCGTTCTGTTGTGATTAAGTTCGCAAAGTGAGATAACTGATGATGTTCTATGGAAACTATCGGTGATTTTTGTATCAATTTGGTCGGAATTATTGTGGCTTATGGTTCTTTTTTTATGAAGAGAAACAACCAACTTTCATAAGAGTAAAAATGGGAGGGTAGGTCATTGTCGAGTGTTAAAGATAAAAAAAACCTGCATGTTTAATGCAGGCTTTATTCCTAAATAGAGCGAGTTAACTCGTTAACAGCTTTTGTAGTTTATCGCGTAGCACTTCAATATGAGCTCGTTCTGGGCTCTGCTCTTTGCAATGTTCTAATATAAACTCAATTGAGCTTAATACCGTTCGCCAGCGAGGCGTTTTCGGCAGGGTTTCGACTCGTAGGTATTTGTCCAAGGTGCGGGTTTGTAGAGTGCTTCTGTCTAAATAGACGCGCCATAGACCACTCTGTTCGGCGAATGCAAATTTAGACTGATCGGTGACTCTCTCCCAGTAGTCGAGTGCGTTGGTCATTGCATCCACTAAGATTTCACGCATTAAATCTTGCTTGTTCATTCCTTCACCCACAGCTTTATCCGCAAGGCGAGTAAATTCACCGCCAAGCTCTTTAAGTTGCTGAAGTTTATTTTTATCGCCTTCAAAAGCGTAACTTGATAGTGCTTCTACTGCTGTCTCTAGGTTATTGATACGTGCCGCATTAACACCGCCCCCAATGTTAAATATATACATGGCATGCAAACCGGAGCCTTTTGCTAATTTAAGAATATCAGTAGAGATATGCTGTCGAATGTCTTCAACGTAGATATCGACGTCTCCACAATAATGCTCTTGCGTCACATTAAGGTATTTTGGAGCAATGATTTCATCGGCCATTGAGCGTTTAAGTTGTTCTTGAGAGCGTCTAAATAGCTTCGATGCCGCGTCATTGGCAAAGCGAATACGCATGTCATCTCGAATGCAGATAATAGCTTCTGGAGCTGATTCTAGTTGTTCAAGCAAGCGGCCTTGAGTTTCTAGTAAGTTCGCTTCGACCATTGCGCGGTGTTTTAACTCTAACTGTAATTGATCATTTTCAATTCGGCGGAGCTCGGCTTTGCTGGCCGTTAAATGGGCAATAATTCGAGCAGCAAGCTCCTGTTTGTTGAAAGGTTTAGACAAATAATCATTAGCACCAGCTTGGAAGCCTCGAATGCGGTCCTCCGTTTGGTTTAGGGCGGTTAACATTAAAATAGGAAGCTCGGCATGATCGTACTCTTCTCTTAATTTTTCGCACACCTGGTAGCCACTCATTCCTGGCATCATGACATCTAATAGTAATAACTCAGGCTTCTCCTGTTTAATCAGTTCAATAGTTTCTGGCCCATTATTAGCGGTGCGAACACGATAGCCTTCAAGGCGTAAGAAACTATCGAGGACATGTAAGTTAACAGGCTCATCGTCGGCGACAATAAGCAGAGGTCCATCGCTATTTTCAGGCAGTGCGGTACTTTCACCCTCTATGACATCAAAGGCATCGGGAGCCTTAAAGTGGTTGAGCGATGTTATGTTATAAGATGAGGCAATCTCTTCTTCATTCGCGATGGGCAGAGTGAAACTAAATGTGGTTCCTACCATAGGTTGGCTACTCACATACAGAGCACCACCCATTAACTCAATGAGTTGACGAGTGATGGATAGCCCTAAACCGGCACCTTGACGATAGCGTCCTGCATCTTGCCCTGCTTGAATTAAGGGTTCAAAAATATGCTCTAAATATTCTGCAGGAATGCCTTGGCCAGTATCGACCACTTGCACTCGAACTGAGTCATCGACAATGTTGGCAGAGATAACAATCTTGCCTTCAGAGGTATATTTAATGGCATTACCAATTAAGTTATATAGGATTTGTTCCAATCGCTGAGGGTCCGCAGAAACGAAAGCAACGTTGGTGGTGATTTGGTTAATGATGCGAATGGGTTTATTGCCGAGTAAGTGATTGGACAGTTCCAACACCAAACGGGTCGCACTAGAAATATCAACGGCTGACTTTTGAATGTCCAAGCTGCCGTAGCGCATTTTATGGTAGTCCAGTAGGTCGTCGACTAATGTCGCAAGTCGCTGACCACTGTTAATGATAATGTCGAGCTGATATTTCTGATGGGCAGGGATCGGTCCATTCGCACCTGAAATGAGAGCTTCGGCAATGCCCACCATTCCGTGCAGTGGTGTTCGTAATTCATGTGAAGTGGTTGCTAAGAATTCATCTTTGAGTTTATTCGCCAGTTGTAGATCGTCATTTTGTTTTTGGATCAACTTCAGGTTTTGCTCAAGTTCCTTGTTTTGACTTTCAATGAGTTGAATTTTTTCTCGAATGGAACGTTGCATACGGGAGAAGCTGATGGCTAAACGTCCAATTTCATCTTTACGGTCGGTATTGATGACATTCTCATCGAGATCTCCCGCGGACACTTTTTCTGCTGCCCAAGTGAGCTTTAAAAGTGGGGAAGTGATGAAGTTGGATAAATAGTGAGAGGCGATAAAAACTAAAATAATCGCGGTCAGCATGACAAGCACGAAGAGTTTTTCGAGCTGCTGAATTCGGGCGTAAGCTTCATTTTCAGGCAGTTCAACCACCAGTGCCCAAGTACTACTTTTCAGTGCGATAGGAGCATAAGCGGCAATGGTGCTTTCGCCCTTAGCATTGATATAGCTACCGACCCCCGTGATTCCGCTTAACGCCTTATCAACAACTTTTAAACTGGTGTTGATGTCGTCTTGGCTATGCGCGAGGGTTCTGGGTAGGTGATCACTGCCAACCAATAGGGTTTGCATTGAGGAGGTTTTATTAATATCCGTGATTAACTTTGTAATGCCATTGCTTGGTAGGCGCAACATTGCGTAGCTGTGTAGGTACCCTTGCTGAACAATTGGCGCACCTAACCACGCTACCTGTTTTCCGTTCTCAATTAAAAAGTCCGACATAATCACAGGGGTGTAATCTTCATTGCTCTTGCGTTTAGATTGCACTTCATCAGCCAGTTTTTTAAAGGTAATGCCAAGGTTTGAGTCTTTATAGTGACCTGTCAGTAAATTGGTGCCGTAGTTATCATGTTTATAGGTGGAATAGGCGACATTACCTTCAAGATCTACTAATAGAATGTCATCAAAATCCGCACGTTTAAGCAATTCTAGATAAGCAGAGTGATAGCGTTTATGAAGTAGGCGATAACGTTCGCTTCCAACATAACTGCTGGATTCTGGAAGGATTGACGTTTTTATTTGGTTGCCTGAACCTTTGATATATCGTTGCTGAGCATGGGCTCTCGCTTGATCGATATCCATCCCTAAGCGTTGAAAAGCGTTCACTAAGCCATAAAAACGCCCACCACTGGCATAAGCGAGTTCTGAACGAACAAAGCCCATCACTTCTGATTCTTGAGCTTGTAGATAATCAATGACTTGCTGTTGTTTTGTATCTCGAACCGATAAGAGGTGTGAGGTGTTTTGCTCTTGAAGATCGGTGCTGTGAGATTGGAGAAAAAAGACCGCAATCACAGTTAAAGGTGTGATACTTAAAACAAGAAAAGCCATCATTAAAGTATTCTGAAGGCGCTTGAATTTTTGCTTTCGATAGAACCTAAACATAAATAAGGCGTTAATTTCCGTGGCGGTTTTGACAACATTGACGAGGTAATCAAAACAGAGTGAAGGATTAAAGGGTTTCTAATCTAACGAAATTAACGAGTTTTTTTACTTTGACAAGTAAGTGTGATGCAAAGCGTGTTCAAAGACGCATTTTTTGCTTAATGAAACGGAAAATAGAGAAAATAGAGCACAGATTTTATTCTGTACTCTATCAATTAGCTATTTGGACGCGTGGTAAATCGCAAATTTGGTGGTCTTATTTATCGTCGCGCAATTACTAAAAGCTTGCTCGATAATCGGGATGTATTTGAGGAAACTATTCGCCACAATAAACAGCTGACCTTTACGTGTCATGCGGGTTGGAGCTTTCGCTAGCAGTGTTTCCGTTGCGCTGTAGCTGGTATCTAAACCTGAATGAAAAGGGGGATTACTGATGATAAATTGGTAGTCATCGCTACAATCTGAATAGACATCAGAAGCAAAAACACGACCTTGTAATCCGTTAGCTTCCAGAGTCGCTTGGCTTGAGGCAACGGCTAATGCGCTAATGTCACAGAGTTCTAATTCAATATCTGGATTTTGGCTTGCCATCACTGCACTGAGAACCCCTGCGCCGCAACCAAAATCTAGAACTTTACCAGAAAGTGTTGGTAGGCTATCAAGCAGTAATTTACTGCCAATATCAAATTCACCATGACTAAATACACCAGGTAAACTTTTTACGGTTAACGTCTGTTCTGCGTATTGGACGGTGTAGGTTTTGAACCAATCTTGTAGTGCAAAAGTGGCTACTTGTTCGGTGCATTGTCCCCAATAGAACGAACAACGGCGAGCTGAATCGTATTTTTTCACAGGCCCATAAGCTTGGAACATTTTTTCGATACTTTTTACGCCAGAGCGGTTTTCGCCAACAACGACGATCTCGGTATCTGTACCTAGCTTCGCCAATAACATGGCAAGAAGGTATTCCGCTTCCGCTTTGGCTTTTGGCCAATACAATAAAATCATATCGGCTGGAGTTTCTGCCGTAAATTCAGCACCAAAATATCGAGAGATAGATGAGTGAGCTTCTAACTGGCGGTAATAGCCATAATGAGTTGTGAATACACTCACCGATGCACAGTGCTTTTCTAACTCGATAGGAAACAGATCTTCGACTTCGCCAGCAACAAGTACATGCTTTCCTTCAAAGTAGGCAAGCTGACGTTGGGCGATTTGACTCGGTGTTGTATAAACAGACATGATGAACTCAATTAATGGCAAGCGAAAATACGAAAGGGCAGATTCTCGCATAATCTGCCCTTTGCTTGAAGATATTTTAATGCTCTTCAGCACTCTCTCGTGGATAGAGAGAGTGTGAATTAATTATTGTCTTGTTTATCTAAGAAGTCTTTAAATTCTTCTTCATAGATATTAAACAGCACCATAGTGATAGCGAAAATAATAGGGCCATAGATAAGACCAATTAAGCCAAATAGTTGGATCCCGCCCAGTAATGAGAAGAAAATCATCAGGGTATTCATCCCCGCGCTGCCTTGCATTAAGAATGGTCTCAATAGATTGTCAATAGAACCGACAATCGCAACGCTCCATACCGTTAAGAAGATCGCCCAAGTGGTATCTCCGGTTAAAAATAGGTAAATTGCCGCAGGGATCCAAATTAAGGCCGTTCCTACGACAGGAATGAAAGAGGCAAATCCCATCATGGTTCCCCAGAAAAGTCCTGGGAACCCTGCAATCCACATACCTATCCCGCCAGCAAAGCCTTGTGCAATGGCAGTAAGAAAAGATCCCATCACTGCGGATTTTGAGACTTGTTCGATTTCCGAGAGTAGTTTGTCCTCTTGGCTGCGAGATAAAGGCAATATATGGCGGATCGCACTGATGATCTTGTCGTGATCGCGAAGCAAAAAGAACAGCACAAATAGCATCAAGAAGAAATCCATTAGGAAGTTGGTGGCATCCCCAAGAATTCTCGCACTAATGGCAACCAAATTTGAACCAAATGATGTGGCGAATTCCCCAACTTTTTGGGCAATAGATTGTGGTTCAATAGTGTCAAAAGGAAGATACTCATTGATAAAAGCAAGAGCCTTGACCACTAATGGGTGAGCAAAGAGCTCTTGAATACCACCATGAGATACCCACTGATAAGTATTGTGTGAGAAGGATGAGCCCTGCTGAACAATAGCTGCAAAAACCGCCAGTAATGGAATAACGATTATAAAGGTGAGGATGACACAGGATAATAGGGAAACAATATTGGCTTTATTAGGCAGTTTTTTCTCTAGCCAATTATGAATAGGGAACATCAACAGTGAAATGATAAAGGCCATGACAATCGAATTGACATAAGGCTCTATCAATAAATAACAGGCATAAGCCGCTGCGAGGAGCGCCACAACAATAACCCAATGGCTAGATGTAATTTTGATTTTATCCTGCAAAATTAAGTCTCTAAAGTAGTCTTGATTAAGTTTATAATGACGTTAAAGCAGAAAGTGATCAATCAGGAGTTTTATTTATGGGCTGTTGTGGGAAAGATAGTGGTTGTAGCAAGAAAGCGCCTAAACGTAAAGTTCCATGGTTTTCGTTGCTTCTTGTGGGGTTATTGATACTTGTTGCTGTAAATTGGCAATAAAGAAAGTTGGTAATAAGTAGAAAGGCTGAGTTCAGCCTTTCTACTGCTCAATATTAAGTTATTCTGCTTCTTTTGCGATATTTGCTTCTTTTGCGATAATAGCAAAACAGCGGTCTGCCGCTTCTAGTGTGGCTTCAATTTCTTTAGAGCCATGAGCTAGCGAAGTAAAGCTTGCTTCAAAAGCTGATGGTGCAAGGTAAACACCGTGCTCTAACATCAGGTGGAAGAAGCGTTTAAAGCGTTCAACATCGCATTTTGTCACGTCATCAAAACAAGTCACACTCTGTTGATCCGTGAAGAAGAAACCAAACATACCGCCTACATAGTTTACGAGTAGAGGGATACCATGCTCGTCTGCTCGTTGTTTTAACCCCAAAGCGATTTGCTCTGTTTTAGAAGCAAGGCGTTGTGCATGACCGTCTTCTTTTAGAATAGTTAAACATGCGAAACCAGCGGCCATTGCAACAGGGTTGCCTGACAATGTACCCGCTTGGTATACAGGACCTGTCGGTGCGATATATTGCATTACTTCTTTACGACCACCGAAAGCACCCACTGGCATGCCGCCACCAATGACTTTACCAAGAGTCGTTAAATCAGGTTTGATGTTGTAATGCGCTTGAGCACAGCCTTGAGCCACGCGGAAGCCTGTCATTACTTCATCAAAAATCAGTAACGCACCTTCTTGATCACAAATTTCACGCAGACCTTCATGGAAGCCTTCAACTGGCGGGATGCAGTTCATGTTACCGGCAACAGGTTCAACAATGATGCACGAGATTTCACCTTTATTCGCAGCAAACAGTTCGCGAACCGATTCAAGGTCATTAAACGTAGCGGTTAATGTGTATTTTGCAAAATCAGCAGGTACGCCTGGTGAGCTTGGTTGGCCAAGTGTTAATGCGCCAGAGCCCGCTTTTACTAGTAGGCTGTCTGCATGGCCGTGGTAACAACCTTCAAACTTAAGAATTTTATCTCGGCCTGTAAAGCCACGAGCCAAACGGATAGCACTCATTGTTGCTTCAGTACCTGAGCTCACCATGCGCACTTGTTCCATTGACGGAACCATTTCAGAAACCAATTCAGCCATGTTGATTTCCATTTCGGTTGGAGCTCCGAAACTTAAACCACGTTGAGCCGCACTAATCACAGCTTCACGAATAACAGCATGGTTGTGGCCAAGAATCATTGGACCCCAAGACCCAACATAGTCAATATATGCTTTACCATCAGCATCAAAAATTAACGGACCGTCAGCACGTTCTACGAAAATTGGCGAGCCACCAACACCGTTAAATGCACGAACTGGTGAATTTACACCACCTGGAATGGTGTGTTGTGCTTTTTGATACAGCTCTGATGATTTGGTCATGATATATCCTCTTTTGATTGTTCGGACCAATTGTCACGCATTGTACCTATCACACTCCGAACTAGAAATGTTTTGGCCAAATTTCTGACATTTTTCACGCTTAATCAAAATATTTGAGGGGTAGATAGGAAATGAAAGGGCTAGAAATGCGGAATAGTATCGGTGAATACTTGAACGAAACAGTCAGGTATTAGATAATCGCGGTATTATTAAAAAAGATACACCTGTTAACATGAGTTTTTACGATACTCAATTTAACGGGTCATTACACGAGAGAGGTTGTCGTGAGCGAAGTAAATGTACCACTGTCTTTTTCAGACGCAGCAGCAACACGCGTAAACACTTTAATTGCGGAAGAAGAGAACCCAGCATTAAAATTACGCGTTTATATTACTGGTGGTGGTTGTAGCGGCTTCCAATACGGTTTCACTTTTGATGAAAACGTAAATGAAGGTGACACGACCATTGTAAATAGCGGCGTTACTTTAGTTGTCGATCCTATGAGCCTTCAATATTTAATTGGTGGCGTTGTGGATTACACTGAAGGCCTTGAAGGGGCTCGCTTTTTTGTGAATAACCCTAATGCAACAACCACTTGTGGCTGTGGTGCATCATTTAGTGTCTAGTGAGTTTTGTTATACCCGTATTGACGATATCTATCGTGGGTAAAGTGAAACGCTTCACAGCAAATGAAGCCTTCAGCAGTTACTTTATAGAATAACTGTATAAATTTTACGTTAAGGATGTTGCGTGAAATTTTGAGCGGTAATACTGATACCAGAAATGTAGATAGCTGGTGTTGGTATTGACGCTTTAGACCTTATTAAAAAGGACTTCATATGCTGAATTTCCGTGCTGGTGGCTTTTTTACCCAGCGACCTTGGCTCATCTCATTTCTACTCCTTCTTTTTCTCTCCATTTGGCTTGGCCTTGGTGCATTGCGTGCTCAAGAAGCGCCGAGCAATAATAAATCTCAAACCATCCCATTGGCGAAAGTGGTCTATCAAACTTTCAACGCGCAAGCTACCGATAAAAAGATCGATCTGTACGGTCGTACGGCTCCAGATCGACAAGCGACTTTAGGTGCTGAAATTGCAGGGAAGGTGACGCAGGTTAAAATCAAAAAAGGTGACGCCGTTAAAAAAGGCCAAGCCATTGTTCAAATCGATAAAGGCGATCTAGCCATTCAGCTTGAACGAGCGAATGCGGTGTTACGCTTAAAGCAGAAAGAATTTAAAGCAGCAGATTCACTTAAAAGTCGTGGTTTACAAGGTGAAGTCGCCTATACCTCTGCACAAGCTTCTTTAACGGAAGCTAAAGCGGCAGTGAGTAATGCGAAACTCGCCTTAAGTAACACATTAATTCGAGCCCCTTTTAGTGGTGTGGTTGAAGCATTGAATATCGAAGTCGGAGATTTTGTTGGTGTAGGCGATCCTGTTGCAACATTGATCGATTTAGATCCACTGGTGATAAAAGCCGATGTCAGTGAACGACATATCCAAAGTCTTCAAGCTCAGCAAGACGCAAGGATAAAGCTACTCGATGGTTCGACTGTCGCTGGCAAGCTTCGCTATATTTCTCGTATGTCTTCAGAATCAACGAATACTTTTCCTATCGAAATAGCCATCGCCAATACGGATAAGAAAATCCCAGCAGGGATAAGTGCAGAGGTGACCTTGAGCCTAGAATCTCAACTTGCCATTAAAATTACGCCTGCAATGCTCGCCTTGGATGATGTAGGCAACTTAGGCGTTAAAACTCTGCAACAAGATATGGTTCACTTTGTGCCAATCCAATTGGTTAAAGCTGAACAAGATGGCGTGTGGTTGACGGGGCTTGGAGAGAAGGTTGATATCATTACGATAGGACAAGGCTTTGTGCGTGATGGTGATTCTGTGATTGCGATTGAATTCTCAGAACAACAACATTAGGAGGCACTATGTATTCCATTATTGATGCCGCCTTATCTCGCGCAAGAACCATGCTAACGCTGTTGGTGCTGATTTTGATTGCTGGAATTGGTACTTATATTGCCATTCCTAAAGAGTCTAGTCCTGATATAACCATACCTATTATTTACGTGTCGGTAGGACACCAAGGCATTTCGCCAGATGATGCCGAACGTCTTTTAGTTCGCCCCATTGAACAAGAGTTACGCTCTATTGAAGGTGTTAAAGAGATGACCGCCACCGCTTCAGAAGGGCATGCTTCGGTCGTTCTTGAATTTAACGTTGGTGTCGACCTAAGTAAAGCGATGGCCGATGTTCGAGATGCGGTCGATCTTGCGAAACCTAAACTTCCCGCAGACAGTGATGAACCTACTGTAAATGAAGTGACATTAGCGTCAGAGCAGCCCATCTTATCGGTTGTCCTTTATGGAACGGTACCAGAAAGAACCATTGTCCAGTTAGCAAGGCAGTTAAGCGATAAACTGGAGAGTTACCGCCAAATACTAGAAGTCGATATAGCTGGGGATCGTGACGATATCGTTGAGATTATTGTTGATCCTCTATTGATGGAGAGCTACGGGCTTGACCAAGGAGACATTTACAACCTTATCGCGTTGAATAACCGAGTCGTTGCGGCTGGATTTGTTGATACGGGTTATGGTCGTTTCTCGGTAAAAGTCCCTTCAGTTTTCGATTCTTTAAAAGATGTACTAGAGCTGCCAATCAAGGTTGACGGTAAACAAGTGATCACTTTTAGTGATGTGGCGACCGTGAGGCGTGCTTTTCGCGATCCAGAAAGTTTTGCTCGACTGGATGGTAAATCAGCGGTGGTGCTTGATATTAAAAAGCGCGCTGGCGAAAATATCATAGAGACGGTCGAGTTAGTCAAAGCGGTGATGGTTGAAGCGCAGAAGCTTGACCAATGGCCTAGTAACCTTCTGGTTAAATACACCTGGGATGAATCTAAAGATGTCGAGATCATGCTCAATGATCTGCAAAATAATATTCTATCTGCCATCATCTTAGTGGTTATCGTCATCATTGCGATTTTAGGTGTTCGAACCGCGCTGCTTGTTGGTATCTCTATCCCTGGCTCATTCCTAACTGGCTTGCTAGTGCTGTCTGTTTTTGGGTTAACCGTTAATATCGTGGTGCTTTTCTCTTTGATCATGGCCGTTGGAATGCTGGTGGATGGCGCCATTGTGGTGACCGAATTTGCAGACAGAAGAATGCAAGAAGGCACGCCAAAGAGGGAAGCATACCAAGATGCGGCGAAACGAATGGCTTGGCCAATTACTGCATCAACGGCAACAACACTTGCTGCATTTGCACCACTGCTTTTTTGGCCTGATATTACGGGTGAGTTCATGAAGTTCTTGCCATTGACATTAATTGCCACCTTATCGGCATCTCTTGTGATGGCGCTGCTATTTATTCCGGTGTTAGGCAGTTTGATTGGGAAGCCACAGCATGTCTCGACAAAAAATAAAGAGAAAATGTTAGCTTTACATAATGGTGATTTTTCGAAAGCTACGGGTCTGACCAAGCTCTATTACCACACGTTATCAATTGCTATTAAGCACCCTCTGAAAATCTTACTGTGTTCAATATTGCTTGCGGTGAGTGTCGGGTTTACCTATTCAAAAGCAGGTTTAGGCGCGGAGTTTTTCCCTGAAGTGGATCCTCCTTTCTTTACGGTGAAAGTGCGATCTTATGGTGATCTCTCTATTGATGAGAAAGATGTGATCATGAGTCGAATTGAACAGGTGATGTTAGATCATGAGGAGTTTGAGAGCGTTTATACCCGAACGGGAGGTGATGATGAAATTGGACAAATTCAGATCACCCCTGTGGACTGGCAATATCGACGCCGTGTGAAGGACATTATTGATGAGTTAAAACAGACAACTAATCAATTCGCGGGCGTTGAAATAGAGTATAAATTCCCTGATGCTGGCCCTCCGGTAGAAAATGACTTAGTGATAGAGATGTTTGCTCGAATTCCTGATTCATTAGATGGTGCGGCTAAGTTAGTTCGTCATTGGGCTGATAATAACCCGGCCCTTACAAACATTAGTGATACCTCAAGTAAAGAGGGAATAGATTGGAAAATTGATATTCGTAGAGGGGATGCCGCTCGTTTCTCTGCTGATGCGACATTAGTGGGAAATACCGTTCAGTTCGTCACTAATGGGCTCAAGATTGGAGATTATCTTCCTGATGATGCAACAGAAGAAGTCGATATCTTAGTGCGCTTCCCTGAAGATAAGCGGGATATAGGACGCTTTGACCAATTAAGAATAAAGACGCCTGCCGGTCTTGTTCCTATTACCAATTTCGCTCAAATCGTGCCAGATCATAAGCAGGACACCATCAATAGAACCGATGGCCAGCGAGTGATCAGTATTATGGCGGATATGGAAGAAGGTTATAACCTTGCCCTTGAACTACCCAAAATTCAGCAAGCGCTCACCGAGTTGAATTTGCCTAGCGGTGTTGAATTTAAAATTCGTGGCCAGAATGAAGAACAAGAACATTCATCTGAATTTTTACAGAGCGCCTTCATGGTTGCATTGGCGGTGATGGGGTTGATTCTAATTACCCAGTTCAACAGTTTCTATCAGGCGTTACTGATCTTGAGTGCGGTGTTGTTCTCTACTGTCGGTGTGTTTATAGGGTTGCTGATCTTCCAACGTCCGTTTGGCATTGTGATGTCAGGTATTGGCGTGATTGCGCTTGCTGGGATTGTGGTTAACAACAATATTGTATTGATTGATACCTTTAACCAATTGATCAAGCGTGGGCTAAGCAAACAAGATGCCATTTTACGTACTGGTGTTCAGCGTTTAAGGCCCGTGATGCTGACGACCGTTACGACCATATTGGGATTAATGCCAATGGTACTGGAGATGAATATTGATCTGATTAATCAAAAGATCGAATTTGGTGCTCCGAGTACGCAGTGGTGGTCACAGTTGGCGACGTCTATTGCCGGTGGATTAGCGTTTGCTACCGTTTTGACTCTCGTGTTAACCCCATGCTTATTGATGCTAGGGCGAGATAAATCCAAGGCGGCAGTAACTGAGCCTAAACAACTGGCAGAACTGAAGCCTGACGATGCTTAAAGAGTTAGAGCTTAAAGAGAGAAAGTTGAATCTGAGAGCACCAAGAAAGAGCATTAATGAGCTCTCTTAAAGAGGTAGAGGGAAAGAGGTAAAGAGATAGAGAGTGGCGAGGTGTTTATTCACCACTCTCTATTGATTTCGACTTCATAACAATTATTGTTTATGCCTATTACTGTTTAGCGAGTAATTGGCCGTATCGTTCAAGTTTATTCAATCGAATATCCGCGTTGGCAATAAAGGTTGCTTTTGCTTTGCCTGTTAGCGATTTTGATTGCGGTAGTTTAACCGTGCGTGCGTTCTTATGTACGCCATTTACTAGGAATTCATAATGTAGGTGCGGGCCTGTCACTCGTCCGGTTCCACCTAGTGTCCCTACCGTTTGTCCCTGTTTCACTCGTTGGCCTGTTTTCACCATGCGACGTTTCATGTGCAGGTATTTGGTGATGTAGGTATTGCTATGGCGAATGAAAACGTAATTACCGTTATATTTGTTGTAGCTAGATTTTTGCACGATACCATCACCAGCAGCCCAAATAGGCGTTCCTACTGGAGCTGCATAATCCGTACCTCTGTGAGCACGAACTTTTCCTGTCACTGGGTGTTTACGACGAGGGTTAAAGTTTGAGGTAACACGACGGAAATCAATAGGAGAGCGTAGAAATGCTTTTTTCATAGCACGCCCTTTCTCGTCGTAATAGTTGCCCGTTTTATCATCAAGGATGGCGGTAAAGGTATCCCCTTGGTTGGTAAATACCGCGGCCATTATTTTACCTCTGCCAATCACTTCACCTTCCACCACTTTCTCTTGATAGAGCATTTTAAAGCTATCGTTCTCTCGGATGTCTAAGGCGAAGTCAATATCCCAGCCAAATATGCCAGCCAATTCCATGATTTGGTTCGCGGTTAATCCTGATGAAATGCCAGCATTCCAGAAGTTGGATGTGATTTCTGCTTCCGCATAATTGTACTGGTAATTGATCTCTTTCTTATAGAATTCAGATTGAAACCCAAAGTCAGTCCGAGTGACTTTGAATGTTTCAAATGCGCTGATATTGCGTTTGAGCTGTACCATCTCATTGTTTTCATCAAAACCGAAAATGAGCTTGTCGCCTGGTTTCAATTTGGTGAGTTGAGTTTTGATATCTTTATTGGTTGATACGAGGTTATAGAGTAAACGTGCGGATAAACCAATGCGTTTGAAAAGAACAGAAGCACTCTCACCGGATTGAACTTTGTGCGTTTCCCATTTTAGTACTGTCGTAGGCAATATGTCCTGACCAGGGGAAAGCGCCTCTGCATTAATCGCCAAAGGATAATGTCGCCCTAGTTCTAGGCGGCTTTCATCTGTTCTTAGATCGCTAGCATCGGGTAATAAAAACAGCGCAACAAAAATAATGGCGCTAAAAAAGACAATTAATGTCTTATGAATCCAAGGTAGGCGGGTAAAAATCGACAACATGTTCAGGTTCGTTCTGTATTTTTTGTGAAAATAGACAACGGAATAGTTTAACTGGTTTCAAAAAACATCTCTATTCAGTAATATGTCTGGATAACATATTTTGCCAAATCTGTGGGAGCAACCAACAATGGCGAGTTTTGAAGCAGCACTTGCTGAAATTAAACGCGGTGTAGAAGAGCTAATACCGGAAGAAGAACTAATTGCAAAGCTGAAAGAGGATCGTCCTCTTCGTATTAAGCTAGGTGCCGATCCAACTGCACCCGATATCCACCTTGGTCACACAGTTATTTTTAATAAACTGCGTCACTTTCAAGATCTCGGCCATGAAGTTACTTTCCTTATTGGTGATTTCACAGCAATGGTTGGAGACCCGTCAGGTAAAAATACGACGCGTCCACCACTTAGCCGTGAAGATGTATTGAGAAATGCTGAAACGTATAAAGAGCAAGTATTTAAAATTCTCGATCCGGCACGTACTAAAATTCAGTTCAACTCTGAATGGTTATCTGAATTAGGTGCTGAAGGTATGATCCGTTTAGCATCGAACCAAACCGTTGCTCGTATGCTTGAACGTGATGACTTTAAAAAGCGTTATGCTGGTGGTCAGCCAATCGCTATTCATGAATTTATGTATCCTTTACTGCAAGGTTACGATTCTGTTGCGATGGAAACGGACGTCGAGCTTGGTGGTACCGATCAGAAATTCAATCTACTGATGGGTCGTGAACTACAAAAAGCACACGGACAAAAGCCTCAAGCTGTATTGATGATGCCGCTATTGGTAGGTTTAGATGGCGTTAAGAAGATGTCTAAATCGGCACATAACTACATCGGCATTAGCGAAGCGCCAAGCGAAATGTTTGGTAAAATCATGTCTATTTCAGATGACTTGATGTGGAGCTACTACGAACTCCTTTCTTTCCGCCCACTTGAAGAAGTTGCGGAATTGAAAGCAGGCGTTGATGCAGGTAAGAACCCACGTGATGTGAAAGTTCTATTGGCTAAAGAGATCATCGCTCGTTTCCACTCAGAAGCCGATGCTGATGCAGCAGAGCAAGAGTTTGTGAACCGTTTCGCGAAGAATCAAATACCTGAAGATATGCCTGAGTTTGAATTTGAAGCAGGTATGCCAATTGCTAACGTATTAAAAGAGTCGGCTTTAGTGAACTCGACTTCAGATGCGATGCGTATGATCAAGCAAGGCGCAGCTAAGATTGATGGCGCTAAAATTGAAGATAATAAACTAGTTCCTGAAGTTGGAACGGCGGTTTACCAAGTTGGTAAGCGTAAATTTGCTCGTATTACGATCAAATAATAGTGGTTATCAATAGTAGAACGTAATTCAAAAAGGCATCGTGATGATGCCTTTTTTTATACTTAAAAAACGAAGTAAATGTGATGCTTTACTCATCTAATTCATGGGCTTGGTTTGTTTTTTTTGTTAGAATACCGCCGCTGCCAGTAAGGCAGTATCTTTGGAGATTTTTATGAACCATACCGACCATCCTCCCAGTTGCTGGGTAAAAAGCGCTAAGGGAGCAAAATAACCCGTTTCGGTATCGGTGATCTTCACTCCTACCCAACGGTAGGGGACTATTCCTGTCAAACTGAATGAGCATGACTCTATTGCTTATTTTTAATGATGCTGTATCCAGTTTTCCCAATCTATTTTCTCTTATATGTACTTTTGTATAGGTATCTTGCCGTGCGCTTGAGCTATACAGATGGTCGTTACCAATGCCAATCGGGAGATTCGCCATGACGGTAATGAACAACATTTTTCAACACCACAATACTCATTTTTCGAATGCGGAGATCAGCGCTGCGACGAATGCGTTTTTACAATATGAACAGTCACACCAGATCCACTTATTGACGGTGATGTCGATTGAAGAAGCCGTGGGGGTTTTGAATCACTGCACGGTTGGGTATGTGCAGGAGTTACTCTCACTGTTAGAGCTGGAAGGTTATGACAAACGAGCGCGTCATTATGCTCACCAATTGGGTTTCATTCGTTCAGAAGCGGAGACCACTCAGGGGTATTTGGCGACGAGTGTGCTGGAGCACGTTAAACAGCGAGTCGGTTGGATCGTTATTCTGGCTTTGTTCGGTATCATCTCTGGGCTGATTATCGCTCAGTATGAAAATACATTAAGCCAATTGATGTTGCTCGCGATTTATATGCCAGTTATCGCTGCCGCCGGTGGTAATACTGGCACGCAAGCGGCGACATTGGTGATACGGGCGTTAGCGACTGGAGATCTTAAGAAAAGGCAGTGGATATCTGTTCTTTGGAAAGAGAGCCGGGTGGCGATATGCCTAGCGATTGCGATTTCAGCTGTAATGATGGGGCGCATACTATTATTTGGCGATGCTCAATCAACAGGGGGATTTGATATCCATTTGATTGCTTTTGCTATTGCAGTCGCTCTGTTTATCCAAGTGACGATATCAACGACCTTAGGAGGGCTATTGCCAATATTAGCCAGAGTCATCAAGCTTGATCCTGCGGTTCTAGTTAGTCCTGTACTTGCCTCGATCGTTGATATTTCAGGTATGTGGATCTACTTTACCGTGGTGAATTACTTTTTAGGTTTAGCCTGACTTGCTTTTAAAACATCACGATAAAATTCTTGTTCGAATAATGTGATAGGAGCGGTGACTGGTTTGCCATCGCCGCTCTTACTTGGGAAGTAGTCACTCACAAATTGAATAAACATCGTTTCAGGTTGACCATTTTTATTTAAACCGTATCCCGCCATATTGTAAGTACCGTATAAAGAACCACTTTTAGCGATAAGTTGATCTGAAATTGGGTTTTTTCTCATGCTAGAGCGATATTTCAAGGTTCCATTCTTTCCAGCGACAGGCATCAGTTTTATCAAGTCAAGTTGCTGATCATTTTCCCAGATATAGTGCAGAACATGAGACATGTCCGATGCGGTTATGCGGTTATTTCTTGATAACCCAGAACCATCAACCAGTTGTGCATCTGTTAAGTCTATACCCGCTTTTGCAAACAGTATTTGCTTGATCGCTTGTGTGCCATTACCAAAACTGCCCGGTTGGACAAAAAAGTGCGCACCTAGCGTTTTTGTTAAATTGTCTGCGATTAAGTTATTCGATTTTTTTAGCATGATATCGAGTAACTGTGGGAGCTTTTCTGAACGGTGCTCAGCGATGAATTCACTCGAACCTTTGTTCGCAGGAGCGCCAATGAAAATATCTCCGCTGATTGTCATGTTTAATTCATGCAAAATCTGAGTGATTAAAGCTTGTGTATAGAGTTCGGGTTGCTGAAGAGCAAATTTCAAAGGCAGAGGCTTTGTACGCGATACTAAGCAGCCGGAAAGTGCATAGCGATTATTGTCGAAGGTTTGCAGTTCCAAATCACACTGCGTCGCATTTTGTCCTGCTTTAGATACCGTAGTGGCATTTGAAGAAACGGTGATCGGTTGATGTTGTGGGACGTGAACGCGCGTTGAGCCATTAGTTTGAGTATAGATTGATGCCTGAATACAGTTGCCATCGAGAGTAATTGCGGTAGATGGTGCACTGTAGCAGACCCCTAAAATATCCCAAGGCCAGCCTACCGCACGCGGGTATCCAGTAAATGCTGAATTATCTAACCAGAGGTTACCGTCTATCGAATGAGTCCCCATCTGCTTTAGCCGGATGAACAACTGCTTTAGATGAGCTCTTGTGAGTGTTGGATCACCAGAGAAGCGAATAATCAGATCTCGGCCGCTTCTTTCAAGAGTGGTCGGAAAGTAGAAATCATCACCTAGCTCTAACTTGGTCGCGAGAGCCGTTAATAGTTTTAAAGTGCTGGCTGGAGGATAGAGTGAAGATGAGTCTTGCTTTATGACAGCGTTATCTGAAGACAATGATTGAATGATTAAACTGCTACGGCTGCCATTTGGCAAATGAGAAGTAGGTGAATATGCGAGAGAGAATTGAGAAAACAGTAAACAACAAACAAGCAATAGCGAACGCATAATAAAAACTTCTAGAAAAGGAGTAGTTATGAGTATACATACATAAAAAAACGCCTGCTAGAGAGCAGGCGTTTAAATTCATTTTGTATCTGAGACTAATTTAGAATCAGGTTAGACTTAGAAGTCGTAACGTAGACCTAAAGCTAGTTCATCTTCAGCATCCATAGATGTTGCAGAACCGTTACCAGCACCAACTTCACCTAGCTTGTCGCCTTTAGAGATTAGGTTGAAGTTGTAAGATACGTAGCCACGGAAGTTAGGCTTGAAGAAGTAAGTTGCATCTACAGCAATGTTATCTGCTGATGTTTCGCCATCAGTTTCTGCATTGTTGTAAGTAGAAGAGAATACAGTTTGACCCATAGTGTAAGCTGCTGCTAGCTCGTAACCTGTGTAGTCTGCATCTTTCTTGTCTTTTTCACCGTCAGTGAATACACCAGCGAAGTATAGATCACCCATTGTGTAAGATGCTGCTAGCATGTATTCGTTTTGGTCTGCTTGGTCCGCGTAACCACCACCAAGTGCTAGGCCAGTTTCGCCGATAGTGTAGATACCAGATAGAGAGTAACCATCTTCACCGTTGTCGCCGTATTCGCCAGGGTTAGTTGTTGTGCCTTCAACACGGTCAGCAAAACGGTAGCTTGCTTTAACATCTAGAGCGTTGAAAGAACCTTTGTACGAGATCATGTTGTCTGTACGGTCAGCAGCCGCAAGTTTGTCTGCTGCAGAGTTACCGTGGTAAGCCATGATATCAGTGAAATCTGTGATTACACCAAGAGCACCGTCGTTTTTACCGTAAGTTACTTCACCAAATTCACCACCGATACCAGCGTAAGCGTAACGGTTATCTAGGCTATCAACAGAAACGTCATTACCATTAGTGTCTGTTACTGTTGCTGGGTCAGTTACGAATTCACCTTCGTAGAAACCAACGCCGTATAGGCCATCTTGGATTTCAACTTTACCTAGGAAGTTAAGACGAACACGTGATTTGTCTTCAACTTTGCCATCTTTCATAGATAGACGAGCTTCAGCACGGCCACCCATTTCTAGAGAAGTACCATCTTGATTGTAGAGTTCAGATGCGTTTGCGCCAGTAGCGATTGCAGCAGCAGCTACAGAAAGTGCAATTAATGTCTTTTTCATTGTTATAAGTCCTAAATTTACTGTCCATAAATTATGCGAGAGGAAGTTCCCGCTCGAGTACTCTCTATTTGCTTAAATCTGATTCGCTATATCTGCGATGTACGAAGCAAGCTCAAGTAATCTGTGGTTACTTTTTACCCCTAAAGTTCATCAGCTCGTTAGTAAAATGATATAAATGAAAGTTATGAACACTGTTTTATTGCTTTTCTATATTCGTAAGCTGTTGTTTTATATTGTTTATGTCGAATGTTATTTTGGCGGGGATTTGCGTTTTTTTTAGCTTTTTTTATATTGGTATGCCCAATTTCTATCGATTTAGCTATTTTTGATAGCCACGAAAAATTAATTCCTGTGAGTCGAATGGTAGTTTCATGCTTGGAAAAATTAATTAAGATGATTTAGCTCTTGAGTTTGTTTAAACTAATAGCATGTTAGTTAATCCCTACTTTAGCTGTTGTGCTAAGAGGGTTTTTTTGTCCAAAGAAAACTTTGGCATAGAGGTTACGTAATGGAAAAGGTTCCAATGACCCTTCGTGGTGAAAGTAAACTGCGAGAAGAATTAGAAAGATTGTTGAAGCTGCGTCCTATTATTTCAGCTGCAATTGGCGAAGCTCGTGAGCTTGGCGATTTAAAGGAGAATGCTGAATATCATGCTGCTCGTGAAGAGCAAGGTATCTGTGAAGCTCAAATTCGTGATATTGAATATAAGCTATCTGTTGCTCAGATCATTGATGTGACTAAAATGGAAAATACCGGAAAAATTATTTTTGGTACTACCGTTACTTTGATCGATGTTGATACCGACGCAGAAGTGAAATATCAAATTGTTTCTGAAGATGAAGCGGATATTAAATCTGGCAGAATTTCTGTTAAATCACCAATTGCACGCGGATTAGTGGGCAAAATGGAGGGGGATGAAGTGATTATCTCGACTCCTGGTGGCGATAAAGACTTTGAAATTGATAAAGTAGAATATATTTAATTTTCAATTTTAGCGTTGAAAACTAAAAAGGCCGCAATGCGGCCTTTTTCTATTTCGTAACAAAGTTTGCAATTAATGCGAACTGTTATTTACGAGGGATCTCGATTTTACGCTCAGGTGTCTGGCGGAATAGTACTAATGTTTTACCAATAGTTTGTACTTTTTCTGCGCTTGTTTCACGAACAATAGCGTCAATAATCAATTGCTTAGTTTCGCGATCTTCTGATGCGACTTTGATTTTGATCAGTTCATGGTGATTCAGAGCAAGATCGATTTCCGCTAGAACAGCCTCAGTTAGTCCATTTGCGCCCATTAGCACAACAGGTTTTAAACTGTGAGCTAGGCCTTTTAGGTGCTGCTTTTGTTTGGTGCTTAGGTTCATTATGCGGCCAATTTTCTTTATTATAAGGGTTGAAAAAACCTATTTTAGCGCCATCTAATCCCGAAGACTATAATTTATTAGGCATTGATGTCGACCAACGAGTTAGGAATCTAATGAGTAAACAGAAACACTCGGCCAGTTCAGGCCGCTGGTTGAAAGAACATTTTGATGATAAGTATGTGAATGAAGCCAAAAAAAGAGGCTATCGTTCACGTGCAATTTTCAAAATTGAAGAGATTCAGAATAAAGATAAATTGCTGAAACCAGGTATGACAGTGGTGGATTTAGGTGCTGCACCTGGAGGTTGGTCACAATATGCAACAGAAATTGTTGGCGAGGAAGGACAAGTCATTGCTTGTGATATTCTCCCAATGGATTCTATTGCGGGAGTGGCTTTTCTGCAAGGTGATTTCCGTGAAGATGCGGTATTAGAGGCCTTGCTAGAAAGAATTCAGCCTGACATGGTAGATGTTGTGATGTCTGATATGGCTCCGAACATGGCTGGAAATCTTTCGGTAGATCAGCCAAGAGGTATGTATTTGGTTGAATTAGCGTTGGATATGTGTCGACAAGTTCTAGCCCCAAATGGTAGCTTTGTAGTTAAAGTATTCCAAGGTGAAGGATTTGATCTGTACACCAAGGAAATACGCAATATGTTCAAAGCAGTTAAAATAAGAAAACCAGATTCTTCGAGAGCTCGCTCCCGTGAAGTCTATATCGTAGCCACTGGTTACAAAGGTTAACGATTTGCTTGCAAAAGCAAAACTTAACACTATAGCTACAGGTTACAAACTGTAGTACCCTACCTTTAATTACAATTAGTTATCGCGAGGCTTACACCTTGAGTGACATGGCAAAAAATTTAATCCTGTGGCTAGTAATCGCAGTCGTCTTAATGTCGGTATTTCAGAGCTTTGGCCCTGGTGAAAGTAACGGTAGAGCGGTTGATTACACCACATTTGTACAAGAAGTTGGCCAAGGCCAAGTACAAGAAGCACAATTTAATGACAGTCAAATAACCTATGTTCGTCGTAGTGGTGGTGCTAAGTTTGTTACTTACATGCCCGTTTATGACAGCAAGCTTCTTGACGACTTAATTAATCAGAAAGTGAAAGTACAAGGTACTCCGCCAGAAGAGCAGAGCTTACTAAGTACTATCTTTATCTCTTGGTTCCCAATGATCTTGCTTATCGGTGTATGGATATTCTTCATGCGTCAAATGCAAGGCGGCGGTGGCGGCAAAGGCGCGATGTCTTTCGGTAAGAGTAAAGCTCGCATGATGAGCGAAGAGCAGATCAAAACATTGTTCTCTGACGTTGCTGGCTGTGATGAAGCAAAAGAAGATGTAAAAGAGCTAGTTGATTACCTTCGTGACCCAAGCCGTTTCCAAAAGCTAGGTGGTAAGATCCCTACCGGTATCTTGTTAGTTGGTCCTCCTGGTACGGGTAAAACGCTACTTGCTAAAGCGATTGCTGGTGAAGCAAAAGTACCGTTCTTTACTATTTCAGGTTCTGACTTTGTTGAAATGTTTGTTGGTGTTGGTGCATCTCGTGTGCGTGACATGTTTGAACAAGCGAAGAAAGCAGCACCTTGTATTATCTTTATTGATGAGATCGATGCTGTAGGTCGTCAACGTGGCGCAGGTGTTGGTGGTGGACACGATGAACGTGAACAAACACTAAACCAAATGCTTGTTGAAATGGATGGATTTGAAGGTAACGAAGGTATTATCGTTATCGCTGCAACCAACCGTCCTGATGTACTAGACCCTGCATTGCTTCGTCCTGGTCGTTTTGACCGTCAAGTGGTTGTTGGACTTCCTGATGTTCGAGGTCGTGAGCAAATCTTGAAAGTACACATGCGTAAAGTTCCACTAGCGGGCGATGTTGAGCCATCACTAATTGCACGTGGTACTCCAGGTTTCTCTGGTGCCGACCTTGCAAACTTAGTCAATGAAGCTGCTCTATTTGCTGCTCGTGGTAATAAACGTAACGTTTCTATGGTTGAGTTCGAACTTGCCAAAGATAAAATCATGATGGGTGCTGAGCGCCGTTCAATGGTGTTGTCTGAAGAAACGAAAGAATCGACGGCTTACCATGAAGCTGGGCACGCAATTGTTGGTCGTTTAGTTCCTGAACACGATCCAGTGTATAAGGTATCTATTATTCCTCGTGGTCGAGCGTTAGGTGTGACGATGTACCTACCTGAGCAAGATCGTGTGAGTATGAATCGCCAACATCTAGAATCAATGATTTCTAGTTTGTACGGTGGTCGTCTAGCTGAAGAGTTGATTTACGGTAAAGACAAAGTCTCTACTGGCGCATCAAATGATATCGAACGTGCAACTGATATTGCTCGTAAGATGGTGACTCAGTGGGGCTTCTCTGAAAAACTTGGTCCTCTGCTTTATGCAGAAGATGAAGGTGAGGTGTTCTTAGGCCGTAGCGTAACTCAAACGAAACATGTTTCGAATGACACGGCTAAACTGATTGATGACGAAGTTCGAATTATCATTGATCGTAACTACGACCGAGCTAGAAAAATTCTTGAGAAAAATATGGATATCATGCATTCAATGAAAGATGCATTGGTGAAATATGAGACGATTGATGCTGGCCAAATTGATGACTTAATGGAACGCAAAGACGATATTCGCGAACCAGCAGGTTGGGCTGATCAAGTTAACGGTAGTGAATCTGCTAAGAGCGAAGCAAAAGCTGAAGTAAAATCAGCGGCTGAAACTCAAGACACAGAACCGAAACCGGACGTTGAAACGAAAGATAAAGATTCAGAATAATTGAATTATGATATTAAGCCCTGAGGAAACTCAGGGCTTTTCTGTTTCTATCGTTTAGCGATAATGAGCATGAGTATATCGAAGAGCGATATGTGTTTTCTTGGGGTATAACCAACGATGATTTTAAAAGCAAATAATAAACAGCTTCACCTCGATCGCCCACATGTGATGGGGATTCTCAATGTTACCCCTGACTCTTTCTCTGATGGTGGAAAGTATCATTTGTTAGATAAAGCGCTGATTCAAGCTCAGCGCATGATTGATGCTGGCGTAAGCATCATTGATATCGGTGGGGAATCAACAAGGCCTGGAGCCCCGGATGTTACGTTGGAAGATGAGTTGAACCGAGTCATTCCTGCCATTAAAGCGATCCGAGAAATATCCGATGTTTGGATCTCTATCGATACCAGTAAAGCTGAGGTGATGCAGCAAGCGATTGCCGCTGGGGCAGATCTAATTAATGACGTTCGGGCACTTCAAGAGCCGGGAGCGTTAGAAGTGGCAGCAAAGGCGCAAGTTCCTGTTTGTCTTATGCATATGCAAGGGCAGCCGCGCACCATGCAAATCACACCGTCGTACCAAGACTTGTTGGTTGATGTAACGTCATTCTTACAAGAGAGAATCGCGGCGTGTGAAGCGGTAGGAATTCAGAAAGAACAGCTGATTTTAGATCCTGGATTTGGCTTTGGGAAAACAATCGATCATAATTACCAACTTCTTGCGCATTTAGATCAATTTCATGCTCTTGGTTTGCCGATTCTTGCGGGGATGTCACGTAAATCAATGGTATTTAAGTTACTCGATAAAGCGCCTGCGGAATGCATGGTCGCAAGCGTAACATGTGCAACGATTGCTGCTTTAAAAGGAGCTCAAATTATTCGAGTCCACGATGTTGAAGAGACAATAGAAGCGATGAAAATTGTCAACGCAACTACTCGAAATTTATAATTGAGCCAAATAATAATTTAAGGAATAAACATGTCAAACAGACGTTACTTCGGCACTGATGGTGTTCGTGGGAAAGTTGGTCAATATCCAATAACCCCTGATTTTGTATTAAAGCTTGGTTGGGCGGCAGGGCGAGTGTTAGCAAAACAGGGCACTAAAAAAGTCATCATTGGTAAAGATACGCGTATTTCTGGTTACATGCTTGAATCTGCATTGGAAGCCGGTTTAGCAGCCGCCGGTTTGCAAGCGACGTTTACTGGACCAATGCCAACACCGGCTGTTGCGTATTTAACTCAAACTTTCCGAGCAGAGGCGGGAATTGTTATTTCTGCATCACATAACCCTTTTTACGATAACGGTATTAAATTCTTCTCTTCAGAAGGAACAAAGTTATCGGATGAGATAGAGTTAGCGATCGAAGCTGAGTTAGATAAAGATATTGAGTGTGTAGAATCTGCAGAGCTAGGTAAAGCAGTACGCCTTAATGATGCCGCAGGTCGTTACATCGAATTTTGTAAAAGTACATTCCCAAGTCACTTAAGCCTTGCGGGTATGAAAATCGTAATCGACTGTGCACATGGGGCGACATACTACATTGCGCCAAGCGTATTCAAAGAGCTTGGTGCTGATGTAATCGCTATGGGTGTTGAGCCTACAGGTACTAACATTAACCATGAAGTCGGAGCCACCGATGTTCGTGCACTGCAAAAACGTGTAGTCGAAGAGAAAGCGGCTCTTGGGCTTGCATTTGATGGTGATGGTGACCGTATCATCATGGTGGATGAATTAGGTAATAAAGTCGATGGCGACCAAATTGCTTATATCATTGCTCGTGATGCACTACGTCGCGGTGAACTAAAAGGTGGTGTTGTCGGTACGCTGATGACAAATCTTGGCATGGAGAATGGACTTAAACAGCTTGGTATTCCATTTGTACGAGCGGCGGTAGGCGACCGTTACGTCATGGAACAATTGCTGCTTAAAGGCTGGAAAATCGGTGCTGAGAACTCAGGTCACGTTATCTTGCTCGATAAAGTGACAACAGGCGATGCTATTGTTGCTGCTCTACAAGTGTTAGCTTCTGTTATCGACAGTGAAATGACATTAAATGAGTTGGCTCAAGGCATGACACTGTATCCACAAGTTCTAATCAATGTTCGCTTTAGTGGTGATTCTAATCCGTTAGATGCGGAAGCAGTAAAACAGTCTGTTTTAGATGTTGAAGCCGAACTTGGTGAAAAAGGACGCGTACTGTTACGTAAATCTGGAACAGAGCCATTATTGCGTGTAATGGTTGAAGGTGAAGATGCTGATTTAGTGCAGAGATCTGCAGATAACATTGCAGAGGCAGTCAAAGCAAGCTGTTAGGCTCAAATGACGAAAGTGCAGGTTCCTTGTCGTGGTTGGATAGGGAACTTGGCATTGTTTGTCCTTTTTTTGACCGTTTAAACTTGAAGTTGACGCTTTTTAGCAATTTCTTCTTGTCAGTTAAGCATCCTTTCGCTAGTATTGCTCGGCCTTCAGTTAGGAGGTCGTTAGCTTTGTTTTAAAATTTAATGATTTAAAGCAGTGCTGGCTCAACTATTCGGAACATAGGTGGAAAAATGTTTTCAGTTCTACTTGTGATTTACCTGTTGGCAGCGGTTGGTGTAATTGGCCTCGTGTTGATTCAACAAGGTAAAGGCGCAGATATGGGAGCCTCATTCGGTGCTGGCGCTTCAAACACAGTGTTTGGTGCTGGTGGCTCAGGTAATTTTTTAACCCGAATGACAGCAATTTTTGCAACAGTATTTTTTGTTCTTAGCTTAGTGCTTGGTAATATGTCTACACATAAAACTGAGTCTCAGTGGGTTGATCCTGCTCAAGGTCAAGTTATCCAACAAGCTGATGACACAATGAGCGAAGTTCCAGCTAAATCTAGTGACGAAATTCCTCAATAACTTTTTTTCGAAAAAGTTCTTTGATGCCGAGATGGTGAAATTGGTAGACACGCTAGCATGAGGTGCTAGTGCCTTAGGGTGTGAGGGTTCGAGTCCCTCTCTCGGCACCATATTTACAAACTTGTAAAAACCTTAATTGAGAGTGTATAATCTCATTAAGTCGGACGCGGGATGGAGCAGTTTGGTAGCTCGTCGGGCTCATAACCCGAAGGTCGTCGGTTCAAATCCGGCTCCCGCAACCATTTTTGATTATTCTTTAATGATTGATTTGGTCGCAAGTTTGCGCAGTGTGAACCTCACTGCGAGTTAAGTGTAAAAGTCCTCTGAGACTATATACTTAACACATCAGGGTCCAGCAACATAAACCTCGATTTTCGGGGTTTTTTGTTATCTGTACTTTTCGATTTTCGAAATTGTATGGGTAGTTTGCTTGGGATTTAAATTGGGCTCTGAGCCCTTTTTTTGTTTCTGGAGTGGTTAAATGACTGGTTTAGAAAGACAACTTACTGAAATGCTAGATGCGCCAGTGGCTGCATTAGGCTATGAGTTAGTTGGATTGGAATTTATTCGTGCTGGTGAGCACTCAACACTACGTATCTACATTGACCATGAAAATGGAATTTTTGTAGAAGATTGTGCTGAAGTTAGCCGTCAAGTAAGTGCAGTGTTAGATGTTGAAGATCCTATTTCTGTGGCGTATAACCTAGAAGTATCTTCACCAGGTTTAGAAAGACCACTATTCAATGCAAATCATTACCAACAATTTATTGGTCATGAGGCAAGCATCGTATTAAAAATGGCCGTTGCTAACCGCCGCAAGTGGAAAGGTACGATCAATGCAGTTGAAGGTGAGACCATCACTGTAACTGTTGACGGGCAAGAAGAACATTTTGCATTGAGCAATATTTCTAAAGCTAACCTAATCCCTAAATTTTAGTTCTCCTAGAGAGAAGAGCTTAAGAGGCTAGATTAATGAACAAAGAAATTTTAGCGGTAGTTGAGGCTGTTTCTAATGAGAAAGCACTTCCTCGTGAGCGTATCTTTGAAGCACTAGAGATCGCATTGGCTACAGCCACTAAGAAAAAACACGCTTTAGAAATTGAAGCTCGTGTTGTTATTGACCGTAAGAGCGGTAATTTTGAAACTTTCCGTCGCTGGGAAGTGGTAGCAGAAGTTGAATTCCCTACAAAAGAGATTTCAATTGAAGCTGCACAGTATGAAGATGAAACCCTAGAGCTTGGCGGTTTTGTTGAAGACGAAATTGAGTCAGTGACGTTTGACCGTATTACTACTCAAACAGCAAAACAAGTTATCGTACAAAAAGTACGTGAAGCTGAACGTGCTCAAATCGTTGAACAGTTTATTGATAACGAAGGTGACTTAGTTACTGGTGTTGTGAAAAAAGTTAACCGCGATACAGTTGTTCTGGATCTTGGTAACCAAGCAGAAGCGGTAATTTTACGAGATGACCAACTTCCTCGTGAAAACTTCCGTCCAGGTGACCGTGTTCGTGGTTTACTATATGCAGTTAAGCCAGATGCTCGTGGTTTCCAACTGTTCGTAACTCGTTCAAAACCTGAAATGCTAGTTGAATTATTCCGCGTAGAAGTGCCTGAAATTGGTGAAGAGCTAATTGAACTGAAAGGTGCTGCTCGTGATCCTGGTTCACGCGCGAAAATTGCAGTGAAAACTAACGATAAACGTATTGATCCAATCGGTGCGTGTGTTGGTATGCGTGGCGCTCGTGTTCAAGCTGTTTCTGGCGACTTAGGTGGCGAACGTATTGATATCGTTATGTGGGATGATAATCCTGCGCAATTCGTTATCAACGCAATGGCTCCAGCTGACGTAGCATCAATCATTGTTGATGAAGATTCTCACTCAATGGATATTGCTGTTGAAGCCGATAACCTAGCTCAAGCCATTGGCCGTAGTGGTCAAAACGTACGTCTAGCTTCACAACTTACTGGTTGGGAACTTAACGTAATGACAGTTGCTGATCTAGAGAAGAAGCACCAAGAAGAATCAGTAGCTGCTATTGAAAGCTTCATGAAGCACCTTGATATCGAACAAGATTTTGCAGAAATGCTTGTTGAAGAAGGTTTCTCAACACTTGAAGAAGTGGCTTACGTACCAGTACATGAACTATTAGAAGTTGATGGTCTGGACGAAGGTATTGTTGAAGAGCTACGTGGCCGAGCAAAAGATGCTCTAACTACATTAGCCCTTGCTCAAGAAGAGACATTCGATGGTGTTGAGCCAGCAGAAGATCTATTAGGTCTTGAAGGTCTTGAGCGCGAGATGGCATTCAAATTGGCAGCAAAAGGTGTAGTAACACTTGAAGATCTTGCTGACCAAGGTGTAGACGAACTTGAAGGTATCGAAGATCTAACAGAAGAACGCGCAGGTGAGCTAATCATGGCTGCACGTAACATTTGTTGGTTCGGCGACGAAGCATAATTCAGCAAGGAGAGAGCGGTATGACAGATTTAACAGTTAAAGCACTGAGTGAAGAAATTGGTACTCCAGTTGACCGCTTATTAGAACAACTTGCTGATGCTGGAATGAAAAAAGCAGGTAATGACCAAGTTTCTGATACAGAGAAGCAACAACTTCTTATGCATCTTAAGAAAGAACATGGTGATACTTCTGGTGAAACAGAACCGACTCGCTTAACACTCCAGCGTAAAACTCGTAGTACACTAAGTGTTGCTGCTAGTGGCGGCAAGAGCAAGGATGTTCAAGTAGAAGTACGTAAGAAGCGTACTTACGTAAAACGCAGCGCTATCGAAGACGATGCAAAACGTGAAGCTGAGGATGCGGCTAATCGTGAAGCTGAAGAGCTAGCAAAACGCGAAGCTGAAGAGCTAGCACAACGTGAAGCTGCAAACAAAGCACAACGCGACGCTGAAAATAAAGCAAAACGTGAAGCGGAAGCAAAACGTGAAGCGGAAGAAAAAGCGAAACGCGTACAAGCTGAAAAGGCTAAAAAAGACATGAACGCAAAGAATTCTGATGTAAACACGCAAGCAAAAAAAGAAGCTGATGAACTAAAACGTCGTCAGGAAGAAGAAGCACAGCGTAAAGCTGAGCAAGAAGCAGCGAAGCTAGTTGAAGAAGCTCGCAAGCTTGCGGAAGAGAACCAAGAACGCTGGTCTGAAGAAGAGAAGAAGAAGAAAGAACTTGAGAAATCTGCGGATTATCATATTACGACTTCGACTTATGCTCGTGAAGCAGAAGATGCTGCCGACCAAAAAGAAGAAAAAGCACCTCGCCGTCGTAAGAAGAAAGCGCCAGCGGATGCGAACAAACGCGGTGGTCGTAATAACCAACGTGGCGGTCGTAACAACCGCAGAGATCAAATGGCTAAGCCTACATCAATGCAACATGGCTTTGATAAGAGCGCAGCTGTTGCTAAGCAAGATGTTGTTATTGGCGAAACTGTTGTTGTTTCTGAACTGGCAAACAAAATGTCAGTAAAAGCAACTGAAGTTATTAAGGTAATGATGAAGATGGGCGCTATGGCGACTATCAACCAAGTTATCGACCAAGAAACGGCTTCTCTTGTTGCCGAAGAAATGGGCCACAAAGTTATTCTTCGTAAAGAGAATGAACTAGAAGAAGCAGTACTGTCTGATCGTGATAACGATGCTGCTCTAGAAGGTCGTGCTCCTGTTGTTACTATCATGGGTCACGTTGACCACGGTAAAACATCTACACTGGATTACATCCGTCGTGCACACGTTGCTGACGCGGAAGCTGGCGGTATTACACAGCACATTGGTGCATACCACGTTGAAACTGACAACGGTATGATCACTTTCCTTGATACTCCTGGACACGCGGCGTTTACTGCTATGCGTGCTCGTGGTGCTCAAGCGACAGATATCGTAGTACTTGTAGTTGCTGCCGATGATGGTGTTATGCCACAAACAATCGAAGCTATCCAACACGCAAAAGCGGCTGGTGTACCTCTGATTGTTGCGGTAAACAAAATCGATAAAGAAGGCGCTAACCCTGATAACGTTAAAAATGAGCTTGCTCAATACGACGTTATTCCTGAGGAGTGGGGCGGCGAGAACATCTTTGTACATATCTCTGCTAAGCAAGGTACAAACATCGATGGTCTTCTAGAGTCTATTCTTCTTCAATCTGAAGTACTTGAATTAACTGCGGTTAAAGAAGGTATGGCATCAGGTGTTGTTGTTGAATCTCGTCTAGATAAAGGCCGTGGCCCAGTTGCTACTGTTCTTGTTCAATCAGGTACTCTAAACAAAGGCGATATCGTTCTTTGTGGTCAAGAGTACGGCCGTGTTCGTGCAATGCGCGATGAAAATGGTCAAGAGATCTCAGAAGCTGGTCCATCTATCCCAGTAGAAATTCTAGGTCTTTCTGGTGTTCCTGCATCTGGTGATGAAGCGACAGTTGTACGTGATGAGCGTAAAGCTCGTGAAGTTGCAAACTACCGTCAAGGTAAATTCCGTGATGTTAAACTTGCACGTCAACAGAAAGCGAAACTAGAAAACATGTTTGCGAACATGGAAGCTGGTGAAGTTGCTGAATGTAACGTTGTACTGAAAGCGGATGTTCAAGGTTCTGTTGAAGCAATTGCTGATTCACTACGTAAACTATCAACTGACGAAGTTAAAGTTAACATCGTAGGTTCTGGTGTTGGTGGTATTACTGAAACTGATGCAACGCTAGCAGCGGCTTCAAATGCAATCATCTTAGGCTTCAACGTACGTGCTGATGCAACGGCTCGTCGTACTGTTGAAAATGAAAACCTAGACTTGCGTTACTACTCAATCATTTACCAACTGATTGACGAAGTGAAACAAGCAATGGGCGGCATGCTTGCACCTGAGTTCAAACAAGAAATCATCGGTCTTGCACAAGTACGTGACGTATTTAAATCGCCTAAACTTGGTGCGATTGCTGGTTGTATGGTTACTGAAGGTACAATTAAGCGTAGCAACCCAATTCGTGTACTACGTGAAAACGTTGTTATCTACGAAGGTGAGCTAGAGTCACTACGTCGCTTTAAAGACGATGTTCAAGAAGTTAAGAATGGCTACGAATGTGGTATCGGCGTTAAGAACTACAATGATGTTCGCGTTGGTGACCAAATCGAAGTATTCGAAATCGTTGAAATTCAACGTACTCTCGACTAATTGACAAAGTTATTAACTTGCCAAAAAGGTAAGTGATACGGTTGTTGAATACACCATGGGGGGCTGATAGCCCCCCATTCTTTCTATAGTGAGAAAAGAAATGTCAAAAGAATTTAGCCGCACACAACGTGTGTCGCAACAACTACAAAAAGAGCTCGCTCTTATCCTTCAACGTGAAGTGCGTGATTCTCGCATTGGTATGGTTACCATTTCAGATGTTGAAGTATCACGTGATCTTGCTTACGCAAAAGTATTCGTTACTTTCTTATGTGTGGGTGAGCAAACACCAGAATCAAGCTTAGCAGCACTTAAAGAGCATGAAGTTCCTGTTCGAATGATGCTAGGTAAGCGTATTCGCCATCGTTTAACACCTGAAGTTCGCTTTACTTACGACAACACGCTTGTTGAAGGTATGCGTATGTCTAACTTAGTAAGCGAAGTTCTAAGTGAAGATAAGCGCAAGCAAGTTGAATCAGGTCGTGAAGACGAAGCTGAACAGAAAGATGAATCTGAGCAGAAAGGTGAAGAGTAATGGCTCGTCGTCGTAAAGGTCGTCCAATTAATGGTGTGATCCTTTTGGATAAACCAACTGGAATTTCATCTAATGATGCGCTGCAGAAAGTAAAGCGTATTTATTTTGCTGAGAAAGCGGGCCATACCGGCGCACTTGATCCTCTTGCGACGGGTATGTTGCCTATCTGTCTTGGTGAGGCGACGAAGTTTTCTCAGTTTCTTTTAGATTCTGATAAGCGCTACGTGGTGATTGCTAAGCTTGGTGAGCGTACCAATACCTCTGATTCTGATGGTGAAGTGGTAGAAACTCGTGATGTAAACGTGACTCAAGAGCAACTTGAGATCTGTATCGAAACCTTCAAAGGTGAAACCGATCAGATTCCATCAATGTTCTCTGCATTGAAATATCAAGGTAAGCCTTTATATGAATATGCGCGTGCAGGTATCGAGGTTCCGCGTGAATCTCGTAAGATCACTGTCTACTCCATTGAGTTGCTTCGTTTTGAAGGTGATGAAGTTGAGATGGAAGTGCATTGCTCGAAAGGGACATATATCCGTACGATTACGGATGACCTTGGGGAGATGCTAGGTTGTGGTGCCCACGTTAAGTATTTGCGTCGTACTGGTGTTGCAAAATATCCTTACGAGAAAATGGTGACTCTTGAGCAGTTAAATGAACTGTTAGAGCAAGCGAAAGAGCAAGACATCGCACCGAAAGAGCTACTTGATCCACTGCTAATGCCAATGGATACTGCGGTTGAAGACTTACCAGAAGTGAACATGAATGCAGAGCTGACAGATCTCGTTCAGCACGGTATGCAAGTTCAAGTTTCAGGCGCGCCTTCGGAAGGTGTTGTTCGAATGACGAGCGGTGAAGAGAAACTCTTTATTGGGGTTGCTGAAATTGATGATGATGGCCGTGTCGCACCTAAGCGCTTGGTTGTTTTCAGAGAAGAAGAGCCGCAAGCATAGACTGCGCTTAAATTGATATTTTAAAACCGAGGTCATTTGGCTTCGGTTTTTTTATATGCTGCTTTTGCTTAGATTGATTTGAGGGGGAAGAGAATCGTAAATTGCGCGTTATTTGCTTCCAAATATCTTGTGTTTAAACTTTAGCCCCCGTATAATCCGCCCCTCGCGTAGCAGCTGAATCAGAGATTGGCTGTTACAAATTATAAACTTACTCTTATCAGGAGAGAATTATGTCTCTGAATGCAGAAACTAAAGCAGCAATCGTTGCAGAATACGCACAATGTGAAAACGATACTGGTTCACCAGAAGTACAAGTAGCACTACTTACTGCTTCTATCAACCACCTTCAAGGTCACTTCAAAACGCACATCCACGACCACCACAGCCGTCGCGGTCTGCTACGTATGGTTTCTAGCCGTCGTAAACTTCTTGACTACTTGAAAGGCAAAAACCTTACTCGTTACCAAGATCTTATCAAGCGTCTAGGTCTACGTCGCTAATAGCGATGTCTACAAAGACAGTTTGAAGAAAGGGGAGCGTTTATCGCTCCTTTTTTTGTGCCTGAAACCCCAGTATTTTTTACCGCTTGAAATACCTCTCTAATTAAAAATAGTTTATACTATGCCTCGTTGAAATAACGTTATGTTGTTTCACATATTAATCTAACTCATCGCTTTACAGTCACCGAAGTCGACCAATTGGTCGCGACTATTACAAATTATCTTTTTCGAAGTCAATTTGTACTAGTCGCGATTAGTATTGCTTTGAGTATTCATTTAATCATTCTAAATCTCATATGAGTTTAGAGTAAGGAAATCAAATGTTCGCGAATCCAGTCGTAAAATCATTTCAGTACGGTAACCACACCGTAACTCTAGAAACAGGCGTAATGGCACGCCAAGCTACAGCTGCTGTAATGGCAACAATGGACGATACGTCAGTATTCGTTTCTGTAGTAGCAAAAAAAGAAGCGGTAGCAGGTCAAGATTTCTTCCCGCTAACAGTTAACTACCAAGAGCGTACTTACGCTGCTGGTAAAATTCCTGGTGGTTTCTTCAAGCGTGAAGGTCGTCCTTCTGAAGCTGAAACACTAACAGCTCGCCTTATTGACCGTCCAATTCGTCCACTTTTCCCAAGTGCGTTTAAAAACGAAGTTCAAGTTATCGCTACGGTTGTGTCTATCAACCCTGACGTAAACCCAGACATGATCACTATGATCGCAACGTCTGCTGCACTTTCTATCGCTGGTGTTCCATTCAATGGTCCTATCGGTGCTGCACGTGTTGGTCACATCGACGGTCAACTAGTACTTAACCCTTCAAACACAGAGCTTGAAAACTCTAAACTGGACCTAGTTGTGTCTGGTACTGAAGGCGCAGTTCTTATGGTTGAATCTGAAGCGGATAACCTATCTGAAGAAGAAATGCTTTCTGCTGTTGTTTACGGTCACGACCAACAACAAGTTGTTATTAAAGCAATCAACGAGTTCGCTGCTGAAGTTGCGACGCCATCTTGGGATTGGACTGCTCCAGAAGTAAACGCAGAGCTTAAAGCTAAAGTTGCTGAACTTGCAGAAACTCGTCTTTCTGAAGCGTACCAAATCACTGAAAAAATGGCACGTTACGAGCAAGTTGGCGCAATCAAAACTGAAGCAGTTGAAGCGCTTCTAGCTCAAGACGAAGAACTAAATGAACGTGAAATTCGCGGCATGCTTGGTTCTCTAGAGAAAAACGTAGTACGTAGCCGCATCATTGCTGGTAACCCACGTATTGATGGTCGTGAAAAAGACATGGTTCGTGCGTTAGACGTACGTACTGGTGTTCTTCCACGTACTCACGGTTCTTCTCTATTTACTCGTGGTGAAACTCAAGCACTTGTTACTGCAACGCTTGGTACACAACGTGATGCTCAAATCATCGATAGCCTAATGGGTGAGAAGAAAGATCACTTCCTTCTACACTACAACTTCCCTCCATACTGTGTAGGCGAAACTGGTTTTGTTGGTTCTCCTAAGCGTCGTGAAATTGGTCACGGTAAGCTAGCGAAACGTGGTATCCAAGCAGTTATGCCTTCAATTGAAGAATTCCCATACACAGTACGTGTTGTATCGGAAATCACTGAATCTAACGGTTCATCTTCAATGGCTTCTGTATGTGGTACTTCTCTAGCGCTTATGGATGCTGGTGTTCCAATCAAAGCATCTGTTGCTGGTATCGCGATGGGTCTTGTTAAAGAAGGCGATGATTTCGTTGTTCTTTCTGACATCCTTGGCGACGAAGATCACCTAGGTGACATGGACTTTAAAGTTGCGGGTACTAACGACGGTATTACTGCTCTTCAAATGGATATCAAAATTGAAGGTATCACTAAAGAGATCATGCAGATCGCTCTAAACCAAGCACAAGGTGCGCGTAAGCACATCCTTACTGTTATGGACGAAGCAATCTCTGGCGCTCGTGAAGATATCTCTGAGTTTGCTCCACGTATCCACACAATGAAAATCAACACTGATAAGATCCGTGATGTTATCGGTAAAGGCGGTGCGGTTATTCGCGCTCTTTGTGAAGAAACAGGCACAACTATCGAAATCGAAGATGACGGTACAGTTAAAATTGCTGCAACTTCTGGCGAACAAGCTGAAGACGCAATCAACCGTATCAAGTCACTAACTGCAGAAGTTGAAGTGGGTACTATCTACACGGGTAAAGTTGCTCGTCTAGCTGATTTCGGTGCATTCGTAACGATTCTTCCTGGTAAAGATGGTCTAGTACACATCTCTCAAATCGCTGACAAGCGTATCGAGAAAGTGTCTGACTACCTAACTGAAGGTCAAGAAGTTCAAGTTAAAGTTCTTGAAATCGACCGTCAAGGCCGTGTACGTCTAAGCATGAAAGAAGCAGTAGAACAGCCTGCAGCTGAAGAAAACGCTGCACCTGAAGCTTAATTGCTTAAGGTGATGAGCTTAGGGTTTATTAGCCTATAAGTCTCAAAGCATGTTATAAAGGGGAGCGATATCGCTCCCCTTTTTCATGCGGGTTTAACAGGAGTATCTATTTGTGAAATGGTTTCAAACCGCTAGTCTATGCATAATGCTGGTATTGACTGGATGTTCATCAACAACAAAGCAGTCAAGTCAGTGGATCTATCCACCGATGGCAGTGCCTCTTCAATCGACAATTAAGCAAGAAGTACAAATTGCTCGCTTGACTCAATTGTTGCAGCGTTCTGATCTTAAAGATGAAGTTCGCGCCAAGATGTTTTATGAACGGGGGAATTACTACGATAGCGTTGGGTTGCGAGATCTTGCTCGTTTAGACTTTAATCAATCTCTAGCATTAGAGCCTGCTCAGCCTGACATCTTCAACCTATTGGGAGTGTACTTTACTCAAGTTGGTGAGTTTGATGCCGCATATGAAGCTTTTGATTCAACGTTAGAGCTTGATCCCTCTAACTCTTATGCTGAAAGAAACCGAGCGATTGCACTCTATTATGGTGATCGTATTGATTTAGCATTTGAAGATATGACCAAGCATTATCAGGATGATCCCAGCGATCCATTTCGTGCCTTGTGGTTGTATATAATTCAATACGAACTTGACCCTATTGAAGCGCAACAAGCGCTATTAGCACGCTATGAATCGAAAGATGAAAGCTGGGGCTGGGTGTTAGTGGCATTGACTCTGGATAAAATTACGGAAGAGCAAGCATTCAAAGCCGTGCTAACAAGTAGCCGTGACAACACACTGCTGGCGCAACGACTCACCGAAGTCTATTTTTATTTGGGTAAGCGTTATCAGTTGGTCGGTGACTATGCTAATGCCGTCTCTCTCTATAAGTTAGCCCTGTCATTTAATGTGTTTGAGTATGTGGAACATCGTTACTCATTTTTAGAGCTTGGACGGATTTTTGAAGAGGTGAAAGCTCAGCGTTTAGCCGAAACCAACGCTAAAAAAATGAGTGAAAGTTCAGAGAAAAGCGAAGTAGTAACGCAATAGCCGCATAATAATTGAAAGAAAACCGTCCACGTGGCGGTTTTTTTTTGCTTTTAAAACACTCAAATAGTAAACTAGTTAGCCTTGCTAACTAAAATGAGCGATACATGAGTTTAAATCACCACCTAGAAGAGCTAGAGCGATTTTCAGCGAAAATTTGGAGAGTGCACAGTAAGGAAGATCCGATTGCTCAGCTCAGTTTCAATGAGTATGACTACCTCAAAGTCATTCAAGCTGCCCCTGAACTGATTCGCTTGACCGATTTAGCAGCCGAGATGCAAGTCACGAAACCATCGGCAACGAATATGGTGAAACGATTAGAGCGTAAAGGGCTAGTGGAGCGGAAACCATGCCCCGAAGATGCCCGCTCTAAACGGGTTGGCCTAACGCCTTTAGCTACTGACAACCTTTCGTTGGAAAGTAAAGTCTATGAATTAATGTCGGATCGTTTGATGAAGGGTCTGACGGAAATTGAAGCTCAGCAGTTAAATGAGCTTCTGAAAAAAGCGTTGAAATAAGATTGAATTTACCCATTTAGTTAGCCTTGATAACTAAATTTATGGATTAACTAAGTTTATAGATGACTAAGTTTATAGATAACTAAATGCACAAATAGCTAATGAAAAAGAGATTATGAAAAATTCTATTTATCGCCAGTTTTGGCGTTATACCATTCCTACCGTTGCCGCAATGCTCGTCAATGGGTTGTACCAAGTTGTTGATGGTATTTTTATTGGTCGCTACATGGGCGCTGAAGGGCTTGCTGGTATTAATGTCGCTTGGCCTGTTATTGGGTGCATTCTTGGTCTCGGAATGATGATTGGGGTCGGGACTGGTGCGTTATCATCGATCAAACAAGGTGAACAAGACAGCGAAAGCGCAAAGCAAGTACTGGCGACTGGCTTGATTTTATTGGCAGGTTTAGCACCAGTGGTATCCATCTTATTGTGGTACTTTTCAGATGCTTTCCTATTAGTGCAAGGAGCGGAAGGGCGCGTATTAGAGCTTGGTTTGCAGTATTTGCATGTTTTGATTTTTGCGAGTGTCTTCTCGCTAGGTTCTATTGCACTGCCATTTTTATTGCGTAATGACGATAGCCCTAACCTTGCTACGGTATTGATGATCATTGGTGCTGTCATCAATATCGCTCTTGATTACGTTTTTATTGTGTGGCTCAAATGGGAGTTAACTGGAGCGGCGTTGGCGACAGGCATTGCTCAAATGATCGTAACAGTATTAGGAGTAGGATACTTTTTCTCTTCTCGAGCAAAACTGCGGCTCACTAGGCGCTGTTTAGTATTACGTTTGAACTATGTACCTCAACTGTTTGCTATCGGTGTTTCAAGCTTTTTTATGTACGCATACGGGTCTATGATGGTGGCGTTACATAATGCACTATTTACTCAGTACGGTAATACGTTGATCATTGGATCATATGCGATTTTGGGATATATCGTAACGGTTTACTACTTAACAGTAGAGGGGATTGCTAATGGGATGCAACCGCTGGTTAGCTATAATCACGGTGCTAAAAATAACCATAATATTAAGCAGTTACTTAACGTTGCGATGATAACGTCTATTGTGGGCGGAGTGCTGTTTATTATTCTATTAAATATCTTCCCTTATGAAGCGATATCGGTTTTTAACTCACAAGATTCGGAGTTGATTGACAATGCCGTTCTTGGGATCCGTTTACATTTATTCGCTCTATTCTTAGATGGTTTTCTTGTGGTTGCAGGTGCTTATTACCAAGCGATAAACCGTGGGGGGAAAGCAATGTTTGTGACTGTAGGTAACATGCTAATTCAACTGCCATTTTTGTATTTATTGCCAAAAATGATTGGACTGACGGGGGTGTGGATTGCTTACCCTCTATCCAATATAGCATTGAGTATTGTGGTTATTATCATGATGGTTAAAGATATTAAAAGGCTATCTAGTCAACAAGATATAGAGCCCAACCATCAAGTACTGACGAATTGATGCAATAATGTATGCGGCTGGTTGATTGCTGGATATAAAAAGAGCGACATTCTAGTCGCTCTTTTTATCGTTTTAGTCTATCTGTTTGACTTCTAAACCCGCAAGTTGATGCCAGTAACCATTACACTGATGGCTCTGAATTATCTTGGGTTGCGTACCAGATTCATTCGCTCTGAAGCGATCGACTTCTGAGAACGTATCAAGACCGAGAGGGCTCAGGCGAACCACATCGACTAGCCCTTGCATACTAGGTAAATCATTAATCAAGTTATAACAGTAACCAGATTGAGTTTGAATGCCATTCAAGTTAAATACTGACTGCCCCTCTTGGCTATCAACTTGAAGCCCCGTCGGATATTTTATGCAGCATGTCTCGCAATCATCTTTGGCTTTGTTCTCGGCTCTAGCGGTAAAGCAGCGAGCAGAATAAGCCAGAGGTAGATAGCCATGGCTAAAGACTTCGACTTCAAACTTATTACGAATATTCAAAGACTCACACTGAGTCATTACATTGCTTAACCATTCACGAGATAGTTCAACAGGCATGCACCAACGAGTCATCCCCTGTTTAAGAAAAAGGTTCAGTGTTTGAGCATTGTAAGCATTAACCGCAGGGCCAACAACGAAAGGCACTTTGTGTTCGTAAGCCAGTTGAATGGCTGAAACATCATTGGCTTCAATTGCAAAGTCACCATTATCGATGTATTTCTTTAAAATGCTGACTTCGCTCGGCGCTTCAAGAAGTGCCATGGTAGAGAGCACAACTTGCTTGCCAGATGCCGACAGTTCTTTTGCAATCTCAAACCAGTTTTTTAGCTTCATTTCACGGCGTTTTGAGCACACCGATTCCCCTAAATAGATGATATCGGCTGAGCTGGATTGTGCCTGCGCGTAAAAATCTTCTACATTCTGTTTTGGCCAAAAATAAAGTAATGGACCAAGGGCGTATTTCATCGTGTTATCCATTGTTTATTCTCTACTGCCATTTACGGTGGTAAGCACCAAGTGTGGTCTGGGTGCCTTCAGAAACGTTCGCTAATGTCGCATTCCACGCTTGCTCAACTTGGTAACCTTCTGGGTCTGCAAGGTAGCGATCAATGGCAGCGCGCCAAGTTCGTGTGACTTGTTCAACATAAGCGGGGCTACGTTGGCGTCCTTCAATTTTCACTGAAGCCACATTTGCGGCAAATAGCTCTGGAAGCATTGAGAGGGTATTCAAACTGGTTGGTTCTTCAAGAGCGTGATAACGTTTTCTTTCACCGTCAATATCCGCTTCAAAACGGCCTTTGCATAATGTTGGGTAACCTGCGTTTTCACCGGCTGAATATTTGTCTATTAAGATCTCATTAAGGCGAGACTCAAGACCGCCATCGGTTTCTTGCCAGCGAACATATTTAGCGGGAGAACAGGCTCCAACGGTGTTTGGAGATTCGCCTGTCATGTATGAAGAGAGGTAACAACGGCCTTCAGACATAATGCACAAACTACCGAATGCAAATACTTCTAACTCGACATCACTGGTGATATTTCGAGATAACTGTTTGACTTGATGAATCGATAGCACGCGAGGTAATACAACGCGCTTTACATTGAAATTTTGATGGTAAAAATCGACAGCAGCAACGTTGGTGGCTGATGCTTGTACGGATAGATGCAGTTCTAAATCAGGGTATTTATTTGCTGCATAATCGAGTACGGCTATATCAGCAACGATCAGTGCATCGACACCTAAGTCTGCGGCGTTATCGACGGCGTTGGTCCAACGTTCAAAACCATTTGGATGGGCAAACGTATTAAGCGCCACATGGATTTTTTTATTGTGATCGTGAACATATTGCACGGCGCGATCGAGCTTCTTGCCCGTAAAATTTAAACCAGCAAAATGACGAGCATTGGTGTCATCTTTAAAACCAATGTATACGGCATCAGCACCGCAATCGATGGCTGTTTTTAAAGCAGGAAGGTTACCTGCCGGACATAGGAGTTCCATTTGCTCACTACCAGATATCTAAATAAGAGTACCCGCATTTTATGAAGAAATATGAATGGCAAATTTGATGTGAGGCAGGTTTACGTGAATAAAGTCGTATTTACCCCATAAGGATTACTTACAGGGTTAATTTTTGTGTCGGCGATTTTGGGCAAACAGCTCTTCGACTTCTTGTTTCGGTTGAGGTCGATGAAAGTGGAAGCCTTGAATTGAGTTGCAATTAAGATTTGAGAGTAGCGTTGCTTGCTGATGAGTTTCAACACCTTCTGCTACCACGGTTAAATTGAGTGACTTACCCAAATTAATGATATTTTCAATTACCGTGATCTGCTTGGGTAGCGTATCAATATCAGTGATGAAAGCACGATCAATTTTGAGCTCATCAAGAGGGAATCTAGCCAAATAGGAGAGTGATGAGTAGCCAGTACCAAAGTCATCAATTGATAAGGCGAAGCCCAGTTTTTTGATCGCATTTAGCATTTGAAGAGTGTGGTCGCTATCACTCATTACGGCGCTTTCTGTTAGCTCAAATGTAATGCAACTTGGATCTAACTCTGTGGTTCTGAGTAACTTCTCCATGTAATCGATCAATTTCGGATTACCAAATTGCTCTGGAGATAGGTTAATCGCCACTCTGCCAGGTAGAATACCTTGAAGCTTCCAGCGTTTTACTGTGGTAAATACATCGCGCATCACAACTCGGCCAAGGTGCTCAATTAAACCTGCTCGTTCTGCTACAGGGATAAAGGCGGCCGGGCTGATGTAGCCTTCAACAGGGTGTTTCCAGCGAACTAGAGCTTCAGCGCCATTGATGCTGAAATCGCGTGCATTCACTTTAGGTTGGTACCAAACTTCTAATCCGTTTTGTTGCAGTGCTTTTTGCAGTTCAATCTCTAGCCAAAGCCTCATTCGAGCTTCTTTGTTCATCTGGTCATTAAACTTAATGAGTCGATTACGGCCGCGATCTTTTGCCTCATACATTGCTGTATCGGCATTTTGCAATAAGATCCGAGCATCGTTGCCATCTTGTGGAGAGGCAACGCTGCCAATAGAACAGGCTAAACGCTTGCTGAAGTGGTGCAGATCGAAGGGCTGATTAATAATGGATATAATGCGTTCAGAAAGTGATTCAGCCATACGATTATTTTCAGGTTCAGGCAGAATAATCCCAAACTCATCACCACCTAAATGCCCCAGAACCGCTTGTTTAGGCAGTAATCGTTTTAACCTTGAAGAGACCTCTTTGATGACTTTATCACCAATGTGGTGACCTAGAGAGTCATTGATGTTTTTAAAGTTATCAATATCAAGATACAGCATCACAAGTGGTGTTTTGGTGTGGATGAACTGCTCTAAACGCTTGGTAAAGCCAAAACGGTTATAAAGATTGGTCAGTGAATCGATATGAGCATCTTCATTGACGGTGCTAGACAGTGGTTTTGGTGCGTCTTCGGCATCTTGAATTAATACGATTTGTGAAGCGCTACCTAAAATGAGAGTCGAGTCTGCATTGAGTTGGAGTTTTCTCTCAAACCCGCAACGAGATCCTGTTAAGCAGACAAACGGTTTCTCTGAAAGCAGTGAGCCTAATTTCGTATTAAAGACGGTTTTTGTATTAACATCGATAAATAGGCGCCCGAGCTCTTCACCTAATAACTCGTTCGCTGAATTGAAACCGAGCAATCGTGCTGCGGCTGGGTTCGCGGACAAAATGCAGTCATCTTCAACTAACAAAAGCCCATCGGGGAGTAGCTGAGTTAACTTAGAAAATTTATTTTCGGACTCTTCGAGGGAGCGAATGAGGATCTGTTTTTCAGACGTATCAGTAGCATGAAAGATTACATGGTCGATTTTCTTGTCATTATGAACGGGAGACAATGAAAAATGCAGACTGGTCTCTAAATCCGTCTCATTGAGAGTAATTTCGGCTTCAATGACTTCTCCAGCAAATGCTCTTTCATAGTAAGGCTGTAAGTGCTGGTAAAACTGCTCTCCGAGGATCTGTGAATCACTCATACCAACCAGTTCGGTTTGGCTAAGTCCTGAAATATCGCAATAGCGATCATTGACCATGCAGTAGTTGTGCTGATCATCCAATATGGCAAAAAAGAACGGACTGTTTGACGTTAGTTTTGCGAACCAATGTTGTAACTGCTGGGATGACATCAATTTACTACCGATTCTCCACTGGGCTTATTTTTTACACAATGAGTGAAATATTCGTAATACACTAACTATAACTGTGATTCTATCGATGTGAAACATGTCAACGCGATGTTTCTTGACTCATAACAGGAATCCATTCAATCTCATCCATTATGATGAGATATTCTTCTTACAAAGTAACGGATAAATAGCGTGATTAACAAGATTCGCACCCAACTAGTTCAAAACGCAGCATCAATTTTGCGATCTCCAGTCCACTTATTGCCTCAAACTGTACAAAAAAAAGCCTTGCTAGAAGGGTTGAAAACGGTTTTTCACGAAGCGCTTGAAGACGGTGATTTTGAGTTCCTTGAAGATAAATGGTTAAAAGTATCAATTAAGGATATGAACCTTAGTTGGCATATCAGTTACCAAGATGAAAAACTTGTAGTATCAGAGACTTCAGAGCAAGAAGATGTCAGTTTTAGTGGCAACTTGAATGATCTTATTCTAATTGTAGGACGAAAAGAGGATCCCGATACGCTCTTTTTCCAACGTCGATTAAGCATTGAAGGGGATACAGAATTAGGCCTAGAAGTTAAGAATTTAATGGATAGCGTGGATCTGGAGTTGTTACCTAAACCGCTGCAATTATTTGTAAATCAATTAGCTGATTTTGTGCATAAGGGCGTACAATCACCGTCTACACAAAATGAGGTTATAAATGCTTATTCGAACTGAAGCTCCAGCAGATATATTAACGATTGATCGTTTAGTTAAATCTGCATTTGAGACTGAAGCTGAAGCCAACTTGGTGATGAAGCTTCGTGAAAATAGCCGTTTGACGTTATCTTTAGTGGCGTGTTCTGATGATGGAGAGATTATCGGCCATGTCATGTTCAGCCCGGTTCAGGTTGATGGTGAAGATCACAACTGGCAAGGGCTTGCTCCTTTGTGTGTTAAAAGTGAATATCAAAATCAAGGAATTGCTACCTCTTTGATTAAGGAAGCATTTGTATCTCTAGTTGATTTTGGTTATCCAGGATGCGTTGTTTTGGGAGACCCAGCTTTTTATCAAAAGTTTGGTTTTAAAAATGCCGATATATTCAACTTTAACTGCATTTGGGATGTGCCTGAGGGCGCATTTCAGGCCATTGAACTCGTGGATGGTTGTTTTCAAAATCATTCAGGTTTAATTGAATATAGCCCTGAATTTTCTGAGTTGTAGGGCTCAACGCAGTCGTTCAGTTAGATTAAGAAACAAAGGAGCGATATCGTTCCTTTGTTTTTTATGCCATCAGCGTTATGCTTGTTGAGAACGCCTTATCCTGATTATCATGTTGTGCTTATTATAAGTACTTAACGCCTCTGAATTGATAGATATTTTTAGCCATGGGCCTAATTAAATCGCTATGTCTCAACTGATTACGCAATCCCAATTATTTATGCAATCACAGCAACTCATGCAATCCCAACAACAAAGCCAATTTCGACAAGCTTGCTACTTACAAGAAATGGGCATCAGCCAGTGGGTTTTGGCTGACCCTAAAATGTTTGAAGGCTATCAGCCTGTAGATTTAGAACTTCCTGACTCATGCAAGTTATTACTTATCTCACCGATGCCACCAAGTGGAGAGATCGTTACGATGTTTGAGCGCGTTTTAAAAAGTATTCATTTACGGCTTGATCAGGCGTTGTTCATTCAACCGTCACAACTCTCTCAACTAGGTGAAAATCAACTTGAATGGGTATGGTTTGCTGGCTGCGAGACTTCTGACGGAGTTCAGGTTAAAAAAGTACTTAACTCACCTTTGTTATCTGAAATAGACGGCAATGTTCAACACCGACGAGATTTATGGCAGCAGATCTGTTCTTATGACTAATCAATTAATCAAACTTCGACCTGAACATCTCAATGATGTTTGGAATATCGAACAAAGTGCACATTCTCACCCTTGGGCGCAATCTAATATTAATGATCTCGACAGCCGAGGTGGAAATCATCATGGTTTGTGGGTGAATGAAGAGTTGGTGGGGTACTTTTACTCGCAAAATATTGTGGGTGAAGTGACATTACTGAATATCGCGATAGCACCTGATAAGCAGGGTAAAGGTTACGGGCGTATCTTGATGGAGGCATTCATTAAGGCGTGCGAAGAATCTAACGCTGAAAGCATCTGGCTTGAAGTTCGAGAAAGTAACCTCAAAGCGTTTCAGTTATACGAGTCGCTCGGTTTTAATGAGGTCGATAGGCGCTATAACTACTACCCAAGCGCTAATGGAAAAGAAGACGCGATTATCATGAGTTATTTATTCTTCTCTTTTTAGCGAGCTCTAGGCTCTTCATTGAGAAAACCGCTAATACTAAACATCGTCTTAGTTCGACGATAACTTCATTTAATGGGCTTACTGCTTATTATGTCGAGTAATAAGCAGCAAGTCTTCAAGATATCGTTAACTTGTTTTAACTAAAGCGGCTTGGTTAACCACGGTTTCAATATTATAAGGGCTGTTTTTTAGCTTGATGGCGATCTCTTTTGCTGGCAGTGGTTTATCAAATAAGTAACCTTGGAACTGTGTACAGCCCAGATCTTTAAGCGAATTGAGCTCAAGGACTTCTTCAACACCTTCAGCAATGACTTCTAGATTCAACCGTCTTGCGGTCATAATGATGGTATCAACAAGGGCTTGATCGCTTTCATCTAAATGCAGTTGAGTCACAAAAGAACGGTCTATTTTTAAAACATCGACCGCTAAATGTTTAAGATAGCGCAATGAAGAGTAACCCGTCCCAAAGTCATCTATCGATATTTGTATATCTCGCTCTTTCAGTTCTGCCATTTTCTTGATGGCACCTTCAATGTTCTCTAGCAGCAAACTCTCTGTTATCTCTAATTCGATATGTTGACCACTAATCCCTGCTTGCGCTAGAGCATCGAAGATATGATCGACAAATGATTCTTGTGAGAATTGGAGCGGACTGATGTTGATGGCTAGGCGCTTAAATGTTGGAGGAAGAACCCCTTCTTTTTTCCATGCGGCATATTGGTAACAAGCCTGCTCAATGATCCAGTCGCCAATTTGTAAAATTTGCCCTGTCTCTTCGGCAATCGGCATGAATATCCCGGGAGGGAGTACCCCTTTTTCTGGGTGATTCCAACGAATGAGTGCTTCTACGCCAATGATCTGCTGATGTTGATTGACTTGCGGTTGGTAGTAAAGCTCCAGTTGATGCTTGTTTAGCGCCTCATGTAGCCCTTTCTCAATCTCCAAAAAGGATTCTACCTGCGCCTGCATCTCTGGCTCATAGAACATGTAATTGTTTCTACCCGCGACTTTCGCTCGGTATAGCGCAGTGTCGGCTTGCCTTAACACATCAATACTGGTGCTATCGACGGAAGGGAAAACCGATATTCCGATACTCACGGTACAATAGAGTTGATGATCGTCGATTGAGTACGGGTTGGAGATCAGAGAAAGTAACTGTTTGGCGACATTGGTTGCTTCTTTTGAAGTGAGGTCAGGGACTAAGATGGCAAATTCATCACCACCAATTCTCGCCGCAACGTAGCCGGGCTTTAGCCAAGCATCAATACGAAGTGCAATGGCTTTGATTAAATGATCCCCAATCGTATGACCTAATGAGTCATTGATGGTTTTGAAGCGGTCTAAATCAAGATAAAACAGTACGCCGCTGGTACGCGTTTTTGCGGAATCGGTAATGGTTGAGCTTAGAGTTTGAAGTAACAAGCTACGATTCGCTAATCCTGTTAATGAATCATAGTATGCGAGTTGATTGAGCTTGCCTTCTGCTTTTTCTCTGTCTTGCCATAAATCATGGAATGACGTCGCGAGGCGGCTCAGCTCATCATTTCTGTCTTTTGTTGGCAGCGGTTGAGCCTTGTTTTTATCCTGCAGAGATTGAACCCATTCAATGAGAGTTACGATAGGTTTCGACAATTTATAGTAGAAAAAAATCAGTAGGATAATGGTTAGAAGCACGTTTCGGATTAAATCGAAAAGTAAGATTCGTGAGGATTTTGCGATGAAGTCTTGTGCGATGCTCGTGCCATTAATTGAGAAACTAAGTGAGCCGACGATAACCTCAGAGTTTGGCTGATGTAATGCCGTTATGTAATGGGTTGAGGTCGGGGTTAAATAATCAGACAAGAGTTCCGAAAGGCTACCCTGGCTGACGACTTGTTTATCTTTGATTGTGAGAATATCGCCAAAATCGTCAATAATTTTTACATTAAAAATGGCAGGATCCATCATAAGGCTGGATGCCACTTGTTCAGCTAAGAGATGATTTAAGTGGTAGGCGGCTTGGCTCGCGTTAGAGTAGTTCTGGAGCAATTTGAATTGGTAGTGCTCTTCGATGCGTTGTTGCTCTTGGTGCAAATCGACTAAAATGTAATAGAAACTAAAAAACAGCCCCAAAACGACTGAGACTAAAAAGACGGTTTTTGCTTGTTTAAATGCCAGAGAATGTACTTTTTTTGCTTTCAAGGTATACCCAACTCAATCTCATCACTTATTAAGTTATAGCTCAATTTCATCTATATTTTTATAGGTTATTTGTTTTCTTGAAGATTTTGTTATCTAGGGCATGATACCACGTGGTTTACCGCTTTTTATTGTGAATGCAGACAAATTTGCCCCGAACGCAAATATAGGGGAAAATACGCGAAAAATTGATTCATATCGCTAATCCAGAGTGCAATCTGCCCTGATGGATACATGTTAGCCCAAAGAAGATTACATTAATGTCAAATACTCCGTTTATCGGTGAAGTGTCTAAACGTAGAACCTTCGCTATTATCTCGCACCCGGATGCGGGTAAAACCACTATTACTGAAAAAGTACTCTTATTCGGAAACGCTATTCAAAAAGCGGGTACGGTAAAAGGTCGTGGCTCTAACCAACACGCTAAATCCGACTGGATGGAGATGGAAAAAGAGCGTGGTATTTCGGTTACTACCTCTGTGATGCAGTTTCCTTACAACGACTGCCTCGTTAACCTACTTGATACTCCTGGACACGAAGATTTCTCGGAAGATACTTACCGTACATTGACTGCCGTTGATTCGTGCTTGATGGTTATTGATGCCGCTAAAGGTGTCGAAGATCGTACGCGTAAATTAATGGAAGTTACTCGCCTACGTGATACGCCTATCGTGACGTTCATGAACAAATTGGACCGCGATGTTCGTGATCCAATGGAAGTGTTAGATGAAGTCGAAAGCGAATTAGGCATGGCCTGTGCACCTATCTCATGGCCTATCGGTTGTGGTAAAGAGTTTAAAGGTGTGTATCACATTCATCGCGATGAGACGATCTTATATGAATCAGGCCACGGTCATGAGATCCAAGACGTTCGTATCATTAAAGGTCTAGATAACCCTGAGCTTGATATTGCTGTCGGTGAAGATCTTGCTGCAAGTGTACGTGATGAACTAGAACTTGTTATTGGTGCATGTCCTGAGTTTGATCACGAGCTTTTCCTTGCTGGTGAGTTAACGCCTGTTTACTTCGGTACTGCATTAGGTAACTTTGGTGTTGACCATATGTTGGATGGCCTAACGGAATGGGCACCTGCCCCACAAACTCGCAAAGCAAATGAGCGTGATGTTGTGGCAACCGAGGAAAAATTCTCTGGTTTTGTATTTAAAATTCAAGCGAATATGGATCCAAAACACCGTGACCGTATTGCTTTCATGCGTATCGTATCGGGAACTTACAACCAAGGTATGAAGATGAACCATGTTCGTACCGGTAAAAATGTCAGTATTTCAGATGCGGTAACCTTCATGGCGGGCGATCGTACTCGTGCTGAAACTGCGTATGCGGGTGATATCATTGGTTTACACAACCACGGCACGATTCAAATCGGTGATACTTTCACGCAAGGCGAAAACTTGAAGTTTGCAGGTATTCCGAATTTCGCACCTGAATTGTTCCGTCGTATTCGCTTAAGAGATCCTCTAAAGCAGAAACAGCTATTGAAAGGTTTAGTTCAACTTTCGGAAGAGGGCGCGGTACAGGTATTCCGTCCACTGCAAAATAACGATCTTATTGTGGGCGCGGTTGGTGTTCTTCAGTTTGATGTTGTTGTGGCTCGTTTGAAAGCGGAATATAACGTTGAAGCTATCTACGAAGGTGTCAACGTTGCAACAGCGCGTTGGATTGAGTGTAGTGATGCTAAGATGCTTGAAGAGTTTAAGCGTAAGAACCAAAGTAATTTAGCATTGGATGGTGGCGATAACCTATCTTATGTTGCTCCAACGATGGTGAACCTTAACCTTGCGTCAGAACGTTTCCCTGACGTTCAGTTTAGAGCGACTCGTGAACACTAATCTGATTTGATCGATAGTTAGCGATAATTATTGGTTCGAACATGTAAAACGCCTATTGTTAAATCAATAGGCGTTTTTTATGCGTTCAATCTAATCTTTTGTACTTTGGCATTTATTTCTATTCATACGCTCTGATTACTGAGTTCTTATGACTGAGCCTTTATAGCTGAGCCTTTATAACTGAGCCTGTATAACTGAGTGCCAAATAACCATGCTACACGGAGGAGTAATATGATCAAATGGCTACGAGGGTGGGTGGCTCGTTATGATCTTTGGTGTCAATCTATGGGATTAACTCCAGAGCAAAGGCGCAGTTGTGTTCCATATAAAGAAGAGCCAAAACGTGAAAATAATGAAGAATCAATGAAAAGAGAGTCAACGAATGAATGATTCGATTCGGCTATTTGACACTCACTGCCACTTTGATTTTGAACCCTTCCGACAGCATTTTAGTGATGAACTTGAAGCGGCTAAAAACCAAGGCGTAGAGAAAATTCTCATTCCGTCGATTGGAATGAAGAATTGGGCAGAGATTCAGCGCTTATCTATACAACATGATGAGATCAGCTATGCCTTAGGTTTTCATCCTTACTTTTTGAATGACTATTTAATAGAAGATATAGATGAGTTAGAGAGAGAGTTACAGGTGTCACCGATAAAATGCGTGGCGATAGGAGAGTGCGGTTTAGATTTCGCCATTGATATTGGTCATCAACAGCAAGAAGCGTTCTTTATCCGTCAAATTCAGCTGGCGAACTTAATGAAATTACCACTTATTCTCCATTGTCGAAAAGCTCACAATAGAATGATTCAGCTACTGAAGATCCATAGACCAGGGAAAGGAGGGGTACTGCACGGCTTTTCTGGAAGCTATCAGCAAGCGATGGATTTTGTCGCGTTAGGATTCTATATCGGCGTTGGCGGTGTCATCACATACCCACGAGCGAATAAAACTAGGCAAGCGATTGCATGCTTACCATTAACCTCACTGGTACTAGAAACGGATGCTCCAGATATGCCAATAAATGGGTGCCAAGGCCGTGCAAACCACCCTAAAAACGTGATTAACATTTTTGATGAGTTGGTTTTGATTAGAAAAGAGACAGAGCAAACGGTTGCTTCTCAAGTGTGGGAAAATAGCCATTCTCTCTTTGCTATGTGTGAATAAAATCGAAACAAAATGTTCCCTTGATGAGAAAGTTATCACTTATTGGTGATCTTTGTCACATATGCGGGTGAATGACTTATGAATCTTATAAGAAAGTGTGAGGTCGGCATTACTTTATTTCTGAGGGCGTGAGTATAATTGCCCCCGCTTTTTAGTTCCATTTTGTTACACGCCAATACACAACTTATAAGGAAGTCATAAACTATGAGCCTGTTTATGAGCCTAGTCGGCATGGTAGTTTTAATTGCAATTGCAGTCCTACTATCAGATAACCGCAAAGCTATCAATATCAGAACAGTGGGTGGTGCTTTTGCTATCCAATTTATTATCGGTGCATTCGTTCTTTATGTACCTTGGGGTCGCGATCTTCTAGCAGGTTTCTCTGCTGGTGTTGCAAACGTGATCGATTACGGTAAAGACGGTACAGGTTTCCTATTTGGTAGCCTAGTTAACTTCTCAGTTGACGGTATCGGATTCATCTTCGCGTTCCAAGTTCTACCAACGCTGATTTTCTTCTCTGCACTTATCTCTGTACTTTACTACATTGGTGCGATGCAAATAGTAATCAAAGTTCTTGGTGGCGGTCTGCAAAAAGCATTAGGTACGTCTCGTGCGGAATCTATGTCTGCTGCGGCTAACATCTTCGTTGGTCAAACTGAGGCACCTCTTGTTGTGCGTCCGTTTGTTCCAAAAATGACACAGTCTGAACTATTCGCAGTAATGTGTGGTGGTCTAGCTTCTGTTGCTGGTGGTGTACTTGCTGGTTACGCTTCAATGGGTGTTCCACTAGAGTACCTTGTAGCGGCATCATTCATGGCTGCACCTGGTGGTCTACTGTTTGCTAAAATCATCAAGCCTGAAACTGACACTCCAGATGAGAACCTAGGTACTGACATCGACGGTGGCGACGACAAGCCTGCTAACGTTATCGATGCAGCTGCTGGCGGTGCTTCTGTTGGTCTTCAACTTGCTCTTAACGTTGGTGCAATGCTACTAGCATTCATCGGTCTAATCGCGCTAATCAACGGTATGTTGGGCGGCATCGGTGGTTGGATTGGTATGCCTGAGCTAACTCTAGAACTTATTCTAGGTTGGATCTTCGCACCTCTAGCATTCGTTATCGGTGTTCCATGGGAAGAAGCGACAATCGCTGGTACTTTCATTGGTCAGAAAACGGTAGTTAACGAATTCGTTGCATACCTAAACTTTGTTCCTTACGTTGGCGATAACGCTCAACTAGTAGCAGAGACTGGTAAAGTAATGTCTGAGAAAACTCAAGCAATTATCTCGTTCGCTCTATGTGGTTTCGCAAACCTTTCTTCTATTGCGATTCTACTAGGTGGTCTAGGTGGTATTGCTCCTAACCGTCGTCACGACATCGCTAAGATGGGTGTGAAAGCGGTAGCAGCAGGTACTCTATCTAACCTAATGGCTGCAACAATTGCTGGTTTCTTCATTACACTTATGGCTTTTTAAGTCCATATAGTTTAGTTAATAAATAACTATATAGACGCCATTTAAATAGAGCCCCGTAGCAAGAAATTGCTGCGGGGCTTTTTTTTTGTAAAAACGGAAGAAGAGAGCCACACCTATTTGACAGAATTAGGAAGCGTTTGTTTTCTACAGATTTGGTTAAATAGGGGGCTTTTCTAAAGTATTTTGAGATACAAACCGTTTGCGTTCTAAGGAGCACTACATTTTTTTATAGAAATCTATAATGTATAAACCATAGAGATAGGATTCTCTTGTTGGCTTAAGCGCTTTAATTAGCCTAGGAATATAGCTAAACTTATACATGTTAGACACAACATGACTGAATTGTTGTGCCATAGACCAAACTGGTACTGTGCGGTGACAAGGATAGCAATTGATAATACGGGGTGTGTTATCAAGTCTTCAGGGAACCAAGTCCGTTCATTTGTGACTACTGAGCAAAATTATTATTCCTATCTATACTAGGTAGGGGCAAGGTAGTTGACTATTTGAATATATTGATCGGAGATAGAAATGAGCGATTTAAAAGCAGCAGCTCTACGTGCACTAAAACTTATGGACCTAACTACGTTGAATGACGACGACACTGATGCAAAAGTGATTTCGTTATGTCATGACGCGAAAACTGCAGTGGGTAATACCGCAGCAATCTGTATCTACCCTCGTTTTATTCCTATTGCTAAGAAAACGCTACGCGAGCAAGGTACACCAGAAGTACGTATTGCAACGGTAACAAACTTCCCACACGGTAACGATGATATCGCTATCGCGGTTGCGGAAACAAAAGCTGCTGTTGCTTACGGTGCAGACGAAGTTGACGTAGTATTCCCATACCGTGCCCTAATGGCTGGTAACGAAGAAGTCGGCTTTGAGCTTGTTAAGCAATGTAAAGAAGCATGTGGTGATATCACGCTTAAAGTGATCATCGAAACAGGTGAACTAAAAGAAGAAGCATTAATCAAGAAAGCATCTAAAATCTGTATCGAAGCAGGTGCTAACTTCATTAAAACTTCAACAGGTAAAGTGCCTGAAAATGCAACACCAGAATACGCACGTATGATGCTAGAAGTTATTCGTGACATGGGCGTAGCAAAAACAGTTGGTTTCAAACCTGCTGGTGGTGTTCGTACTGCTGAAGATGCTGCGCTATACCTAGGTATGGCTGATGAGCTTCTTGGTGGTGAGTGGGCTGATAACATGCACTACCGTTTTGGTGCTTCAAGCCTACTAACAAACCTACTGAATACATTAGAAGTGACGGACGAAACTGCAGATCCTGCAGCTTACTAATCCTTAATTCTAACTAAGATGGAGTGAGTGATGAATCATTGTCACTCCATCTTGTCTCTTATCCTACAAACCCAAAACTCTAGCAAAGAGTCGGGGAGGCACTAATGTATTTACCACAAGAAATCATCCGTAAAAAACGCGACAACGAAGTTCTTACTACTGAAGAAATCAACTTCTTCATTCAAGGTGTTGCAAAGAATACTGTATCTGAAGGCCAAATCGCTGCATTCGCAATGGCGATCTTTTTCAATGAAATGACGATGCCAGAACGTATCGCACTTACCTGTGCAATGCGTGATTCAGGCATGGTTATCGATTGGTCTCACATGAATTTTGGTGGTCCAATTGTCGATAAACACTCTACTGGTGGTGTTGGTGACGTAACTTCTCTAATGCTTGGCCCTATGGTGGCAGCATGTGGTGGTTTTGTACCAATGATCTCTGGCCGAGGCCTTGGTCACACTGGTGGTACTCTTGATAAACTAGAATCAATTCCTGGTTACAATATCACACCAACTAACGACGTATTTGGACAAGTAACCAAAGACGCGGGTGTGGCTATTATTGGTCAAACTGGTGATCTAGCCCCGGCTGATAAACGTGTTTACGCGACTCGTGATATTACTGCGACGGTTGATAACATCTCACTTATCACAGCTTCAATTCTTTCTAAGAAATTGGCTGCAGGTCTTGATTCGCTAGTAATGGATGTAAAAGTAGGTTCAGGCGCATTCATGCCAACTTATGAAGCATCTGAAGATCTCGCTCGTTCTATTGTTGCTGTTGCAAATGGTGCAGGCACCAAAACAACGGCGATTCTAACGGATATGAACCAAGTATTAGCGTCTTCTGCAGGTAATGCTGTTGAAGTTCGTGAAGCGGTTCAATTCTTGACTGGCGAATACCGTAACTCTCGTCTTCTGAACATCACTTTAGCATCATGTGCTGAAATGTTAGTGCTGGGCAATCTTGCGAAAGATTCAGATGAAGCTCGCGCTAAATTGATGGAAGTTCTGGATAACGGAAAAGCGGCAGAGTGCTTTGGTAAAATGGTTGCAGGCCTTGGTGGCCCAGCAGACTTCGTAGAAAACTACGATAATTACCTAGAGAAAGCAGAAATTATTAAACCAGTGTACGCACTTGAAAGTGGCATTGTTTCAGCAATGGATACGCGTGCAATTGGTATGGCTGTTGTAGGAATGGGCGGCGGTCGTCGCGTGGCTACAGACAGCATCGATTATGCAGTAGGCTTTGATGGGTTCATTCGTTTAGGCGAAACAGCAAGCAGTGATAAGCCACTAGCAATTATTCATGCCCGCACAGAAGAGCAATGGCAAGAAGCGGCGAAAGCGCTGCAAAGTGCTATTGTTGTGGGTGGCACTTACGAAGCAACTCCAGATGTGTACCGTCAGATTCGTTCTGAAGACGTATAACATTTGGTGGAGAGAGCAATGAAAAGAGCATTTATTTTAGTTTTAGATTCATTCGGTATTGGCGAAGCACCTGATGCAGAAAAGTTCGGTGATGTAGGTTCTGATACTCTTGGCCACATCGCAGCTCACTGCGCACAAGGCAAAGCTGATAATGCAGATCGTAAAGGTCCATTAACGCTACCTAACCTATCTAAACTAGGTTTAGCGATGGCACATAAAGAAGCAACGGGCGAATTTGCTCCAGGTCTTGATGCGAATGCTGAGATCATTGGTGCTTACGGCCATGCCGCTGAACTTTCTTCTGGTAAAGATACGCCTTCAGGTCACTGGGAAATCGCAGGTGTTCCAGTACTGTTTGATTGGGGCTACTTTACAGATAAAGAAAACAGCTTCCCGAAAGAGCTGACAGATCGCATTCTTAAGCGTGCAAACCTGCCTGGCTTCCTAGGTAATTGTCACTCATCGGGTACAGAAATCCTAGATAACCTAGGTGAAGAACACATGAAGACTGGCTTACCAATCTTCTACACTTCAGCAGACTCTGTTTTCCAGATCGCTTGTCATGAAGAGACATTCGGGCTGCAAAACCTATTAGACCTTTGTCAGATTGCTCGTGAAGAACTAGCAGACTACAACATCGGTCGTGTTATCGCTCGTCCGTTTATTGGTGCTGGTAAAGGTCAATTCGAACGTACGGGTAACCGTCGTGATCTTTCTGTTGAGCCACCTGCAGCAACGGTTTTACAAAAACTCGTTGATGAGAAAGGCGGACAAGTACACTCAATTGGTAAGATCTCTGATATCTACGCAGGTTGCGGTATTTCTAAGAAAACGAAAGCGACAGGTATCCCTGCTCTATTCGAAGCAACGAAAGAAGCGATTACAGCAGCAGAAGACAACACAATCGTATTCACTAACTTTGTTGATTTCGATTCAGCTTATGGTCACCGTCGTGATGTTGCGGGTTATGCTGCAGCTCTAGAGTATTTCGATAACCGTTTACCTGAAATCTTAGAGATGATGGGTGAAGATGATATCGTGATTCTAACAGCAGACCACGGTTGTGATCCTACTTGGCCTGGTACTGACCATACTCGTGAGTTTATTCCAGTATTAGCTTACGGACCAAAACTACCAGCAGGTTCATTAGGTCACCGTAGTACTTTCGCTGATATCGGCCAAAGCCTAGCAGAGTACTTTGGTACTTCTGATATGGATTACGGAAAAAGCTTTCTATAAGCAATAATGAAATAGGGGCGCAATAGCGTCCCTTTTTATATACGAATAGGCATATTTGGTGCTTATTCGTATATTCAATTGAAACTTGAAACAGAGGATAACGTTAATGGCTACTCCACATATTAATGCTGAAATGGGCGACTTTGCTGATGTTGTATTGATGCCTGGTGACCCTATCCGTGCTAAATACATTGCAGATACATTCCTAGATGATGTTGTTCAAGTATGTGATGTTCGTAACATGTTTGGCTACACTGGCACATACAAAGGTCGTAAGATTTCTGTAATGGGGCACGGAATGGGTATCCCATCTTGCTCTATCTACGCCACTGAATTGATCAAAGATTTTGGTGTGAAGAAAATTATTCGTGTGGGTAGCTGTGGCGCGGTTAGCGAAGATATTAAAGTTCGTGATGTTGTGATTGGCATGGGTGCATGTACAGACTCTAAAGTGAACCGTATTCGCTTTAAAGGCCATGATTTCGCTGCAATTGCGGATTATAAAATGGTTCGTAATGCTGAAGATGCAGCTAAAGCTCGTGGTATCGATGTGAAAGTTGGCAACCTATTCTCGGCTGAACTTTTTTATACTCCAGATCCAGAAATGTTTGATGTGATGGACAAATACGGAATCGTAGGCGTAGAGATGGAAGCGGCTGGTATCTACGGCGTTGCTGCTGAATATGGCGCAAAAGCTCTGACTATCTGTACGGTTTCAGATCATATTAAAACAGGCGAACAGACGACTTCAGACGAACGTGCAACAACGTTTAATGACATGATGGAAGTTGCATTAGATTCAGTATTGCTAGGCGATAAAGATTAATCTAACGTTCTATTATGAATAAAAAACCTCGCACCAACGTAAGTGCGAGGTTTTTTTATTTGCGGCGTAAAAGCGGAGTATACTTTTTCGGTTAGCCTACATTTTTTAGTAGTAAGTTTTCCCCTTTATCCCTTGGCTTTCTTCGTAAGATAGCCACAATGAGCATGCCACTGAGGAAGCTCATTATCAGCATTAGATACATGTAACGATCACTTTTTCGATAATGGTGATCAGAAATAGCCGTTACTTTACCCGTTTCGAATGTGATCCTCACAAAACCAATGATATTACCATCGTTAAACACCGGTTCTAACAACTGCTGCCTGCCAATACTTGCGGTTGAAAGAGGCGTATCAAGCCCTAAAACCTCACGAGCCGTCAGCGCTTTATCACTTGAAGCGAGCCGAACCCCCTCCGCGTCATAAATCGTGGCATCAAACACTAAGCGATCTTGAGAAAGTTGGTTGGTTAATTTTAGTAGTCGTTCCTGATCTTGCTGTGTGATCATCTCGCTAGCCGAAAGTGCGGCTTGGGAGATCAGGACTTTAGTTAATGTCTCAAGCTGTCGAGACTGAATTTTTTCATTACCTTTACTGATCACAACACTATTTTTGATTGTTGTAATAAACATGACGACCAAAAGCGCCAAAATGAGAATACGAAATGCATTTCTCAGAGAAAATAACGAACCGTCAATTTTTGATACGTCCATTTGGGTCCCATGGAAACAAATTTACATTTCATCCATATTGAGACTTGCGTTTTTAAATTGCAATAGGTTAACGTCTTAGGAGGCCAATTAGGAATCATATACATGGAAGCGTTAAAGATTTTACCAATAAAGAGGCACACCTCGTTACTGACTCGTTTACCTGAGACAATAAAAACATCACAACTTGCCCGAGCAAAGGCGACATGGATCGTTTTCGGAGAATTTTTATCTCCTGAATGTTTTGATGAGATAGATGAGCATACAGGGATCGAGCATATTATCTTAGATACATGGAAGGTCGGCCATTATGAGGTTGCCTTGATGTCAGGAGCGTTAACCGAGCAGCACAAACAAGTGCTTCATGCTTTAGAGCTCGATTATGCCAACTTAAGTGAAGTTCCAGATCTATCAAAACCTGGATTGATCGTCATGGATATGGACTCAACCGCAATACAGATTGAGTGCATTGATGAGATCGCCAAACTGGCGGGTGTGGGAGAGCTTGTTTCTGAAGTGACAGAGCGAGCCATGCAAGGTGAACTCGACTTTGAACAGAGTTTACGCCAAAGAGTGGCAGCGTTGAAAGGTGCAGATGAATCCATTCTAGAACAGGTGAGATCAACTCTCCCATTGATGCCTGATCTTGAAGAGCTGGTTAATACACTCAGTGCCTTAGGTTGGAAAACCGCTATTGCATCAGGGGGCTTTACCTATTTTTCCGATTATTTGAAAGATAGCCTAGATTTGGATCACGCTCAGTCTAATACATTGGAAATCATCGATGGAAAATTAACCGGACAAGTGCTGGGGGATGTTGTATCGGCAACAACGAAAGCGGATATCTTGTTGGAACTTGCTGATAAATATAATGTAGAAGTACACAACACCGTTGCTGTTGGTGACGGTGCAAATGACTTAGTGATGATGGATATCGCAGGCTTAGGGGTCGCTTATCATGCAAAACCTAAAGTGGAAGAACGAGCGAAAACCGCAGTTCGCTTTTCTGGTTTAGGTGGTGTGCTATGTATTTTATCGGCAAAATTAGCGGTACAGAAAAAAATCAGTTGGAAGAGTAAACCCTAGCGGATTTTGATTTTTCTAAAAGTTTAAAAGTTAAAAGTTTAAAAGTTTAAAAACGGAAGAACAAAGAGTGGCATTGCAGCCACTCTTTTTCGTTCTGTTTAAGTGAGTTCTAGGCGTATCATTACTTCCTCGGTGATATCAACAATTTCACCATAGCCAATGATCGAACGGATCTCTTTATCCAGTTTTCCTGCGTCATGGATACTCACTTGGGTTAGCTCATCAATGTCATATTGAAGCAGTGAAGTAGTTGAGTTAAACACCGGTGCGCCTGAGATCCGAAGCACATAAACTTCTCCCATCTCTTTGGCTTTTTTGATGAAATCGATTCGTTCTCTAGCGTGCTTAAAATCATCAGATAATTTGGTATGAATCGATTGAAGCTTTCCACCAAATTTAATCGCTGCAATATACACTTCATGATACTGCAGCTCTGCGCCTTCAATTCTCTTGAGGGGAGTTGCCAGTAGGGAATTACTGCGCCCTTTAAATATAGGCTCTAGTGATAAGCACTCCTCATGGCCCAATTTTGCAAGTAGTACTAAATGGTTCGGGAGTGGGTAATTCACCCCTATAACCTTAGTTCTTAAATTCGAATCATGCTTATCGATAAAAATAGGAGAGCTGACTATTTTATTGAGTAATGAGTTATGTAGGCTTTCAAGTAAACTGTTGCTAGCCAATAGCTCGTGTACCTCTTTTAATTTGTCTTTATTGTGCTCAATAATACTATTGAAAAAGGCAATGGTTTTAGTCGTTCGACTCGTATTTTCAATAGCCAGTTGTACACACCTTGCATTTGGGCTGATACGAATCACTTGATACGGAACCTCTCCCAGCGGAAGCGATTTATCGTACAACTGTAGCTCTTTAAGATTGACAGAAAGAGAGTCACCAGCCTTAAGTGGAGCAGCGGTATCTAGAATTAGGCTGATACCATGTTTTGAAATATCAATGGAGTGGCCTGTGAATGGTAAGGCGTCTGATGTGGTGATCTCCACAGGTGACTTAAACTGATAACGAGGCTCTTTTCGTCGCCCTTGAGCATCAAAAAAGATAGCTTTTGGTTGACCAAGGATCTGTCTTGAATGACGGAATTGGTTGAGTTCATTACTGGCCAGGCGAGGGCGTTCCGTTAGTAGATAATCTGAACTAGACTGCTCGTTGCCTATCTCTTGTAAGATGCCGCAGTGAGTGAGCCCTTGTGAACTATCGTTCAGTTCAGTTGAGTGCTGCGCTAACGATTGACTCTCTTCTTCTGAAAGCTCAAATATTGAAAGTCGAAAGGCTTTCCAGCTCGGTCTTTTCGCTCCGATGTGCCAGAAGAGTTGCCTTTGTTCTCTGCTCGCTTCTGGGAGCATCATTGAGTAAAAAAGCGTCTTATTTTGGTGAGTATGGGTAAAAGAGTAGATGACGTTACTTGATCCCTTTAACCCCGGTCTCGTCAATAGATCCATTCGTTCAGAATTAAATAATGTTCCGAATGCTTGTTGGTTTCGCTCATCATGCCAATACTGCCATAGTGGTTGATTGTTATCGGTGAGCAGCGCCAGTTTGAGTTCACTGCCGCTGAAAAATAGCGGTAGATTCCCAGTGTGTTTCAAATAGGCGTGTTCATAACCACGGGTTCTTGCTTGGATGATTTTATCTTGATTATCATGACGAGTTTTTTTGCTATTGCTTGTTAACGATTCAGTGATCACTTGATTAACGATATCTGTTTCAGTTAAACGCATTGTGCGTAAGAACTTTATCGCGTCATTTTCGTGTGAATCATCAATGCCTAAAATTCGGTATACGATAGGTTTATCTATTCCAACCACTTCGGACTGTTTCATTAGTTCCGTGAAAGTCACCGCAATTTCTTGTCCCAAGTTATAGTCAAATGCGCTAGGCACTTTAAAGCGAGCGCCGGAGCCCGATAAATCAACACTCAAACCGTGTATAACTTGGGATTTTGGTAGCTCAATTTTAACTTGAGAGAAGACTTTTAATCGGTTTTCTTGGCGCTTGAGGCTGTAACCTAAGTGAATAGGTTCTGCTTCATATGGACTATCAGGGTTAGTAATACTCTTTGATTGTTTAGCGTTGGGCTGTTGATTCAATACCCTAAAATTATTTTTCGTATTATTTAACGCCTCCCAAACCCCTTCGGTGTAACTTCCGAAGCGTCTGGTGTTTTTATGGTAAGCATTAAAGGCAACATCATCGAGCCAATGCTGTATTCCATCTAACTCATATTCTCTACATTCGCCCTGTACTTTGCCGCGAAGATCAATTTTCTTCGAGCAAGGGGCCATAATTCGGTTCAACTCCATCTTAACTAAGAGTTTTACTGATGGAGGCTCTCCATTTGTGACTTGAGATAAGACATAGTCAAAATCATCAGCGTGATAAGTGGAGATTAGCCGTTCTGTTAGTGAGAGAATTTCAGATTGCTGCATACTTTTCTGTTAGAGTGAGTTTGTCATATAGAACATCGGCTGATTGCCTTAGAACTTTAGCGATGAGTTACACCTGCTCAACTAAATATTAACCTATATTGACCTATTTTGTTTATATAGTTGGAAGAGAAATTAGAGGAAACATGGCAAAAGCAAAACGAGCGTATGTATGTAATGATTGTGGTGCGGACTTTCCGCGTTGGCAAGGTCAATGCAATGCATGTGGTTCATGGAATACAATAACTGAAGTTCGATTGGCGGCTTCTCCTCAAGTCGCGAGAAATGAGCGATTGTCGGGCTATGCGGGTGCGGTGACTGAAGCTCAAGTTCAGACATTATCTGAAATAAATCTTCAAGAGGTTCCTCGTTTTTCAAGCAGTTTTAAAGAATTTGATCGAGTGCTAGGAGGAGGGGTTGTTCCTGGTGCTGCTATCCTTATTGGTGGTAACCCTGGCGCAGGTAAATCAACATTATTGTTACAAACAATGTGTCGGCTTGCTGCTGAAATGCCGACGTTATATGTGACGGGGGAAGAATCTCTTCAGCAAGTGGCTATGCGAGCCTCTCGATTGGGACTGCCGAAAGAGCATTTAAAGATGCTTTCGGAAACCAACGTAGACAAAATTTGTCAGATCGCCGAAAAAGAGCAACCCAAAATAATGGTTATCGACTCGATTCAAGTGATGCATGTGGCCGATGTTCAATCGTCACCAGGCAGTGTTGCTCAAGTTAGAGAGTCTGCAACAGCGTTAACTCGTTACGCTAAGCAAAATAATGTGGCCGTTTTTCTTGTTGGACACGTAACTAAAGACGGAACACTGGCTGGACCGAAGGTGCTAGAACACATTATTGACTGTTCTGTATTACTTGATGGTAGCGCTGACAGTCGGTTTAGAACGTTACGCAGCCATAAAAACCGCTTTGGTGCGGTGAATGAGCTAGGCGTGTTTGCAATGACAGGTCAAGGCTTAAAAGAGGTAACGAATCCTTCTGCTATATTTCTATCAAGAGGCGAAGAGCAGACTTCAGGTAGCTCAGTGATGGTTGTCTGGGAAGGAACTCGCCCCTTACTTGTTGAAATTCAAGCGTTAGTGGATTATTCACAGCTCTCTAACCCGAGGCGAATTGCTGTGGGGTTAGATCAAAACCGATTGTCACTCCTTTTGGCTGTGTTGCATAAACATGGTGGACTTCAAATGGCTGACCAAGATGTCTTTGTCAACGTGGTCGGGGGTGTTAAAGTAACAGAAACAAGTGCTGATTTAGCGTTAGTCATAGCATTACTGTCTAGCTTTAAAGACAGAGCGCTACCTAAAGATGTGGTTGTTTTTGGTGAAGTCGGTTTAGCGGGGGAGATTCGCCCTGTGCCTAGTGGACAAGAACGTTTAATGGAAGCGGCAAAACACGGTTTCACTAAAGCAATCGTTCCTTTTGCTAATATGCCAAAAGGTGGCGTTGAAGGTATGCAGATCCATGGTGTTAAAAAATTATCGGATGCAATTAACGCTTTCGATGAATTGTAACTTATGTAAATATGCAGCAATGATTCAAGTAAATTAATGACTTTTATATAAATAACAATTCCATAAAAATCAATTGCTTATTTTTTTTAAGTCGATGGCTCTTTTGCTTTATACAGTAAAGTGAAAGTTTTTTAATCTCAAATGCACGCAAAGCTATCAGTCTTCACAGATTGTGATATACTCTGCGCGCATTTTATATCCTATTAACAGAGTAAAACGATGACTGATTTATCAAAATACAGAAACATTGGTATTTTCGCGCACGTTGATGCGGGTAAAACCACTACAACTGAGCGTATCCTTAAACTTACTGGCCAGATCCACAAAACTGGTGAAGTTCATGATGGTGAATCGACTACCGATTTCATGGAACAGGAAGCTGAGCGCGGAATTACTATCCAATCAGCAGCAGTAAGCTGTTTCTGGAATGATCACCGTTTAAACGTTATCGATACTCCTGGACACGTTGACTTCACAGTTGAAGTATACCGTTCACTTAAAGTACTTGATGGCGGCATCGGTGTATTCTGTGGTTCTGGTGGTGTTGAACCTCAATCAGAAACTAACTGGCGTTACGCTAACGAATCAGAAGTATCTCGTCTGATCTTCGTTAACAAACTAGACCGTATGGGTGCAGATTTCTACAGCGTTGTTGACCAAGTTAAAAACGTTCTAGGTGCAAACCCACTAGTTATGGTTCTACCAATTGGCCGCGAAGATGACTTCGTTGGTGTTGTAGACCTTCTAAGCCGTAAAGCATACGTTTGGGATGACACTGGTCTTCCTGAAAACTACGAAATTCTTGACGTTCCAGCTGATATGGTTGATGACGTTGAAGCTTACCGTGAAGAGCTAATCGAAACTGCTGTTGAGCAAGACGATGACCTTATGGAAGCTTACATGGAAGGTGTTGAGCCTTCTATCGAAGACATCAAGCGTTGTATCCGTAAAGGTACTCGTGAGCTTGCATTCTTCCCAACATTCTGTGGTTCTGCATTTAAGAACAAAGGTGTTCAAATCGTTCTTGACGCAGTAGTAGATTACCTACCTGCTCCAACTGAAGTTGATCCACAACCTCTAATGGACGAAGAAGGCGAAGAGACTGGCGAACACGCTATCGTTTCTGCTGATGAAACCTTCAAAGCGCTAGCATTCAAAATCATGGATGACCGTTTTGGTGCACTAACATTCGTACGTATTTACTCTGGTAAATTGAATAAGGGTGACACCATCCTTAACTCTTTCACAGGTAAAACTGAGCGTGTTGGCCGTATGGTTGAGATGCAAGCTGATGACCGTAACGAACTTACTAGCGCACAAGCTGGTGATATCATCGCTATCGTTGGTATGAAAAACGTTCAAACTGGTCACACTCTATGTGATCCTAAGCATCAAGTAACACTTGAGCCAATGGTTTTCCCAACGCCAGTAATCTCTATCGCAGTATCTCCAAAAGATAAAGGCGGTTCTGAGAAAATGGGTATCGCGATCGGTAAAATGGTTGCAGAAGATCCATCTTTCCAAGTTGAAACTGACGAAGAAACTGGCGAAACTATCCTGAAAGGTATGGGTGAGCTTCACCTAGACATTAAAGTTGATATCCTTAAGCGTACTTACGGTGTTGACCTTACAGTTGGTGCTCCTCAAGTTGCTTACCGTGAAACTATCACTCAACCAATTGAAGATAGCTACACGCATAAGAAACAATCTGGTGGTTCTGGTCAATTCGGTAAGATCGATTACCGTATCAAACCAGGTGAGCCAAACTCAGGCTTCACATTCAAGTCTTCTGTAGTGGGCGGTAACGTTCCTAAAGAATTCTGGCCTGCAGTAGAGAAAGGCTTCGCTGGCATGATGGAGAACGGTGTTCTTGCTGGTTTCCCAACGCTAGACGTTGAAGTTGAACTATTCGATGGTGGTTTCCACGCAGTCGATTCATCTGCTATCGCATTTGAAATCGCAGCGAAAGGTGCATTCCGTCAGTCTATGCCTAAAGCTGGTGCTCAACTTCTTGAGCCTATCATGGCAGTTGACGTGTTCACTCCAGACGATCACGTTGGTGATGTTATCGGTGACCTTAACCGTCGTCGTGGCATGATCAAAGACCAAATGGCTGGTCTAACTGGTGTTCGTATTAAAGCTGACGTACCTCTTTCAGAAATGTTTGGTTACATCGGTCACCTACGTACAATGACTTCTGGTCGTGGTCAATTCTCTATGGAATTCGCACACTACTCAGCATGTCCAATGAACGTTGCTGAAGAAGTTATCGCTAAAGTTAAAGCAGAGAAAGAAGCTAAGTAATTAGTCTTTTTCTTTAAAATAACTTAAAAAAGCCCCGCTAGTCTGACTAGCGGGGCTTTTTGTTATTAGCTTATTGGCATTGAAACGTTAAGTTGAAAGGTGAGCGGGTGATAACTCTATACCAATTCGTTTCTAAAGAGATTTACTGTATCGGCATAAATAATCCTGCTTTAACTTCTAACGCTTTAGGTCAATATACAATTTCTCAACTTTAGCGCGTGCCCAATCAGTTTTTCTCAAGAACTTTAAGCTCGATTTAATGCTTGGGTTACTCTTAAAGCAATTCACATTCACGATATGGCTCAACTCTTCCCAACCGTAATGATCAACGAGTTCCGTTAATAGTTTTTCTAAAGTAATGCCATGCAATGGGTTGTTCGCTTGTGTCATGCTGTTATCTCTTGATAAATATTGCGTCTAGTATAACAGCATCTTGACGGCCGCTACTTTATTCTTCCCATACAACAAGCTTATCCTTTGGCCAGTTATGACCAATTTCATGGTATTTCTGCTCCAAAACATGACGCTTAATTTTTAATGTCGGGGTGAGAACGCCATTTTCGATACTCCAAGGTTCCTTGATCATCAATACGCCTTTAATTTTTTCATGCGAAGCGAGCTTGGTATTCATTTTTTCGATAACTCGTCGAGAGGTTTTTTCATAACGAGCTCGATCAAAATTTGGGAAATCATGAGGAACGACAAGTAAAATCGGGCCAGGTAGACCAAGACCAATTAAGCACATCATCTCTACACGGCTGTATTCAAAGAGCTTATTCTCAATAGGAACAGGTGCTACAAACTTCCCTTTCGCTGTTTTGAAGGTGTCTTTTTTACGACCTCTGATCGTTAGATAGCCCTCGTTATCAATGGACCCGATATCACCGGTATGCAACCAACCCTCATTATCAAATGACTCTTTAGTCGCGATGTCATTTTTGTAGTAGCCAGAGAATAGTCCATTGCCTCGAACCATAATTTCATCATCACCAGCAATTTTTAATTCGATTCCAAGGCCAGCGCTTCCAACGGTACCAATCTTTTCTGCTCGGTATGGGAAGTTAAGCGTGCTATAGGCAAACGACTCGGTCATTCCCCAGGCTTCTGAGATATGTAAACCGATGCTTTCATACCACTCTAGTAGCGCGGGAGATACTGGTGCTGAGCCACACCCAAGTACTCGAGCTTGATCAAGCCCTAATCCATCAGCCAGTTTTTTCTTGATGATAGAATTAATGAAAGGGATCTTCATCAGAATATTCAGCTTACGTTGAGGCAGTTTATCTTGGATACGCTGTTGGAACAGAGTCCATAAACGAGGTACTGAGATAAACAGTGTAGGGCGTTGCATTTTTACATCTTCAATAAAGGTATCAAGAGACTCAGGGAATGCGGTTTGAACGCCTCCCATGATTGATGACCCAAAGATATAGACTCGTTCAGTAATATGAGCGAGAGGTAAATATGAGAACAAACGGTCATTAGGCTGAATGCCGATATGGTTAATGAGTTGCTGAACGGACCATGCAAAGGCTCCATAAGTAAGCATTGCTCCTTTAGGGACGCCTGAGGTGCCAGACGTATAAACCAGCGACATGAGTTTGTCATCATGATGCTGCGGGCGAAACTCACTTGGAACGTTTTGCTTCATTAGCTCACTAAATTGGTATTGGCAGTTTGGAGCACTATCATATGGCAGAGCAATACTGATCAAATCAGGCAGGTTCGCAAGAACTTGTTGGGTGGCCTTTGCATCATCGAGTTTTCCTGTAAGCAGAATTTTACTTTCACTATGGGTTAAGCAGTACTCAACAGTATCTGCTCCGGCTGTGGGGAAAATAGGGACGCTGACATAGTCACCAAGCATCATAGCGAGATCGCAAATAAACCACTCAGCACAGTTCTTTGATATGAGGGCTATCTTATCGCCGGGTTTAGCACCTAAATCTTGCAAAGCAGAGACTAATTTAAGTGCCTGTTCTGCGACGTCTGAATAGGTAAACTCGACGAATTGGCGGTTGATAATCTGCTTTAGATAGACCTCATCAGGGCGTTCCTGTGCCCATTTCAAGATCATTTCATTCGGTAGCGGGAGAGCGCAAGTTGTTGTGCTTAACTTGTTAGGCTGATTCATTGTCTAACTCCATGTTATTGGCAACGATTATATTGTTATTATGTTAATTTCTTGTTAATTCTAGCATGTAACCATCACAAGGGAAAAGCGGATCTACTGTTTAATGTCTAGAAATCATAGCTATAGCGATGAACGCTGTTAGAAATAAATTCATTAGTGATTCGTCCTAAAAGTACCCGGACTCATACCTGTTTTCTTTTTAAAAATGCGAGAAAAATAGGAGACATCCTTGTAACCACATTGATATGCAATAAAGGATATTTTGATTTTTCGATCTGAAATGAGCATTTTTTTTGCGTTGTTGATTCTTTTATTACAGACATAATCACGAAAGCTAATACCTACAACCTTATGAAATAGCTTAGAAAAATAAGTAACGGAATAATGACACTGTTTGGCAATATCATCTTCTTTGATCACTTTATCTAGATTGTCTTCCACGTAACGTAGAATACTAATAATCTCTTTACCGACATTATTTTTTATGATTAAAGGCTCATCTTTTACCTGTTCTAGTACTTCTCGATGTGAATCAAAACTTAAATGTACCTTCAGGGTAAAATCTTGGAGCCATGAATTAAAATTGTCACTATCGACAGATATCTGGCTATAGATAACACTATGGTTAAATAGCTCTTTATTTACTCTTCCTTGATACAACACAATTAGATTTTTACCTAAGTTTTGGGCGATTTTTTGTGCTACCAATAAAAGCGGGTAATTTGACGCTTCATCCAAAAAAAAGAAAGAAAACTGAACATTGGGTTCGCTGAGTATTGATACGTCATCATTATGTTCTTTTAAATCAAAATAAAATTTCAATTCATTAAAAACATCATGTGGTAATTGAGACAAAGGTTTTCCTAACCAATGGCCAGTTCGTTGCACATCCATATGCATAAAGTATCCAATTATTTTCTTAAACCAAAAGCATTAATTTCGTTCTTATAGTTAGAATAGAAGTTGTGCGGAAAAGTACAAGAACATAACAAAAAAGTCCTAACCGTTATTGATAATAATATCTAAATTTAAAAAGCAATCGGAATGAAGTTGCATTGGAAGGAGACCAAATAATGAATAAATTTATTACGAACTGCAAAGCATTTATGCAAGATGAAGAAGGGTTAACCGTTGTCGAGTATGTTGTAGGCGCTGGTTTGTTAGTTGCTGCATTATCTGCAATATTTACAGGGCTTGGAACTGATATGAAAAACAAGCTTGATAACTTAATAACTTAATAACTTAATAACTTAATAGGTTGATTTGATTGTTAATTTAGCCAAAAAGCACTGAGATTATATCTACCTAAATATAATCTCTTGTGCTTAGGCTAGTGAAAGGAATTTAGTGATGGCTTGGAGAAAAATAAAGCAATTCCTTGATGACGAAACAGGGTTGACGGTTGTTGAATACGTTGTGGCAGCAGGGCTACTTGTGGGTGCTCTAACGACTCTTTTTGTTGGTTATGGTGATATTTTAAGTCAGTCGTTGAGTAAAGTTATAGGTTGATAAATATGTTAGAAAAGAGCGTGTATGAATATAATTTTCTGGGGATGTTTGTTTTTAATTGCCGTGCATGACGCTAGAGATAATAGAATTCCAAACTATTTACTATTGTTAATATTATTTTTGTCTATTATTCAAATAGCTAACCAAGGAGCAACTCTAGAGGAGTTTGGATATTTAATGGCCTCTGGATTGATTCTTTTCTCTGTAGGGTTAACCTTTTACTTTTTAGGAGCAATGGCTCCTGGTGATGTGAAATTGCTAGGTATCATTGGAATTATCGTGGGCTGGGATTCGTTATTGTTAGCATCTTACTGGATATTGATTTCTGGTGGACTAGTTGGGGGCTTTTACATGCTTGAACGAATGTCAACTGAGGCTTCAGGTTCTAAAATACTATTAAACAAATCATCTTTATTCATGTTGTATGGACGCTCAACAAGTAAAATAATTAGTTTGTCTAGCCATTCTAAAAAATTAAGAATGCCATTTGCGCCCGTTGTTGTTATTGGGTTAGCACTACATAGCTATTTCTAATTAGAGAAGGGGTCTCTATGGAAATGAATATTAAATCAGGACATAAGGACGATCTGACACCGCAAGCTGCTGCGCCTAAAGTGCCAACCTCTTTTGATGCTCTCAATATTCCTCAAGTCGTGATCGAGAATCTCCTCATTAAGCAATTAGCTGCTTATCCTAAGTCTGATATTTTAGCTCTAACTCGCCTAATGGGTATAAATAGCCACATGATTGAAACCTTGATCGCTGTGTTAAGGAAAAAATCGTTTGTCGAAGTGTTTCAGGCGGCCAGTGAAACTTTTGCCTCTCAAAGTAACTCTGGTCATGTGCGATATGCTTTATCAGAGCAAGGAATGCAAGAAGCGGACACTGCTTTTAAGAAAGATGCCTACTTAGGCCCAACGCCAGTCTCTCTTGGTGATTATGATCGAATGGTGAAGGAACAAGACGTTCGAGCTCATTTAGTCACAAGAGGTGATGTGACTAGTGCATTAAGTGATGTTTATGGTGCTGAACGCATGGTCTCTGTTCTTGGTCCTGCGATCAATTCAGGTCGGGCACTGCTTCTCTACGGGGATGCGGGAACAGGGAAAACGTATGTTGCAACTCGTTTACTTAACTCTCTGAACACCTCTGTTTATATTCCTTATGCCGTATACGCGGCAGGAAACATCATTAAAGTTTTTTCTCCGCAACATCATAAAAGAGTGGATAGCAACCATATCAATGACTCTATCTCTTTTAAATCTCAATATGATAAGCGTTGGGTGTTGAGTGAGCGTCCCAGTATTCAAGTGGGAGGTGAGCTCACTATGGATATGCTGGAAGTTAATCATACCGAACACAACCGAGTTTGGATGGCTCCGCTTCAAATGATGGCGAATAACGGCATATTCATTATTGATGATTTAGGTCGTCAACCGATGCCAGTTGATACGCTACTGAATCGCTGGATTGTTCCTATGGAGTATTTCTTCGATTACTTGTCGCTTCCTAATGGGCAACAAATATCCATCCCATTCATTCTCACTTTAGCTTTTTCAACAAATTTAAAGCCAGAGACGATCGCCGACCCTGCATTTTTGCGTCGTCTAGGTTACAAGATTCAGTTTAATCCACTAAAAGAGGATGAATACCAAGCCTTATGGGAGCTAATGGCACAAGGTAAGTCATTAACTCTAGAACATGATTTATTTAAACCATTACTACAACTGCATCGTCAACATAATGTGGGTTATTACCCATGCCTACCTAAGGATATTGTAGGTATCAGCAAGGATATTATTGCATTCGAAGAGACAGACCCTGTGATCACTCCAACGATATTAGAGCGTGCTTGGGAAGTCTACTTTACTGCCGATGGCAAAGGAGGAGGTGCAAGATGAACAGAAATCAGGTCATTTTATTGTTTTTATTGTCGATTATCTTTGGCTTGGCTGCGGTGTTTTTTGCTAAGCAATGGATGGATAGGCAGTCACAGCCACAAACCGAAGTGGAAGTCGTATTACGTGAGCCTGTGATCATCGCAGCACAAGAGATCCCGGCGGGAACGGTGATTGAAGATCAGCACCTTACCACTAAGTTGCTAGAGGAAGATTGGCGCAGCGAATATCAATATACTGAAGCTACTGAGTTACTAGGACAAGTTGCCGCCACCTCAATCTATTCTGGGGAAATCGTGAATACTCAAAGGATGTCGGTCGGTGCTGAAGGTTCCGCTCTTGCCTCATTAATTCCTGAAACGAAACGAGCGGTGACTATTCGTGTAAATGACGTGATTGGTGTAGCGGGTTTCTTATTACCGGGTAATAAAGTGGATATTCTTAATACGATTTCGTACGGCAAAGGATCAGCGAATACCGTGACGGTTTTAAAAGATATCAAAGTATTAGCGGTCGATCAGACAGCAAGAAGTAAAGAAAATAAGCCGATTATCGTTCGAGCGGTGACATTGGAAGTTTCACCGAAAGAGGCGGAAAAATTATTAACAGCGAAGAGTAAAGGAGAGATCCAACTCACGTTGCGTAACCCACATGAGCCGAAAGAAAAAGTGGTGCGTCGCTATGTATCTCCTAGTGTCACCATCATCAAAGGGACACAGTCTTCCAATGTTCGAGTCAGGGATTGAGGTGATACATGAAGAAAATAATCATAATTGTATTCGTGTGGTTGATAAGCAGTTTTGGCGTTATGGCATCTACACAGACAGGGAAAGTAGTCAAAGTCCCTCATCATAAATCAACACATGTTGAATTATCAGGAAAAGCAAAACGAGTCTCGTTAGGAGATCCTGAAGTACTCGATATCGTCATGCTTAAGTCTGATGAATTGTTTCTAATCGGTAAGAAGCTAGGTTCCACCAATTTAATGGCTTGGGATAGCCGTGGACAACTGATTGAGTCAATAAATATTGAAGTGACTCATGACCTTAATAGTTTAAAAGCAAAGCTTTACGAATTCCTACCAGATGAAACCGTCGAAGTTCATAGTGCTCAAAATAGGTTGATTTTAAGTGGACAGGTGAGCTCTCAAGAGAAGATGAATGTTGCTTTGCGGGTTGCTGAAACTTATGCATCAGGCCAAGAAGCGGATGCGGCGAAAAGTTCTCTTAGCGTACAGACGCAACAGACAGGAATCATCAACTTGATGTCTATCGGTGGTGCGCAGCAGGTCATGCTAGAAGTGACGGTAGCAGAAGTTCAACGTAGCCTTGTTCGTCGTTTTGATGCCAGTTTTCACTTCTTTGAACAGAACGGGAATTTCTCATGGGGCGGAACGTCTGGTGGTGGGATCCTCGATGATATTGGCGGCTCTGTAGGGCCTATTTTTAACAATCCAACCGTGACTAAAACGGGAATCTTAGGGGCATTTGTTGATGGCGATACGCTGTTCACGTTTGCTCTTGATATGGCTAAGCAGAGTGGTGTGGCAAAAGTGTTAGCGGAACCGAACTTAACGGCATTAAGCGGTTCTAAAGCTGAGTTTTTAGCTGGGGGCGAGTTCCCAATCCCTGTACCTGATGATGATGGCATTACCATTGAATACAAAGAATATGGGGTCGGCCTTAAGTTTATTCCTACCGTTCTTAGTGATAAAAAAATCAACTTAAATTTAGCGGTAGATGTCAGTGAGATTGCTAGCGCAAATAGCCTAACGTTGTCACCAAATGGCACCAATGGGACTTATTATATTCCTCCGATTACCCGTCGTAGTGCGTCATCAACGTTAGAGCTAGCCGATGGGCAAACTATTGGTATTGCTGGTCTACTCAGTGAAAATGTTCGTGATGCTTCGAATAAAATGCCAGGCTTTGGGGATATTCCAGTATTGGGCCAATTGTTCAATAGCCAAGAGTACATTTCTGGCGAAACGGAACTGGTTATTCTAGTCACACCTCGATTAGCGGCTCCAATTGATCGAAATAAAATCACCTTACCCACCGACGCATTTGTTAATCCTACCGACCTGAAATACTACTTGCTGGGAATGGGCGCATACATTGATTCATCGGTTAAACCTTCAGTAAATCAAGCGCCTTCAGATCCTGAGTTCTTGGATAATAGTCAAGGTGGCTCAGAAGGTTCATTTGGACACAGTTTATAGGAGAGGATGATGAAAAATATAATGTTAGTGACCACTTCTCTGCTTTGTTTAACCAGCTTGATTGGTTGTGCAAATGACGCACCTTTAGGTAGCCATGTGGCCCAGTTAAAGCAAGAGCAAATTTATAACAAACAAGCGACAGAGGAAAACATGGGGGTTATCCCTACAGGTAGTGGTGAAAGAATGGAAGGCGCATATCACGTCTATACTGGTAAGAAGGGTGACAGTTTAGCGGGTTCTGATAGCCAGTTTATCGAAGGGTTTAGCCAATAGGTTTTCTGGTCTACGATCTCTAAGGATTTATCATGAGAACGATAACGAGCAGTAACAAGAAAGTGCAAAAGCAGAAAGGCTTAGTTTTAGTCATGGTGACGATGGCTATGTTGGTCTTTGTCGCGATTGCTGCACTTTCGATTGATATCAACCATCTCATGGTAAATAAGACACGACTCCAAAATGCAGTGGACTCAGCGGCTCTTTCCGCAGCGGTTTTAATTGATAGTGACAGCAGTATCGCCGATGCAACGGCAGCGGCAAACACCACATTTACCAATATGGCAGGCGCGGTGGGGAATAGTGAGATGGATATGTCGACAGCCAATGTATCGGTGACTTATTCAAATGACCCGCAGACTTTTCCTGATTCTAGCTTTGATAGTTCGTTAGATGTGTATGTGCGAGTCGAAGTAACGAGCTTGGATATGGACGAGTTTTTTATTCAAGCATTCGGGCTTCAAAAAACGGTATCCGCGAGTGCTGTTGCAGGGCCAAGCTCTGCATCGATAAAAGCGTGTAATATCGTTCCTATGTCAGTGTGCTCTGGTGGCGGAACTTCTACCGATGGTTATGAGCGAGGTGAGCTATATATGCTTAAACTTGCGAGTACAAGTCAAGGAACGATGGGACCCGGAAACTATCAACTCCTCGATTTTGGTTCTGGTGCTAGTACCATTCGATCTGCATTGGCTGGTGGGTATGACGGGTGCATTACGATTGGTGAAAATATAGATACAAAACCTGGAGGCAATGTAGGGCCTGTTGGTCAAGGGATCAATTCTCGATTTGGTGTTTATAGTGGCGGTGGATTGTCTTCATCGGATTACCCTACAGATATTTATGTCAAAGAGCCATCAACGTTAGCGACAGCCGACAACAGCGGCAATATTACCTATAACGATACAAGTGGTGCCGGTGGCGACCCTTGGGGCTACAGTGATTACATGGCATCGACCCCTGATTGTTCTGGTGAGAGTGACTGTCGCATTGGATCGGGAGGTGTTGCAGATAGACGAATCTTACCAGTCCCAGTTGTTGATTGTTCTACGGCCTCTGGGGGGACTTCAAACGTTAAAGTGACTGCAATAGGTTGCTTCTTCTTATTACAACAAGCCCCAACCAATAATGGAAGTCATGAGGGGGTTTTTGGTGAGTTTATTGAAGACTGCACGGTAGATCATAGTAATTCAGGTCCCACCCCTGAAGATGAAGGACCTTATAGAATACAGCTCTATAAAGATCCATTAAGTACGGAGTCTTGATATGAAAACGATACTTAGACATAAACAAAATGGATTAGCGGCTGTTGAATTTATTATCGTTTTTCCCGTGCTGTTACTACTATTAGTAGGAGTCATTGAAATCGGTAACATAATGTTGGAGCAAAATAGCTTAAATAAAGGGGTGCAAAACGGAGCTCGATATGCGGTAACGGAAGTGTATGGGACCTCCTCTTATGATCAAATTGCCGATGAAGATGAGATCAAAAATATCGTGCTTTACGGACAATCTAGTACTGGCAGCCACCGAATTTTAGACGCTTTAGCGGTGAGTGATATCTCGGTTTCTCATGTCAATGGTTATGTCACGGTTTCGGCAAGTTATGACTATTTACCAAGCTTTTTAGTCTTACCAATATCCAATACCTCTTTAGCTGTCACATTGAACGCATCGTCAGTCATGAGGACAGGGCCATGAACAGTCAGCGAGAAAATCAAAAAGGGCTAGCGATTATTGAGTTTACTGTGGTGTCGAGTGCGTTGTTACTGATGTTATTTGGCATCATTTCGTTCGGTTATTACATGTTTTCTTTACAAATGGTGAACGAAATTACACGAAAAGCAGCGCGTTTAGCCAGTGTATGTTATGTCACGGATTCAGCGGATATTAACACTTTGGTTATTGACAGTAATGCACCTTCAGATTTCACCACAAGCCATTTAGTTATTGAGTACCTAGATGAATCTGGTGGTGTCGTTACTGGTGATTTAGAAGATGAAGATACATTTACATCAATAAGGTTTGTTAGAGCAAAAGTAGATAACTATGACTATCAGTTTATTTCCCTTTTCAACTATTTGGGAAACAACGGACTAGTATCGGTACCTAGTTTTGAAACCACACTACCAGCAGAAAGTCTTGGGGTAGTTAGGCCAAATAAAAATAACACAAATGGAACCAAGACCGATTGCTAAGGAAGGGGATCGACTATGGGAGAAGCGGTGAAACTAACGATGCAAGATGATAACCAATTAAGGTTAAAAACGAATCTGTGCATATGGGTTTTGTATTCAAATGATCGTTTTAAACTTCACATGGGGCAAGAGCTTGAGAAGTGTCGAAATCTGACGTTCGAAATGATCTCCATGTATAGCTTAGATGTGGGGAGCTTAAAACAACTCACCCCTCCAGATTTAATTTTCGTGGAAACAGGGCCTAATTGGGCGCAGAAGATTGTGGTCTTACAAGAGTATGAGCCTCCAACATCGGAGTATGAAGCTTCTCTTGTGGTATTTGGTGATGAAAGCGATAACGGTGCATTAAAAATCGCCTTACGAATTGGAGCCGCCGATTTTGTTTCTGATCGAGTAGTACTCAGCGAACTCTTTCCATTGCTAAAAAACGTCGCGGAAGAAAAAATCGCGAGTCGTAATATGGGGGAGTTGTTCATTTTTATGAATACCAAAGGGGGCTCAGGGGCTTCAACCCTTGCATTAAATACGGCGATGGAGATAGCTAGTTATCATAAAGATGAGGTGCTACTTCTCGATTTAGATATGCAATTTGGCGTGATATCGGATTACCTAAATGTGGCTCCCTCTTATAGTATTTCAGATGCAATCACCAATGTCGCTGATTTAGATGAAAGCTCATTGAGCAGTATGGTTACAAAGCACCCATCGGGGTTACATATGCTGAGTTTTGGTCTTGAAAACAGTAATGAAGATTTCGATCAAGCTAAAAATATTGGAAAGCTATTACCTACACTAAGGGAATTTTATCCTTATCTCATCGTGGACTTATCAAGAGGCATCGATAAGTTATTTTCCTCTGTGATCTCGTCAGCCAGTAAAGTATTCCTCATTACTCAGCAAAATCTAGTAGCTGTAAAAAATACGACTCGAATTAGTCGTGCACTAACGTTTGAATACGGCATAACACGAGAACAAATTGAGTTGATTGTTAATCGATATGAAAAACGCCAATCAATAAAAATCAAAGATATTGAGCAGACGATCAATGGGGTAAAAGTACATATGATTCCCAATGATTTTAAAGTTGCAATTGAAAGTGCAAACCTAGGCAAGCCGTTTATAGAGTCAAGGAAAAGCAGTCCAATTACTAAATCGGTCGTGGAGTTTTCACACTTAATATCACCGCCAGAAGAGTCCAAAAAAGGATGGCTGAAACGATTGTTTTCATAGAATTAGTTTCAGAACAGAATAAGGGATTGCTATGTTCTTTAAACGAAAAAATATAAATCCAGACTTTCAAGAGAAAGCGTTGTCAGTTGATGATTCTACGGTACAAGATGACAGCCCCGTTGATTTTTCTAATGAGCATCCGGAAAATAAAGTCGAAAGAAAACTGCGAGAAGCTGAAGCAAAAAATAAAGCGGTCGATGAGGAAAAAAAGATCCTCGAACATGAGTTGGAGATGAAGCACTACTATCATCAGCGCTTACTCGAAACCCTTGATTTGGGGCTGTTATCTAGCCTAGAAAAGGAGCGAGCACGCAAGGATCTTCATGACGCTATTGTTCAGTTAATGGCTGATGATAAAACCCATCCAATGAGTGCCGAAGGGCGTAAACGAGTTATTCAACAGATTGAAGATGAAGTGTTTGGGTTAGGACCATTAGAGCCTCTTCTTAATGACCCAACAGTATCAGACATCTTAGTGAATGGACCGAAGAACGTATTTGTAGAGCGCTTTGGTAAATTAGAGAAAACCCCATATACCTTTTTAGATGATCGTCATTTAAGAAACATCATCGATAGAATTGTAAGCCAAGTTGGACGACGAATTGATGAAGCATCACCGATGGTTGATGCGCGTCTACTCGATGGTTCTCGTGTTAACGCCATTATCCCTCCCTTAGCTCTCGATGGCCCTTCTGTTTCTATTCGTCGTTTTGCAGTCGATAAGCTAACGATGGACAATTTATTAAATTTCAATTCACTCTCTAAACCTATGGCTCGATTTGTCGAAGCGGCGGTAAAAGGAGAGCTTAATATTTTGATCTCTGGCGGTACGGGGTCGGGAAAAACGACCACATTGAATATTTTTTCAGGATTCATTCCTAGCGATGATCGTATTGTCACAATAGAAGATTCAGCGGAACTACAACTGCAACAACCTCATGTGGTTCGTTTGGAAACGCGCCCAGCAAATCTGGAAGGAAAGGGTGAAATAGGGCAGCGTGAGCTGGTCAAAAACTCACTTCGTATGAGGCCTGATAGAGTGGTTCTTGGTGAGGTTAGGGGAAGTGAAGCCGTTGATATGCTGGCGGCAATGAATACCGGGCATGACGGTTCGTTGGCGACGATACATGCTAACACCCCACGAGATGCACTAAGTCGGGTTGAAAACATGTTCTCAATGGCAGGGTGGAATATCTCAGCGAAGAATCTACGTTCCCAAATCGCTTCCGCGATCCACTTGGTTGTGCAGATGGAGCGTCAAGAAGATGGTAAACGGCGCATGGTGAGCATCCAAGAGATTAATGGAATGGAAGGCGAAATTATCACCATGTCTGAGATATTTAAATTTCACAGACAAGGGGTTGATGAAGACGGCAATATCATCGGTTATTACACCGCGACAGGTGTCGTCCCCTCTTGTCATGAACAGCTGACTAAGCGTGGTCTTGAGCTTCCATTTGAGCTGTTTAATGAAACCTATTAATAAGGAGTAGCGTTATGGAAAACGACATTACTTTCTTCCTCGTTCTGCTCTTTTTTGCTGTTGTGTTTATTTCTCAAGCGTTGATCTTGCCTGCGGCTGGGAGTAAAGCAAAGCACCAAGAGCTAGCCAAACGCTTGAAAGAGACACAATCCAATTTGGATGAAGAGAGTCGTTCACTATTGCAAGAGCACTACCTTCGAAGCTTAACTCCACTTGATCGTAAACTCGTGAAGTATTCGATATTTTCATCGTTAAAAAAATCATTAGAGCTTTCAGGTTATGACTGGTCATTGAGTCAAACCTTGGCCGTTACTGGGCTTCTGAGTTTATCATCACTCGTTTTTCTACTACTGATTGGTCAATTCTGGTATGTCGCGGTCTCTGCGGCTTTAGGTGTGTGGTTTATCATGCATTTTATCTTACAGAAAAAGATTTCCGATCGACTGGCTAAGTTTGAAGAACAACTCCCAGATGCGCTCGATATCATCAAACGAATGTTGCAAGCGGGACAACCAGTGACACAAGCATTTAATGAAGTTGGGAATGAAATGCCAGCCCCAATTGGTGTCGAATTCAAGAATACCTTTAACCTTCTAAATTACGGTTATGACATGCGTCTGGCGATTATGCAGATGGCAGACAGAACCCCCACCGTCTCTATGCTCGCCTTTTCCAGTGCCGTGTTATTACAGAAAGAGACAGGGGGGAATTTATCAGAAAATCTAGAAAAGGTGTCTCAGGTGTTAAGGGCGCGGTTTAAGCTGACTCGAAAAATTAAATCCATCTCAGCAGAGAGTCGAATGTCTGCTTGGATTCTGGTTCTGTCGCCTTTCATCTTATTTCTTGGAATGTCTTTTATTAATCCGGTTTATTTGGAGCCTCTTTATCAAGACCCTCGGGGGATTAAATTAATTAGTATTGGGGTGGTGAGCCTGTTTTTTGGTGCGCTTTGGATCCGTCAAATAATCAACTTTGAGGTGTGATATGGATACGATTTTAGATCTCATCGTAAATTTTGAAATCAATGAGGAGACGCTTTTTCTCGGTATGATTTTGTTGTCTACATCTCTTCTTATAGTGAGTATAAGTTTCATCGTGATGGGGACCCGCTCGCCAATCAAGCGAAAATTAGAAATCATGCAACAAGAAGGGGGGGGAGCTAAACCTAAAAGAAATCAAACATTTGATAATACGTTGGAGTCTTTAGCGCCCATTATTTCCTCTCGAGATGTGAAAGAGAAAGAGAGTCTTCGACACAAATTAATGCATGCTGGTTTTCATGACAGTAATGCACTGACTATATTTTATGCCATTAAAGTTTTTTCGATGATTCTTGGTCTTGGGACAGCTGCAGCTTTCTATTTTTTTCTACCTGATTTAGGAAGTCTCAACTTAGTCATGATAGTTAGCGTAGCCGCGGGTCTTTACCTGCCTAATGTTGCGCTTAGCCATTTTGTCAAAAAGCGCCAGCGCCGAGTTCGTGGTGGCGTTCCTGACGCATTAGATCTGCTGGTGGTTTGTACCGAATCAGGGCTTGGCTTCAATGCTGCTTTAAGGAGGGTGGCTGATGAGTTAATGATCTCCCATCCTGATTTTGCTGATGAATTGGATACCGTTTGCGCCAAAATTAAAGCAGGGGTCGAAATGTCTGATGCTTTCGAGGATTTAATTGAGAGAACGGGATTAAGTGAGATTACTGGCCTGGTGAATATGCTTTCGCATGCCTCAAGGATTGGGGGGAGTCTATCTCAAACATTGCGAGATTATACTGAAGATTTTAGAGATAAGAGAAACCAAGAAGTAGAAGAAATTGCAGCAAAAATACCGACTAAGATGATATTTCCGCTGCTGATATTTATATGGCCATGTTTCTTCATTGTTGCAATAGGGCCAGCGTTGATTTCACTGTCTGATGCATTTGGTAGCTAGGGAGTTTTAATGAATAATTTATGGAAGACGTTCTTTTTAGTATCAAGTCTGTTCGTGCTATCAGGGTGTGCGAGTAGTGAGCCAGAAAAACCAAGTTTTGATAGTTCTCTTTATGAAGGACGCCCAATAGACACCTTAACATCGGATGCGGCGCCGCTGAGTGAAATGGAGGCGATTCAACGAGGTGATATTGCACTAAGTAATAATAATATTGATCTCGCCTTGTATGAATATATACGTGCCCTTTCATTTCCAGACGCTCAACACCAAGATAAAACCTTATATACCATAGGCCGAATCCACCAATCTAGGGATAATACGGTTTATGCAGAAAAAGCATTTCTCGCGTCTGTTGAGTACAATCCGAATAATGTTCAGGTACTGGAACAATTAGGATCAATTTACATGAAGCAGGGAAGTGTTCAGCAAGGAAAAAGTTATTTTTATCGGGCGCTTAATGCCGATCAGGTGAGGTTGAAAAATCCGAATACATTAAGTGATACCGTTGAGCTGGTAGAGATTAGGCAATTGCAAGTGGATAAAGATTCGCCAGCCTTAGCTTATATGGGGTTGGGAATTGTGGCTGATATTGAGGCTCAACATGAGTTTGCAAAAGTTTTCTATCATAAAGCGATAGAGGTAAAACCTAACTCAGTCAAAGCACTTTTGAATCTCGGTTACTCTTATTATATGAGTGGAAATTACACTTCGGCTAAACGCTATACCATGTCAGCACTGGAAAAAGATCCAAACAATGAAAAAGCACAAAATAATTTAGCGCTTATTTACTTAGGTAAAGGTGAAATTAAGCGGGCGATAAACGTTTTCATGCGCCATATGGATGCAGCAGAAGCGCTCAACAATGTAGGGTATTTTCTTATTCTTCAAGGCAAACCAGACAAAGCGGTGCCTTACTTGCAGCAGGCTATCGATAAGAAACCTTCTTATTATCCCGTCGCAAATGAAAACTTAGAGAGGGCGCTTGCCGAAGTTAGGGCGATTACTCCAGATGCGGCAGAAACATCCAATGCCCTTCAGTAGATAGGAGTAATAGAGCCATTCAGTAAATAGAAGCAGTAGAGTCTGCGGGTTGGAATACTCTCGCCAATAGAAGTGGTGATCCATTGTAGGATCACCATTTTTTTGTGAATTAATTTGAATGATTTGATAAGAGGGGGCAATTTCATCATTAATAGTTCATCGCTATAGGTGGCTTATTCCCATCCCAGATACAGCGAAAAGTAGCACTAAATAGACGATGGGTATTTTCCACTGTTTCAGTAAGTAGAAGCCTAAGATCACTGCGGCTATGTCTAAACCTGAAGCGACAGCACTGACAAAAACGGGTTGGTAGAGTGCTGATAGAAGTAAGCCTACAACGGAGGCGTTAATTCCATTGAGCGCTCCCGAAACTAAAGCGTTACTTGCTAGGGTTTGCCAGTTTTTTAATACACTAAGAAGCAGTAAAAAGCCCGGAAGGAATACCGCAAGTGTCGCCAGCAATGCCCCGAAAATAGGCGTGTTAGGCAGTAATTGATAACCGATATAGGTAGCAAAAGTAAACATTGGTCCTGGAACCGCTTGAGCTGTGGCATAGCCCGTCAAAAAGGCTTCCTGAGTTAATTGGTCACCAACAATGTTTTGCAGTAGTGGAAGAACGACATGGCCCCCACCAAAGACCAAGCTCCCAGCTTGAAAGAAGTCTGAAAATAGCCCAATTTCAGGTGCAGCCTTACTTATGAGCGGTAACCCGAAGAGCAAAAGAGCAAACAGTAAAAGAGGAATCAGTGATATTTTATGTGGGCTTGGGGGCTGGGTTTGTCTGTCTTGTAGCTTGACCGCTCCAACCATGCCACATAGCAATAAAAGAGATACCTGAGTGCCGATGCTAGGAATAAGTAGTAGACCTAAAGCAGTGATGACGCATAGAGTGACAGACAGGCGTGATTGGCAAAAATTTTTGTACATTCCCCATGTCGCATCGGCAACGACCACGACGGCGAGAAGTTTTAATCCATGTACTACATTTTGAAATAGAGGGGATTCCGTTAACTGACTGCTTAGAACCGCAAGTAATAACATGATTAAGATAGATGGAAGTGTAAACCCAAGAAAAGCCATGCATGCTCCACTTAATCCTCCCTTTTTATAGCCTATAGCAAAACCCACTTGGCTTGATCCCGGGCCGGGAAGAAACTGGCTCAGAGCGACTATCTGGGCATAATCTTTATCACTTAGCCAATTTAATTTTTCAACGAATGTTTGTCTGAAGTATCCAATGTGGGCAGCCGGACCTCCAAAACTGATCCAACCTAATCCAAAGAAAACTTTGAAGATAGAAAACATAGTGTGTACTCATAAAATTAATCATCGTGTGTAGAGTACGATTTGAATTATAATGATTCAAATTGATAGTGTTTCTAGTATCTATGAATGAAATGGGATTTGATGTGGTTGACTTGAATTGGAAAAATGTGGATTTAAACTTACTGGTTGCTTTTTCTCAGCTATATCAGAGTCGGAGTGTGAGCGCAGCCGCTGAAAAAAGTTACGTTAGCCAATCAGCGATGAGCCACAGTTTATCTCGATTGCGTTTACTGTTTAGTGACCCACTTTTTGAACGTAAAGGCCACAGCATGGCACCGACAGATCGTGCTCACGAAATCGCTCCGATCATAGAAACGATCCTCACTCAAGTTCAAACCGATCTATTATTGACTAACCATTTTTCGCCAAGTGAGTACTCTGGAGTATGTCGAATTGGTTTAACTGACTACGCTGAATTGATCTTTGCGCCAGCGATTTATGATGCGATTCGCCAATCAGCTCCTGATGCTCAAGTCAGCTTTATTAATGTCTCTCGTCACAACTATATTGAGGCTTTTGATAAGGATCGGCTGGATCTTATGGTTGGGAGTATTACGCGATTAGACGATCAATTTGAAGCTCAAAAATTATACACAGAAAAGCATGTATGCTTGTACGATCCCGCCCAGTATCATTTTGGTTCAGAACTCACACTACAAGAGTTTATTGATGCCGAGCATGCGTTAATTAGTCCTGATGGCATACTTGAAACACAAAGTGATCAAAGATTAAAAGCATTAGGTGTATCGCGGTTCATACCCGTTGCCTCACGCAGCTTCTTGACCGTAAGACGCTTAATTCAGAATCGAAAACTGATTGCGACCGTTCCAAGATTGATGGCTCAGGCTGATATGCTCAATGATAAGTTGACCACGGCTTTACCTCCAATCTCGATAGATGACTTTGACATATCAATGATTTGGAATAAAGCCAGAGCGTGTGATGAGAAACAGATTTGGCTTCAATCTTTAGTGTCGGGTGTTTTTGATTCATTTGAATAATATTGGCTCTGAGCAATTATAACCAAGCCAAAATTGAGGCTTAAGCTGGACTGAAAACTCTTGGTCTGGGTAGTTGCTCATTCGAAGATACAATTTATTCGCTGTTAACAGGGAGCTTAACAGTAACACTCCAACGATCCCGTATTGGAAATATCGATGTTTTATTTTTGATGGATGAGAAGCACAAACTGGGTGATGTTTTTTACATGCGGACCAAAAAATAGCGAGTGAGATTACTGCCAGTAACTGGCTAAGCGGAGAGTCGAGAACTCCGGAAACGAGGCTATAAGCAAACCCAGCTAAAACACTTAATCCTGTCACTCGAACCCAGCGATGGTAGGTCGTAATGACGGTTTTCAGTGTGAATAAAAGTAAGAAACCGTAGCAAAGTAGAGGAATGAGCCCCCAATTTACCAAGACTAAAAGTGCAGAGTTATGTGGGCGACCAAATAATTTGGATGAACATACAAAACCATCACCACCTAGCCCTAACAGTGAAGACAGGGTTATGGCTTCGGCCCACAGCGCCATGCGCCCGGGAGAGTCGGTTCGAACTTTTGGCCATGTCCACAATCCATCATTAAATAGATAGGCAGGTAATGGGGCAAGAAAAACAATACGAAGTAAACAGCCAAAAATAATACTGAATAGCAGTAGTTTAAGTATTTGCGATCTTAAGGGCTTATCAATTTTAGCCCAGATAAGAATGGCTGTAATGATGGCAATGGAAATCCCACGAGCATCCAAAGCAAAAATAATAGCTACATGAGTACAAAGTAGAAAACGTAATGCGTTATAAAGCCATCGCTTTCTTCTAAAACAGAGAGTGAAGTAGAGTGTCGGAATGATCAGCCACACCTGAACTTGATTCAAAAATCGGGCGTTTGCAAATCCAAAAATGGTATGAATATTCGTTTCAAGTTGATAGTAAACTCGAAGCCAAAACCCGACACTGACCGAGAGAAACAGTAAAAGCGTTATCCAGCAGAAATAGCTATAAAGTCGCACTTTTTGGGATTCAAACCCAATAGATAGAAAGGCGGTCAGTAGCGCTAATCCTAAGAAATAGAAGTAATCCGTTTGAGCTCGCCAAAAATCAATACCTTGAAAATTGGCGATAGCTGCAAAAATACCGAAAATAACAAGAACCCACCCAACGCTAAGGCTAAGCTCCGTAAATTGTTGTGTTATACGATCCCGCCAGTGGCGGTCGCTTAAAATAATCAGGTTAGAGATAAGAAGAACGGAGCAGATGAAAACGCGTTTAGCGTCGTACAGTAAGAAGACACTATTTCGAGGTATAAAGGTGTTGAAACATAACACCATGATCCCCAAAAAAGTAAACCCCATCAATAGAGTAAATTTCCACTTGGATTGCACCATACAACGGCCTTCTCTTATCTTTTTAATAGCTTAGACCAAAGTGGAATCAGGTGTTGTTTTGATACCGGTTAAATCTAAACGGTGTGATCTGCAATATCAGAAAATGGGTCTGGGGGCGTATGTTGCTATTTGACAGTTACACTTCAATATAAAAATGGCACATATCATTCACCAATTTCGTGAAGCTACCAAACATCCATAGTCGCTACTGAATAATGCGTTGTTTTTCTAACTATGAATGCTCTATCGTCACCAAAATTACTTGCCTTTGCTGTTTGTTCATAATCATTATTAATGCTCTACACACCAATAGGTCTAAATTATTCCATCGTGTCATTTAGACTTCTTTTGATTTTGTCTTTTTGACAACAAAAATGTATTTTCATTGTCTTAACCCTTTAATTATAAAGCATTAAATTCTTGGCCTGAATAATGCAATATGAAATGAGAATTCTTGCTAAACTATTATTAGTGCTTTATCGGGAAGTACCAATAAAGGAGCCACCTTGCTAAATATTACAGACAAAAGTGTTGAAGAGCGTATTCCTGCCTATCTTCGCCTTGGTTTTCGTCCTTTCTTTTTCTTAGGCAGCATTTACGCTGTTATCGCGATTATTGCTTGGGTCATTATGTTCCAAAATGGCCAACCAGAAATATTGCAAGTCCCTGCTTTGTGGTGGCATGTGCATGAGATGTTGTTTGGATTTTCGATGGCGATTGTGGTGGGTTTTGTATTAACCGCAGTGCAGACATGGACTGGGGTCAATGGAACCAAACACCATCGTTTGGCTTTCCTTGTCATGCTTTGGATAATACCTCGCATTTTATTTTGGACACCAGCACCGTTATGGCTTATTTCGTCAATTGAAGCGTTATTCTTAGCGCTGTCGGCTTATGAGATCGGTTTTAGAGTGGTACGCTCTAAAGGATGGAAAAATCTGTTTTTCATTCCGCTCTTTGTGCTTGCCATTGTGGCTAACTTTGCTAGCTATGCCACGATAAAAGGAATGCCTCCATTTAGCTCTGCGGCTGTGTGGCAGGCGATGTTGTGGTGGTTTACATTATTATTGTCCGTTATGGGTGGGCGTGTGATCCCATTCTTTACGGCCAAACGCTTTAATTTCGAGAAAGCTCAACCATTGGTGTGGTTAGAGTGGGTGGCAAATTTGCCGTTAGTGAGCTTGTTCGTATTGAGCTTCTTCCCATTAACTTTTTCTCAAATTGGGCAAGAAGTGATGTTATTTGCTGGCATCGCGCAGTTTGTCCGTTTCGCTCGCTGGAAACCGTGGACAACTTTAAGTGAGCCGCTTGTCTGGAGCCTGCATAGTGCTTACCTGTGTATTCCATTAAGCTTGGTGTTGCGTGGCGTGATTGATAACCCATTTGTCAGCCATAACATGTTGCACTTATTTGCGATTGGCGGACTGGGTGGTGTGATTTTAGCGATGATAGCTCGAGTCACAATGGGCCATACGGGTCGTGCTATTTATAAAGGCCCAAGTATGTGGTTGGCCTTTTCTGCTGTTTTACTTGCGGCTTTAGTTCGTAGCTTAGGCGTCGCCTTTATGCCAGAGCAAATGATGCTGATGATCAATATTAGTGCTGTGTTATGGGCGCTGTCATTTGGTATGTTTGTGTGGAAGTTTGGAATGATGTTATTAACGCCAAGAGTTGATGGTCATCCTGGATAATTCACGTGATTAAATGAAACATAAAAAAACCGAGCTCAAATAGAGCTCGGTTTTTTATTATCTGTAGCGAGAAACTCAAAGCTTGGAATTGGAACCGTCAGCCTGAATTAATTAGTTATTACTGTGAAGTTCGCTGTTTAGCTCAACCGCAGATTTATTGGTTAAGCACTCAATTTGACCAGTAATTGAGTTACGACGGAAAAGAAGATCAGTCTTACCAGCAAGGTCACGTGCCTTAGCAATTTCTACTTCTTGGCCTTGGTTATCTAGCATGCGAACTTTTGTTCCTGCAGTAACGTATAGACCTGACTCTACCGTACAACGATCGCCCATAGGGAAACCAAGGCCAGCATTTGCCCCTAACAGACAGTTCTCGCCGATAGAGATCACCATAGTACCGCCACCAGACAGTGTACCCATGATTGATGCACCGCCACCGATATCAGAACCATTTCCAACCACAACACCTGCAGAAATTCGACCTTCAACCATGCTCACACCTGTAGTACCAGCATTGAAGTTGATGAAGCCTTCATGCATTACAGTTGTGCCTTCACCCACATGTGCGCCAAGGCGAACACGGGAAGTATCAGCGATACGAATTCCTGTTGGAACAACGTAATCGACCATTTTAGGGAATTTATCAACGCAATCGACCGTTAACGCTTCACCTGCAAGACGAGCATCAATTTGACGTTCTGCAAGCTCAGGTAAATCGATAGGGCCTTGGTTTGTCCATGCAATGTTATGTAGCAAACCAAAAATGCCATCTAATACTGTGCCATGTGGTTTCACTAGACGGTTTGAGATAAGTTGTAGTTTAAGGAAACCTTCCGCGACCGATTGAGGCTTCTCATCTGTTGCGAGAATAACGGCAACTAATGGCTGGTTTGATTGCGCCGCTTTTTGAGCGAAAGAAGCATTTGCAGTGTCATTGTTTGCTGTGAATACAGCAACAAGCGCTTCGCTTTGAGCCGCTGAAATTTCAAGGGCTTGGTTGCCTTCAGTGTAACCAACCACTTCAGCGACAGCAGAAACGAGCGCATCGCTTGGGTTTAAGAGTGGGCTAGGAAAAAATGCTTCAATGATCTTTCCATCACGGTTTTTAGTTGCTGTGCCGAAGGCAAGAGAAAAAGTCGCCATTATTTAATAATCTCCATATTTGAATTTGTTTCAGTGGGCCAAGCTTTATTGTCTTTCTATGCTGAGCAGGCTTGGACCGTTAAAATCATTTGTTGATAAACATCATAGAGAGAGCGCCCTTCAGATGAAAGAGGGCGCGGGTAGAAAGTCTGTAAATAGATATGTGTTGTCTTTATAGCGATAGCTGTCGTCTATAAGAAATTAGCGTGATAGACGTAAAATCAGTTTAAATTGCGAGTGCTTTATAGGCTTGTTCAATCCCTTCGATTAGCATCTGCATTCCAATAACAGCCAAAATAAGCCCCATCATTCTAGTGACTACATTCAATGCGCTTGGTCCAATTGCTTTGACAAATTTTTCTCCAAAAACAAAGAGCACATAGGTTAAGGCACACAGTAACCCGAATGAGATGATGGTAATCACCATTTCGTAAATGCCGCCAGTTGTTGCGAAGTTCATCGCGGTTGCGATGGTTCCTGGTCCGGCGAGAATGGGCATAGCTAATGGGGACACGGCAATACTGAGCGCAGAATCATTTTGCGCATCTGATTGAACCTTTTCTTTTGCTTTGCCGTGAGTGGAATCACCTTGCAGCATGTGAAAACCGATCAAAAACACTAATATTCCGCCAGTAATACGCAGTGCATATAGCGTAATGCCAAAGAGATCGAAAATAAGACGGCCTGAAATAGTAAATACAGAAATGATAATGAAGGCGATCAACACTGAACGAAAAGCGATAGATTTAACGGTTTGACGATTCTCACCATTGGTTAAACCAAGAAAAATCGGAGTATTGGCGATGGGGTTCATTATGGCAAAAAAGCCCATGAAAACCGTAATGGTGTGGATAATTAGCTCTTTCATCTCTTTCCTATTAGCAAGTATTCGTGGTATGTATCAGCATCATAGAAGATATTGAGAATAAAAAATAGCCAGCAAATTGCTGGCTATTGAAAATTGATATTGAATCGAAAGTAGACGCTAAATACTTATGCTGCGTCGTCTTCTGCTTCATCCGCCACGGCTTCAACCGCTTTTGGTTTTTTAGGCGTTGGCTTGCGTTTTGCGCCTAAAGCATAAAGCACTTCTTCTTTATTTTTCGCAAGGTACATCGCAAGCTCTTCTTGCTTACCTTCATCTTCGATGAGCTCACTACCATTAATTAATGTAAAAAGCTCATCTGCCATATCTAACATTTTGTCGTAAGCGTCAGCTTCAGCTTTAGAGGTAAAAGTCATCTTTTCTTCTCCGTTGCGCTCGACCACGTACTTGACGATTACAGCCATGGTTATTCCTCAATAATTGATAACTATTTCTACTGGCTTTTTATACAGTTTCAAGTTTTAAATGTCCAGTTGAAGGCAGAGTTTTGAGAGTTGAACGGTTAGAGAACCGACATCACCTCCTGATTTATAGCATTACTTTTGTATTGATTGGCAGTAATGCATGAAGGCTTTTAGCAGCGGGCTCTGATATTTCTCCTTATGGACTAACAACCAAAAGCGTCTTTTCATATCGAGAGGCGTTTCAATGAGGGCAACACGTCCGTCGTTGATGGCGGTATTGACGGCCAAGCGAGATAAGCAAGCCAACCCAAGCCCTGCTGAAACGGAGTTAATAATTGCTTCAGTGGTATTGAGTTCAAAAGCTTCATGCCAACTCTCTAAGCGAGGAGCAACGGTACGTAGGAAAAACTCACGAGTGCCCGATCCCGGTTCTCGTAGTATCCAATGACTTTGCTCTAATTGATGCAGTGCTATCGGCTGGCTACTTGAGGCTAATGGGTGATGAGTTAATGGGTGATTAGGTGTGGCAACAATGCACATTTCATCCTGACTAAATTGGCGTGATATCAATTCAGGGTTCAATGTTTTCCCTTCAATTAGCGCAATATCGAGTTCGTAGTCGATCAGCTTTTGGCAGATCAACGCTGAGTTTGAAATGAACAAGCTTTGAGATAGATGTTGGTACTGTTGACGAAATCCACTGAGAAGAAAAGGGGCAACTTGATTACCAATGGTGTCGCTGGCGCCAATTTTAAGACTGCCACTGAGTGGTTGATTGTCTTCAAAAAGGTCATCGATTCCTTTTGCCCGATGTAGTAGCTCATCGGCAAGCGGCAAGAGTTTTTGACCTTCTTGATTCAGAATTAAACGGTTATTAACGCGGTCAAACAGTGAATGTCCCAGCTGTTTCTCTAACTCGGATAGTGCCATGCTAACGGCTGCTTTGGAGAGAAATAACGCTTCGGAAGCGGAGGTTAAAGTACAGTGCTGAGTAACGGTGACAAAAACTTTTAGTTGCTTGAGTGACACATTATGAGCCATTTACTCTCTCCATCTAATTACTTGCGCCAACTTATTACTTACGCCAACTTATTACTTACGCCAACTTATTGCTTACGTGAACTAAGCAAACATTGATCGTTGTTAGGATAATGCGAGTTCGTTAAGTATATCTTAACGCCTGTTTAATATGATTAGATATATCAGAACGTATTGCAAGCGTATGATGACGTCATCGGAGTTTACTGCTGTTGCAGATTGTCCAATAGCTCCAAAGTGAGGCGGAAATGATAAATAGAATGAAACTTAAAGTGATGGGAGCGCCAACTCCTATGGCTGGGCTCGCACTGGCTATTGCAAGTTTAGGGTGGAGTTGGGAAAACATGGTTGATTGCGGAGGCTACGCACAATGGACGAGTGCGGTGATAGCGTCGATTTTATTGGCCATTCTTGCGGTTAAGTTTTTAGTGCATCGCCATTTACTTCGTCAAGACTTAGCGCATCCGGTTGTTGGAAGTGTTGTCCCGACATTTGCGATGGGCACTATGATTGTTTCAAGCTCTGTCGGCCACTTTTATCCAATTGCTGGTGATGTCATTTGGTTGGCTGCGGTACTATTGCATGTCATCTTTTTGGCTAGTTTTATGTATCACAGAGCAAAAAATTTCGAGTTACATCATATGGTGCCAAGCTGGTTTGTACCACCTGTCGGCATTATTGTTGCCGATGTGGCTTTTTCGGGCACGCCAGCACTACAACCTATTGCTGATATAACACTACTGTTTGGCATGGTAGCTTACGCCGTGATGCTGCCAATTATGATCTATCGCTTAATGTTTACGCATGAAATTCCGGATGCAGCAAAACCGACGATTGCTATTCTCGCGGCGCCAGCCAGCTTATCTTTGGCAGGTTATCTCAGTGTCACTTCAAGCCCGTCACCGGTTGTGATCGCGACTCTATTTGGTATCGCGATTTTAATGACAACAATCATCTATCTCGCGTTCTTTAAATTGTTGAGATTACCGTTTAGCCCTGGGTATGCGGCATTCACATTCCCGATGGTAATAGGAGCAACGGCACTGTTTAAAACTGCGAACTGGATGCAAAGTGTTGGTGTTGATGAAGAGTACGTGGCTCAGGTGTGGTGGTTAGCAGGAGTTGAATTGTGTGTTGCCACGGCTGTGGTAGGGTATGTTGCGATTCGTTACTTTGCTTATTATCAGCCATATAAAATGAGACCGGTAGCGCTCTCATAACAGCGTTAGGCTATCTATTTGATGAAAGAATAAGCTTGTTAAGATGATAAAACCTAACAAGCTTATTTTTTTGTTTCTGTTTGGCTACATAGCGTTTTCTACTGTAAACCTAAAGGTGCCGATCTCTTTTAAAAGCCACGACTTATTAAGAAACATTACTTATTAGAAGCAACGCTCTATAACACTATTTTCTATAAAAGCGAGACATGTCTTCTAGTGACTTTTGTATCGCATCAATAGGAATCTTTTTATCAGATTCTGGCTGCAACTGATTATCAAGTTGGCTTGAATTGCCTGCTGGGTTGACGACAAGCATCGTCTCTTTGCCAACAAGCGCATAATTGTAGTAACTGCCTGAGATAAACCAATCGCGCGGTGTTGAACCATCAAACAAGTTTGCCCCTACACTATAATCAGACACATCTGATTGAGTAGTAAAAAGGGTACCCATTAACGTCGGAACCACATCAAAGTGAGTGGTGCGATAATCGATCTCTTTTACGACTTTATTTGGTTGATAGACGTATAACGGCACATGAATTTGAGCCTGACTATAGTTGCCAGTATGCCCCCAGTAGTTCAGTTTATTATCGTTAAACTCTTCGCCATGATCAGAGGTGATCACTACGATGGTATTGTCTAGATCAACCTTTTCGAGAACTTTCCCAATTAACCCATCAATATAGAAAAGAGAGTTTTTATAGCGGTTATGGTAAGGCTCAGGATCAAAGTCATTATCAAGAAGAATATGATCCACTCGAGAAAGATAAGGCTTGAATTTAGCCCCTTCAGGCTCTGGAAATTCAGTGCCATGCGCTGAGTCGTAGAACAAAAATCCAAAGTAAGGTTGCTCACTCTCCTGCTGTTGGAAAGCTATAAAGTCTTCGGTGATCCTCGCATCGCGTTCTACTTGAGTGGTTCCCGGTGTGCGCAATCGTAAATTGTCTACCTGTTTAAAGACAGTGCGCGATAGTGGCGGACTGGTTAAAGCCGCCGAGCCGAAAATCCCCATGCGGTAATTTGATTCTTGTAATTTATCCATAAAGAGTGGCGACACTTGATTGGCGTAAAAGGTGTTCCAATAGGTCGCAGGTAAACTATAAAACAGGCTAAATATACCAGCTTGCGTAGAATTCCCACCGCTCATGTGTTGATTAAATTGACTGCTCTTGATTTTGAACTTGCTCACGTTCGGCATGATCTCAGCGTTACTGTCATCAAAGCGCCATGCATCAACCAAGATAAATAGTACGTTTGGTTGTTTCTCTTTCTGCTGAATCTCAACTGGCATTGATGGATATTGTAATTCCGTTTTTTCACAAGATTTAAACTCCACCCGCTTTTGTTGAGCAAACTCTTCGCTGACAAGCTCGTGCTCATAAATAAATGAGCGGGCAGTGAGTGGGTAGTAAAGAGGCCAATTACTGGTGAATTGACTTACTTCATTATCGTACGTTGCGTTTTTCCATGCATGAATCGCTTGGCTGCTGAGTAGTAGGGCGAACCACACTGAAATCATCACGTACTTCACTTTACTGCGAGCTAATTTATTACTTAGCCATAAGGTAACGCCGAACCCAATAGTAAGAGCGAATAATTCGGCTATGAATATCAACGCGCTCAGCCATGAAACATTGAAGACTTCATTTCCAGAATCCAGAAACATTTTGATCAGCAATGCATTGATATGAAATTTATAGTGTTGAAAAACCGTAATATCGATTTTTAGTGCGATTAGAATGATGATCGCTATGGTGGCACAGATAAATTTGAAACTCTTTGTGGGTAAAAAACTCGCGACGATTGTAGTTAACAATAGAGGAAAGCAGATAAGCCCTAACCATCCGATTTGGGTTGCTGCGAGATAAAATACCTGTAAGAAACTATATTCCTGAGAATTGACGGTGAGTAAATACGGGTAACAGGCGATAGAAAGATAAAGACTGAAACAAGAGAAAAACGCGATGAGCCAAGCGTTATTATAAGAGAGTCTTTTCAGCATAAATATGAATCCAAATCAAATTAGGGCGGCAGTGTAAAAAAGCGACGGAGTATAAAACAGTGTTTTTTATCATGCAATCAGAGATTTGTATGTCTCAGTATGTCAGTGTTTGTCACTCTGGTGATGCGTACCAGCGTCATCTTTGGCTATCTCACTGAATGGCTTGTAATCTTTCTGGTGACATCTCTTTTTTTACCGTTGGGTAGGCTGATATTTCTCTAGAATCGAGGTGCGATATGATAATCTCTTAAAACGTCGTCATCGGAAAAGTGTGAGTGCATTTTGTTTTCTGTTTATCATTCCAACAAAGTAGATAGCCTAAAAATCCTGTTAGTCCATTTAGCGAAAAGTGAACCGCTAGATAACCCATTTGAACAAGAGCAAATCTTGGTGCAAAGCCCGGGAATGTCGCAGTGGTTGAAAATGGAACTCGCCAAGGAGTTTGGTGTGGCGGCGAATATCAACTTTCCTCTTCCTGCTACTTTTATTTGGGATATGTTCACCCAAGTGCTTCCTGATGTACCAAAGCGAAGTGCTTTTAACAAAGAAGCCATGACATGGAAAATCATGCATATCCTTCCTTCAATGTTGGACGAAGAGGCTTTTGCTCCCTTAAAGCTGTATCTAGAGCAAGATGACGACAAATCTAAGCTTTATCAATTATCTGAAAAAATCGCCGATATTTTCGATGGCTATTTAGTTTATCGACCGGAATGGATCGCCAGTTGGGAAAATGGCCTCGTAGTCGATGAACTCGAAGGCACTCATCCTTGGCAGCCGATGTTGTGGAAAGCGTTATACGATTACACTCTTGAGCAAGGCCAATCTAAATATCACCGTGGTAATTTGTACCAAGATTTTATTGATGCGTTGGCTCGCTCTAAAAATAACCTTAGTCATCTGCCGAAGCGCCTTTTTGTGTTTGGTATTTCATCTTTGCCTCCACGCTATATGGATGCGTTGAAAGCGCTGGGCGAACATATTGATGTTCATCTCATGTTTACCAACCCTTGTCAGCATTATTGGGGCGATATTCGAGACCGAAAAACATTAGCTCGAATTGAATCGAGAAGTTGGAATCGTCTCTCACTGCAAGATGATCTTTTAGAACGCCAATCCACCTCGTCATTATTAAAAGGTTCCATTGAAGATAACCTTGAAGATGATCTGCATACCAATAGCGCCGTCGGAAATGAGTTACTGGCATCGATGGGAAAACTTGGTCGTGACAACCTTTATCTGCTTTCTCAGCTTGAGTGTGATGAGAATGATTTTTTCATGCGTGTCGAACGCGATAATTTACTGCACCAACTGCAAGCGGACATCCTCAATTTAGAACAGCATCAAAACGATGAAATTTTAGATTCAAGCTTCCATAAGCAGCAAGTAGATATCAATGATACCTCGCTGACGGTTCATGCATGCCATAGTCCAATGCGAGAGGTTGAGGTATTACACGATCAGTTGTTGGCGATGTTTGATGCAGATACCAACTTAAAACCGCGCGATATTATTGTGATGGTGGCGGATATCAACGCGTATAGCCCCGCGATTCAAGCGGTATTTGGTAATGCTCCTGGTGAACGTTATATACCTTATTCGATTTCAGACAGAAGTGCTGATCAAGAGAGCCCGATCCTTTCAGCATTCATGCAGTTGGTAAATTTACCCAATACGCGCTGTTTGGCTTCAGAGCTGCTGGAGCTGTTAGAAACGCCTGCGATGATGCTGAAGTTTGGCCTTAATGAACAGCAGTTTGAGCAAGCCAAGCAGTGGGTTGAAGAGTCAGGGGTTCGTTGGGGGGCTGATGCCAATACTGCCACAGAATTTGAACTTCCAGCGACAGAGCAAAATACTTGGTTGTTTGGTATTCAACGGATGCTATTGGGTTATGCGATGCCAGAATCTGCTGGGTTATTTGCCGCGCCTAATAGCAACATTTCAGCCTATAACGAAGTGCAAGGTATGGGCGCTGAACTGGCGGGGAAATTAGCTCATTTCATCGAACTTATTACTCACTACCGCCAAGTATTAAACCAAACTCAATCGATTGATGAGTGGCGAGAAATTCTTAATGGTGTGCTGAACGACTTTTTTGCGGTTGAACTAGAAGGCGAAGTGGTATTGAAGTCCATTCGTGACTCTTTAATTCAGCTAAAAGAACAGCTTAGTGATGCCGATTATAAGGACGACATTGCCCCGAGTATCTTAAGCCAGTATTTGCAAAATAGACTTTCAGGAACGCGAGTAAGCCAGCGTTTCTTAGCCGGCCAAGTTAACTTCTGTACCTTGATGCCAATGCGTTCTATCCCATTCAAAGTGGTCTGCTTATTAGGCATGAATGACGGTGTATATCCGCGTTCAATGCCACCAGAAGGTTTTGATCTCATGAATGGGCCAGCAAAAGCGAGAGCAGGGGACCGTTCACGTCGAGACGATGACCGTTACCTTTTCCTTGAAGCCATGTTGTCAGCGCAGCAAGGCTTATATGTCAGTTACGTTGGACGTTCGATTCAAGATAATACAGAGCGCGTGCCTTCGGTGCTGGTGTCTGAATTGCTTGAGTATTGTCAGCAGAATTATTGTTTACAAGGTAGCGAAAGTTTAGCTAGTGATGAATCAGGTCAGCAGCTGCTTAATGCATTGGTTGAGCATCACGCGATGGTGCCATTTAGCCCGAATGCCTTCATGTCGGCAGACGTGCAAGCATCCTCAGCGGTTGAGCATTCATCTTCTATTCGTTCGCAACAGAGCAGTTACGCCAAAGAGTGGTTACCTGCGGTTAATCGCCTTGGCCAGTCAAGTGATGACTTTAAGCGCAAGCTCGGGGACTACTTATTGGATGTGGTTTATCCCCTTGAATTGGATTTGGTTGAGCTGCAAAAATTCTGGCGCTTGCCTGTGCAATATTTTTTCAACCGCCGATTAAAAGTGGTATTTGAAGCGCCTTTGCCTGTCATGGAAGATGATGAACCCTTTGTGTTGAATGGATTAGACAGCTTTCAACTTCGTGACCAGTTGTTGGATGTGTTATTGACAGCGAAACTGCACACTCATCAAGATCCGAAAGAGGCACTGAACGGCTTTATTGAGCAGCAAAGAGCGCAAGGGAAACTTCCTGTTGGTGCGTTTGGTGATATTGAGTTTGAAACCAATCGTGTTCAGGCCGAACAGTTAGTCGAAGAGTTAGCCTTTATTTGCGGCAAACCTATTGATGATATTGAAATTGATCTCACCCTCGATGCTCTTTCAAATAAAGAGACAGGTGAAGAGAATGCGGTTCATCTAACGGGTTGGTTGACCAAACATTATCAATCGGGATTAGTCCGCTATAGAAGTGGTCGAGTTCGTCCTCAAGATTACCTCTCTGCATGGATTGATCATCTGAGTTGCACGGCAATGGGGCACTCAAAAACAACGCACCTCATTGGCTATGATCGCAAAGAAGGTGTAGTGCATATGATGTACCCTCCGATGAACGATCGTAGTGAGGCTCTCGATATTTTAAATGAGTTGGTGCGTCTGTTTTATCAAGGAATGACCGAACCTTTACCTTATTTTCCTAAAACGGCTTTGGCTGGCGTTGAAGCTGGATTCAGTCGAGGAAACTGGGTGGATGATGAAGAAAAGTCACTGAAAAAAATGGCTGATACGTTTAATGATGGCTACGCCTTTACTGGTGAAGGGCGAGATAGCTACATTGCGAGAATTTGGCCAAAATGGGATGACGAACTCGCGTTACAAGCTCGCTTGTACTCAAGTCTAGTGATGCAAGGGCCGAGGCTTTGGGCAAAAGACGCCAGCGATATTGAGTAAAGTCAGGACGCATGCTTAATTTACGGATGACATCGTAAAATAGAGTGGCCGCCAGTCAATCATTATAGTGTAGGGCGTCTTCTGTGCGGCCACATGGTCAGAGGGACCATTGTTTGTTATTCGAGTTGCTTTTATTAGCAGAGTGATGACGAATCAAGACTCTTCTAACGGGTAATGCGACAAATTAGGTGCGGATACTAACTATGCTATTGCGTAGATACCGTGAGTGAGATCCCACGGCTTTTTATTCAGTAGTAGAAATTTAAAACAAAATGAACTTCTAAGGGATGACTCACAGTGAATTCATGTTGTGTGTTGATGAATTTGATTTTCAGTATCAAATATATTGTTAAAAACAGATCGAAAAGGCAGTTGAAATGACAACAGTAGTCGCCAATAACCTAGATACAATGACTTTTCCCTTACACGGTGCACGATTGATTGAAGCTTCTGCGGGTACAGGAAAGACCTTTACAATTGCAGGGTTATACCTTCGTTTGCTACTTGGACATGGTGAGTTAGTCGATGGGGAAGAGACAAGCCACTCTGAGCGACTGACGGTTGATCAAATTCTCGTGGTGACCTTTACAGAGGCGGCGACTGCTGAACTTCGTGATCGTATCAGAGCGAGAATTCACGATGCTCGTATTGCCTTTTCACGCAGTCAAAGTGATGATCCGGTGATCAAACCGTTATTGGCTGCGATAAGCGATCACCCTAAAGCGGCCAAAATACTGCTCCAAGCTGAAAGGCAGATGGATGAAGCGGCCGTGTTTACTATTCACGGTTTTTGCCAACGAATGCTGACTCAAAACGCATTCGAATCGGGCAGTCGATTTAACAATGAATTTGTGACTGATGAAAGCCAGTTGAAAGCACAAGTCGTTGCCGATTATTGGCGTCGTCAGTTCTATCCTCTATCTCTGAATCTTGCCAGCGAAGTGCGCAATATTTGGGGCTCACCATCGGCACTGCTTGGTGATGTGAGTAACTACTTAACGGGCGTACCATTAGAGTTGTCGGTTAGTGCGATGTCGGGAGACCTTGCGGATTTACATCAACAAAATCTAGAAGAAATCGATCAACTTAAAGCCTTATGGCGAGAGTCAGAAGGGGATTTTCTTGCTCTAATTTCAGGTTCAGACATTAATAAACGCAGTTACACTAAAAAATCACTCCCGACTTGGTTAGAAGCCATTTCGGTATGGGCGAACAGTGAAACGAATGACTACTCCATTCCAGATAAGCTTGAGAAGTTTGCTCAAAATACGTTAATCGAGAAAACCCCTAAAGGTAATGCCCCTGAACATGCGGTATTTGCTGCTATTGAACACTTTTTGGCGAACCCTGCTGATTTGAAAGCGCCTCTATTAGCTCATGCGATTTTGCACTGTCGAGATATGTTGGCAGCGGCTAAACAGAAGCAGCAACTGCTCTCATTTGATGATTTGTTGACTCAGTTGTCTGCCGCGATTGATAGCGACGAGCAACAGTTGCTGGTGGAGCGTATCCGCAGCTTATATCCCGTTGCGATGATCGATGAATTCCAAGATACCGACCCTCTGCAATACAGTATTTTTAGCCGCATCTACCTAGATAACCCTGAATGTGGTCTGTTTATGATCGGCGATCCTAAGCAAGCGATATACGGTTTCCGTGGTGCTGATATATTTACCTATATCAAAGCGAGAAATCAGGTAAAACAGCATTACACGCTGGGCACAAACTGGCGATCCAGTGCCGACATGGTCAGTGCTGTTAATCAGGTATTTCAAGCCTCCGACAGCCCGTTTATGTACGATCAAGATATTCCGTTCTTACCTGTGAATGCAAGTCCCGGAGCCGATCAAAGAGCGTGGTATTTAAACGGCGAAAAGCAGCAGGCGATGAGTTACTGGATCCAAGAAGCTGAAGACAAGCCCTTGCCAAAAGGTGAATACCACCAAGCGATGAGTGAATCGACGGCAAGCCAGATCCAAACAATTCTAACCGCAGCGCAGCATGAGAAAGCTTACCTTGTGACGTCGAAAGGTCAAAAACCAGTACAAGCTGGCAATATTGCGGTGCTTGTAAGAACGGGAACGGAAGGGCGCTTGATCCGAGATGCCTTAGCCAAACAAGGCATTGCGAGTGTTTACCTTTCTAACCGTGATAGCGTTTTTGTCAGTGGTATCGCGCAAGATGTACAGCGTTTACTGCAAGCGGTACTTACCCCCGAAAATGACAGAGCACTACGAGCGAGTTTAGCGTCTGAGCTCTTTGCTTTAGATGCCGCGAAGTTAGACGAACTCAATAACGATGAAGTCGTGTGGGAAAACGCGATTAATGAATTCCGAGAATACCGTCAGCTATGGATTCAACGTGGCGTGCTGCCTATGCTCCGTAGTGTGATGAGTAAGCGTCATATCGCTGAGCGCCTACTAGAAGAAGAAAATGGTGAGCGAACTCTGACCGACTTAATGCATATGGGTGAGCTATTGCAACAAGCTAGCCAAGAGATGGATAGTGATTATGGTTTGCTTCGCTGGCTTGCCGAGTCTGTATCTGATGCGGTTAATGGGTTGAGTAGTGGTAGTGATGATGATATTCAGCGTTTAGAATCCGAACGTAATTTAGTGCAAATCGTGACGATCCATAAATCAAAAGGGCTGGAGTATGATTTAGTCTTTTTACCTTTCGTAAGTAGTTATCGCGAAGCAAGCGAAGGTAAATATTATGATCAGCAAGCAGATAAAACGATTTTAGATATAACAGGTAATAAAGCGGCTCTGGCTCAAGCAGACAAAGAGCGTTTAGCTGAAGATCTACGCTTGATCTACGTTGCGTTAACTCGTGCCGTTTATGCCTGTTTTATTGGAATGGCACCCTTGAGAAAAGGTCGCTCGACGAAAGAGCCTACCGGTGTCCATTTGAGTGCCATGGGCTACTTGATTCAAAATGGTGAAGAGCTTGGCATTTCAGATCTAACCAAGAGAGTTGAAACCCTAACTCATGCAAATTCAGCCATTGGCTTAAAAGCTTTGCCACAAGCTCATGATTCACTTTATGTGACGCAAGAAGTTGATGCCGTAGATCTCATCGCTAGTGAACTTAATAACCCTATTGATCGAGGGTGGAGAATCACCAGCTATTCCGGTTTGGTGAAACAAAGCAGTCATGCATCTCATGGCTCTTTTGGTGATACTCAAGACGTGAATTTACATGATACCGCGCTTGAGTCTGCGGGGTTTGATATTGACTCGGCCGATGAACAGGACGAGTTGGAAGTGCTTGAGCCACAGCGTTCAATTTTCACTTTTCCGCGAGGTGCGAGGCCTGGTACTTTTCTGCATACCTTATTTGAAGAGGTTGAATTTACTCAACCCGCAACGTCAGATGCTAATACACAAGTCATCCTACAGCTCTTAGAAAGTGAGCAGTATGAGTTGGAGTGGCTTCCTGTGTTGCAAACGCTGGTGGACACTGTGCTTAACGCTCCGCTAGACGGCAAGCAGATGAAATTAAATGAGAAAACCCCAGCTCAACGTTTGGTTGAAATGGAGTTCCTATTACCTATTGAAGTGTTAACGTCTTCTGGATTGAATCGAGTCATACAGCGTCATGATCCGCTTTCTGCTAAAGCGGGAGATCTGGGTTTTCAAACCGTAAGAGGTATGTTGAAAGGCTTTATTGATTTAGTGTTTGAACACCAAGGTAAATATTACGTATTGGACTGGAAATCCAACCATCTTGGCGATGATGTTGGGGCGTATCATGGTGAAAACTTGAAAGTGGCAATGGCGGATCACCGCTACGATCTTCAGTATCAAATTTATGCCCTTGCTCTACATCGTTTTTTACGCAGTCGCATTGCCGATTATCGCTATGACACACATTTTGGTGGCGTGTATTACCTGTTTTTGCGAGGCATTGATGGAGATTCAGATAATGGTATTTTTTCAGCGAAGCCAAGTGTCGAGTTGTTGGATGAAATGGATAAATTAATTGATGGTCAGGCAATTGAAAGCCGGACGACGAACCAAGGTCAAATGGAGTTACTGTAATGATTGTAGAGACCAACTCTATTGAACCAAGTGAAAGTCACCTGCCACTCTTCAGTGAGGTTAGTTCGCTGTTGGATGTGCTCAAAGCTTTGAGTGTTAAGGGAACCTTGCGCCAAATCGATTATCAGTTTGCGCGTTTTATCGCTTCTCAAGTGGAAATCAATGCGGATGAAATAGGCTTTATTGCAGGGATCGTTAGCCATGAGCTAGGTAAAGGGCATATCTGTATTCAGCTCAATTCTGAGCAAGGGGGTATGAATGATTTTGCCTCAATGCTTGGCTTATATGGCGATGCGGCAAGGGCTCTTAACCAAACCCTGCTCAGTGTTAATTGGAATGCTCTACTAGAACAATCTGCCGTGGTTGGTAAGGAAGGGCAAGCCGTTCCATTAATGTTGGATGATGGACGCTTATACCTGCATCGTTACTGGAATTATGAATCCTTTTTGGCAGAAACCTTATCGAAACTGAGTAAGCCTGTCGATTTGAGTGGTGTGCAATTGGGTCAACTGACGAAAACGCTTAGCCATCTTTTCGCTCGTAGCTATCATTTTTTATATAAGGATCTGGTGAAAGCGAGCAACGACGGTAAGAGCACTCAAGTATTAAGACAGCAATTAGTGTGCGATCATCTGGATGTCGTCTCGAGTGAAAATTTGGATTGGCCTGCTATAGACCAAATACTCTTATCGGCCCAAAAAACTCAACATCTTAATGAATTAGAACGCCTTGTTCCCGAAGCGTTTTGTCTCAACTGGCAGAAAGTTGCAGCAGCAGTCGCGTTAACAAGGCGCTTTGCTGTGATCTCTGGTGGCCCCGGTACAGGCAAAACCACAACGGTAACGAAACTATTAGCGGCACTGGTTGAGCAAGCTCAGGCTCAGTTGGAAGACGATGGTTTAATGCCCACCATTAAGTTGGTTGCACCGACGGGCAAAGCAGCGGCTCGACTCACTGAATCTATCGGCAAAGCGGTGGCTGAGCTACCACTCGACCCATTAGTTAAAAAACACATCCCAACAGAATCGAGCACGTTGCATCGATTACTCGGGGCGATCCCAAATCGTGCGGAGTTTCGTCATCACCGTCATAATCACCTACACGTCGATATCTTGGTGGTCGATGAAGCTTCTATGGTCGATTTGCCTATGATGTTCAAATTGCTCGATGCGCTTCCTTCACATGCTCGTTTGATTCTACTTGGAGATAAAGATCAACTCTCATCGGTGGAAGCGGGGGCGGTATTAGGTGATATTTGCTCATTTAATGATTATGGTTTTAGCCAAGCTCAAAGCAAATCTCTGGCTCAGTTAACGGGGTATCAAACATTAGCCAGCAGTAGAGTCGAAAATAGCATTGATGCGCCTATTTGCGACAGCCTATGCATGTTACAGAAAAGCTATCGTTTCGATGCTCGTTCAGGTATTGGTCAATTAGCGAAAGCGATTAATACCGGAAAAGCACAGCAAGTAGAATCGGTATTGACCAAAGGTTTCAATGATATTCAGCACTATCCCTTATCGGCTGACAACTACAATCAAATGATTACCACGTTAGTCGCGAACTATCGTCATTATCTTGATCGAATTAGTCATAATAAGGTGGATGAGGTAACCGATAAACGAGAGACTCAGGAGCAGAAAGCTCTAGCTGTATTGGCACTATTTAGCCAATGCCGCCTGTTGTGTGCTATCCGAGAGGGGGATTTTGGTGTTACAGGCTTGAACCAAAGGATTGAAACAAGATTAGCGGCAAGGCGATTGATTCAGACCACCGATGAGCTTTGGTATGTGGGTAGACCCGTCATGGTGACGCGTAATGATCACGGCCTTGGGTTATATAACGGTGATATTGGTATTTGCATGCTGGATGACAGTGAATCAGAACCTCGATTAAAAGTGTATTTTGAGCTTCCAGATGGCAGTGTGAAATCGGTATTACCAAGCCGAGTACCAGAACACGAAACCGCTTATGCGATGACCATCCATAAATCTCAAGGCAGTGAATTTGAACTTACCGTGATGATTCTGCCACCGGATTTTAGCCCTATTCTTACACGAGAATTGATCTATACCGGAGTGACGCGAGCAAAAAAAGAGCTCATGCTATTTGCAGATTTATCGGTGTTGAAGCGTGGAATAAAAATAAAAACAGAGCGAGTGAGTGGTTTAGTTCAGCGGCTGAAAGTTAAAGGCTAGTGTTCTGGCCGATGATAGGGGAAGGTCAGTCGGTGTTAATAACCATCCATGGCTATAGATATTAAATTGAAATTGATAATGGACTTATAAATCGACGGTATGAAATACACGAGTGAAGGAGACACTCTTAATGTTGTATTGCTTTTGATAGTTCATTATCAAAGATTTAAGGTTGTCATTGGTAGGGAATACACAATGAACGTCTAAGTCTTCAAGAAAGTGGTTTTCGGCCATATCCCAAAAACTTTGGATAGAATTACAAATAATAGTTCTCATAGATGTCAGCTCTTTTTATGTCGACGTTGTGGTGATTTTTATTAGATATATCACCGTACTATGAGCAATCCATGCAGAACCCAAGTTAATGGGTGGGCTAATCCAACCAAAAAGTGTGAAGTATGTCTCACAAACTTTGAGTGAATTCTATACAACTTTTACTATGAATGATAGTGCGTAATGAATAAAAGCATGAAAAATCATGCTTTGTCATTAACGTCCACTTTTTGATGGTTTTTGTTTTTTATTTAATATTTTCAAATTCTTAGTGATAATATTTTGGATTTTCGTTGATAGTTATAAAGGTCTTGTTTTTCCATAGGTAAAGCATCAACACCTATTTCGTAGAACCCTTGCTCCCTGAACCAGTGCAAACTATGGGTGGTGAGTACAAAAATGTGATGAATATTTTTCGCTTTAGATTGCTGTTTCATGAAATCAAGCAGCATCAGCCCTTTTTTACCGTCTCGATAATCTGGGTGAATCGCAACGCAAGCCATTTCAGCCATATGTTCATGGGGATAAGCATAAAGTGCAGCACAGCCAATAATTAAGCCATCTTTTTCGATGATCGTGAAACGGTGGATCTCTTGTTCTAATTGCTCTCTTGAGCGACGGACGAGAATACCTTGCTCCTCTAGAGGACGTATCAACCCTAAGATACCGCCAATATCATCAATATTCGCCTGACGAACTTGTTCCGCGCTTGCCATTACAACTTGAGTTCCAATGCCATCAAGAGAGAAAAGTTCTTGAATCAGAGCACCATCATCTTTATAGCTAATTAAGTGGCAACGAGAAACGCCCGCTCGACAGGCCGATACTGATCCTTTAAGAAATCGCAATGTTCCAGAGCTGTTATCTTGAGATTGGTCAACACTGTCATTAATCGAATGCAGTATGTTCTCAGCATCACTTGGAAAGATTTCGGCAACGGCTTCACCATTTTTATCGATGACGCCTTGGTTGGAGCAAAAGCCGATAAGTTTGTCTGCTTTTAGTCGAATGGCCACTTGAGTTGCTAACTCTTCAGAAGACAAATTGAATGACTCTCCAGTGACGGAACTCGCGATAGGGCCGAGCAGTACGATTGAACCTTGATCCAGCATGCGATTGATCCCTTGCGAATCAATACGACGTATGCGTCCGCTATGGCAAAAATCAACACCATCATCGATACCAAGAGGTTGAGCGGTGACAAAGTTACCACTGACCACATTGAGTTGAGTTCCTGCCATTGGTGTATTGTTTAAACTCATGGAGAGACGAGCTGTAATCGTCAGTTGCAGTTGTCCGGCTGCTTGCATAACTAAACCAAGCGCATGTTCGTCAGTGACGCGGACATTATTATGGTATGGCGTTGTATAGTTTTGAGCTTCCAGAACCTGATTGATTTGTGGCCTTGCTCCATGGACTAAGACAATTTTCACACCTAAGCTATGAAGTAGGGCAATATCATTGATTATATTGCCGAAGTTTTTATCAGCGACAGCTTCACCGCCTAACATAATGACCATCGTTTTATTTCGATGAGCGTTTACATAAGGTGTGGATTGGCGGAACCCTTTCACTAAAGCGGTGCTTCTAATTTTCACGCATATTACCAGTGTGGTTATTTATGCTGAAATAATGGCTTTTTATTCAAGTGTGAGCAAGTGTTTTTTTGGAATGAAAAGCAAAGAAATAAACAGAATGACTGCATATAAAATTGGTTTGTATTAAATTAGTATAAGTTAAGGTTTATAGTGAAAACAAAAATGGCTAAAACGATCCGAAAAAGCAAAGTAGATAAAATTATCGACAATTTATATCCAGATACAGGGTCAGCTGAATTTCACGCAAAAAGAAGGCGTAAAATAGCAGAGCGTACTCTGATGTTGTTGGCGATTATTGGCACCATTTCAGTCATGAGTTTATATAGCGACCTTATTGAACGTTTGATTATCCCTGAAGTGGATAAAAGCTTAGTCTACGGAATGTGGACTGAGAAAGATGTCGCCAGTTACGCTCAAGATAAGTTTATCGTTGGGAGTGGTGGCATTTCCGTAAATGGCGCTATTGTCGCGACAGATTTTGATTTCGATGGTCGCTACTTAGAGTATGTGAGAGGTGGGAAATCATTAAAATATAAATTTTCAGGTCAAGATTATTCGGAGATGAAGTTGGTCTCTCCTGCCCATTATAGCCCTACTTTTACTCGACGAACGATGGGTTCTAAAGCCTCAAATGGTATACGCCCCTCTTATTAAGTAAAACTCTGATTGAGATTTTGAAAAGAGTTTGTCATTCTCTGGGCATCAAACCTTTTGGATGACTAATGTGATAAAAAAAATCATTCCTGCAGCGGCGTTATTATTTCTCTTTGGCTGCGCACAACCGACTGATCGGGCTCAACAATATTTAGATAGCGAATTTGAAGCCGATCTTAATAAAGTTGAAGTCATAGAGTCTAATCAACCTCGTGATTTTACGGCTTTTTCAAAGCAAGCTGAGCAAGTGGTGACCCTTTCACCTTCTATGGCTAAAATTTACCAACCTCTATACGAGCAACTTGAGGCGTGGGCTCTCCAAAGTGGCGATCCAAGCGAGTTGGCTAATTTTGGTATTCAAACGGCTCAACTCGGCGGTGGTGATAGCCAAGGCAATGTGTTGTTTACAGGGTATTTTTCTCCAGTTATTGAATTACGCCATGAGGCTAATGAAGAGTATCAGTATCCGGTATATGGACAACCAGAATGTACGGATACTTGCCCTACACGTGCTCAAATTTATGCTGGAGCGCTAAATGGGCAAGGTTTGGAGTTAGGTTATGCCTCAAACCTTATCGACCCATTTATTATGGAAGTTCAAGGAAGTGGTTTTGTTCATTTTGGTGATGACGATACGTTAGAATATTTTGCTTATGCAGGTAAAAATAATCGCGCGTACGTAAGTATTGGACGAGTGTTGATTGAGCGTGAGCAGGTTGCCCGTGAAAATATGTCTCTTAAAGCCATTAAAGAGTGGGTACTGGCAAATGAACCTGACGTTGTGCGTGAACTCCTTGAACAAAATCCTTCGTATGTATTCTTTTCCCCTAAAGCGGCAGCCCCAGTAACGGGAAGTGCCGGTATTCCATTACTCCCAATGGCGTCAGTTGCTGGTGATCGTTCTATTTTCCCAATGGGAACGCCTATTTTAGCGGAAGTTCCACTATTAAATGCGGATGGAACTTGGAGTGGTGCTCACCAGCTACGCTTACTCCTAGTATTAGATACAGGAGGCGCGGTGAAGCAAAATCACTTAGATTTATATCATGGCATGGGACCAAGAGCGGGGACGGATGCTGGGCATTACAAACATTTTGGTCGAGTTTGGAAGCTCGGCCTAGAGGGAAGTGCAACGCAAGCGCCTTGGGCACTTCCGCCAGAAAAAATAGAATAATTGTACTCTAGAGAGCTTATTTATCGCGGTGGAATATTTGCGGTTTGCTAAGCCTAGACATTTCCAGAAAGAGTGCGTATAAAACGCACTCTTCTTTTTTCTATCGATTAAAATTAGGGTGCATTCATGCGCGAATTAACCGAACCAGCTTCTGAAAATTATGATCAACGCTTTGGCGGTACACGTCGACTATATGGTAATAGCGAAGTCGAAATTTTACGTGCAGCACATGTGTGTGTTATTGGTATCGGCGGCGTCGGTTCGTGGGCGGTAGAAGCATTGGCTCGTACGGGCGTGGGTGAATTGACTCTGATTGATATGGACGATGTTTGTGTTACGAATATCAACCGTCAAATTCATGCAATGTCAGGCACGGTAGGGCAGAGTAAAATTGAAGTCATGGCGGAACGTGTAAAGCTGATCAATCCTGAATGTAAGATCAACTTGATCGATGACTTTATTGGCCCAGATAACCAAGCCGAGTATCTCAGTAAGGATTTTGATTACGTACTTGATGCGATTGATAGCGTCAAAGCAAAAGCCTCTTTATTAGCTTATTGTAAGAGTAATAAAATCAAAGTGATTACGATTGGTGGCGCTGGCGGCCAAACGGATCCGACTCAAATTAAAGTGGCAGACCTTACCAAAACGATTCAAGATCCTTTAGCGAAAAAAATTAAAGATACGCTGCGTCGTCATCATAATTTCACTAAAAATCCAGCGCGTAAATTTGGTATTGATTGCGTCTTTTCAACTGAGCAACTGAAATACCCTCAAGCAGATGGTTCTGTGTGTGGTGTTAAGGCTACAGCGGAAGGGCCGAAACGTATGGATTGTGCGAGTGGGTTTGGCGCTGCAACGGTCGTCACTGCGTCATTTGGTTTTGTTGCAGTCTCTCGAATTGTTGAGAAACTGATTCAGAAACACCGGAAATAATTAGGAATTCGTAATGTCACCATTTCAAGCTTCGCCATTTGGTACTGAAATTAGCGCCGAGATGATCGTCGAAACGATGCAAAAATTTCACGGCTGGGAAGATCGCTACCGTCAAGTTATTCAATGGGGCAAATTGCTACCGAAAATATCTGAAGAGCTTAAAAGCGATAAAGTCACCGTTTCTGGGTGTGAAAGTACAGTTTGGTTGGTCAGTCAGCAAGTTGATGGCTACTGGTTTTTCTGTGCAGATTCCGATGCTCGAATTGTCCGAGGGCTTATTGCGTTAGTGATGGCGGCATTTGATGGAAAAACGGCTCAGCAAATACAAGCGTTTGATGTCGATGATTATTTCAGCAAAATCGGTTTAATTGCTCATTTAAGCCCTTCCAGAGGGAATGGTTTGAAGGCGATAGTTGAGCAAATAAAACAGCTTGCAAGTTAAGGGATGACTTATTGAGTTTTGCACAGAGACTCTGCTATTTTCAGCGAATTATTTGCAGCAATTTGAACTCAAATGTGCTCTAATACCGCGCTTACCAAGGGATGGTGTTAAAAATACTCAGCTTAGATGGAGTTATCAAAGTTGACGAATCCCTTAATTATCCCTAGGAATAAAAAGAACATGTCTAAGAATAAAAAATACGATATCCGTACTACTGAAAAACGTACAGGTTGGACTGCTGAAATCACTCGCCAAGTGACTTCTCGCCGTGTAACTGTATCAAAACGTGAAATGGGTTTTGAAACTGAAGCGCTAGCGATTGAGTGGGCAGAGAAAGAGCTTGAAGGCTTTGTAAAAAACCAAGCAGAACGTAATGAACGTAAAGGCGAGCAGCGTAAAGCAGCAGAAGAACGTGCTGAAAAACGTAAAGCGGCCGATCTCCTTGCTAAGCAACGTAAAGAAGCGGAATAAGAGCAAGAAGACTAATTTTTAATAAGACAAAATCCCAACTAAGATTTTGTCTTTAAGAAAACTAAGTATGTTTAAGAAAACTAAGCATGTAGCTTTAGTGACTGTTTAACCTCAAGGTTTTTCAGTTTTAGAGACTTATTACTTTCAGGTATTCCTTACTTCCAGAAATAGCTTACTTTCAGAAACGGCTTAGTTTTCTTGAACAAAAGGCATCGATAATATATCGGTGCCTTTTTCGTTTTGGATCATCATCTTTTGTGACTATTTAATGGGGCTAACTGTTTGAAATTATCTGGCCTGTGGTGAGCGGTTCATAATCAAGATCAATCACCTCCTCAAGGTAGTTCTCGACCGCTTGTTCTATCTCTTCATCATCTTGTTTAAAATAGGCCAAATGAAAAACCGCATCACCTTCATTCACGAGAGGAAGTGTCTGTTGTCCAATTACCACTCCGCCTTTATGAGCTTTAATTTCACACTCACTATGGCCTAGAGGCGAGCTAATATAAGCCAGAATTTGACCTTTTTCGACTTTTTCTCCTAATGTTACCACTGTTCTCAAAATACCATCGCTACCTGCGCGAACCCAACTGGTTGATTTTGCAATGATGGCAGTCGGAAGTTTTTTACGACTTGAACGTAGCATTCCAATGGATTGCATCACTTGCTGAATACCGATAAAACCAGCACTGATTGCAATTGGCTCAAAGCGTAAAGCTTCACCTGCCTCATAGGTGAGCACGGGAATACCGCATTTTTCGGCTTCACTTCTTAATGAACCATCACGTAGGGCTGAATCGATAATCACAGGAGTAGCAAAAGCTTGCGCAATACGCAGAGTTTCAGGGTTACTTAAGTTCGCGCGAATTTGCGGCAGGTTTGTTCTGTGTATTGCCCCGGTATGTAAATCAAGAATGTAGTCACATTTTTTAGCAACTTGATCAAAAAACGTGAAAGCCATGCGTGATGCAAGAGACCCATGCTCACTACCTGGAAAACAGCGATTTAAGTCGCGGCGATCTGGCAGGTAACGCGACTTATGGATGAAGCCAAATACGTTCACGATAGGCACGGTAATTAAGGTGCCTCGGAGTTTATTGGGGTCGATGGTATTAATTAGCTGTCTTACAATTTCGACGCCGTTAAGCTCATCACCATGTATCGCGGCATTGACCATTAAAGTAGGCCCTGCAAAGCGTCCGTTAATCACCTCAATTGGAATTGAGAGCGGTGAGTGGGTATAGAGCTTTGCAGCTTCTAGTTCGATCACTCGGCGTTGCCCTGGAGGAATCGTCTCATTTAATAAGTTAAAGGGTGTGTTTTTTTTCACTGCAACCATGCTATATGACTCATAAATTAACCAATGAACCAAATGTATCAACGGCCTCTTTATTGCACCAATGAATGATTTTTCTAGTGACGACAAAATAATTTAGTGAGTCGCAGAGTCATTTATCACATCACGGGGCTACTTCCAGCAGTTTGTCGGTAAACTTTCTCCTGTCGCTTTTAAGATCATTTTTTTATTGTTAGGTAAGCATGTATCTTGGTCTTGGCCTTTTGTCGATTGTGCCGTTGCAACGATGGAATAGGCCACGCTGGCTGAACTGACTACGTTAAAACTATATCTATCCGAATCGGATTCGCATAATAAACAGTGTCCCCCAGAGATAATAGTGCTCCAATCATAACTACCAGAATAGTGCTGCTCTAAAGAGAGTTGAATACGTGCCATGTCTGAAAGTGCTTGGCTACGGTGTGATTTTATGACGTGATTGGTATAGCTCGGGTAAGCGATCGCACTTAATACACCTATGATGGCAATGACAACTAATAATTCGATCAATGTCATCCCATTACCTGTTTTTTTGTAGTTATTACATGGATTTATTGGAATCATTTCTAAGCCTCTCTGGTTTTATTTTTCGCTATTTTTCGTTGGTGATAGCATCTCTGCAAGTCTTAATTACAGTGTATTGTTCATTACATAGGAATTTGGGAAATGCCTCGCGGGTTTACGTTATTAGAGCTGCTTATCTCTGTATCGGTGATGTCGATATTGTTGATGAGTGCGGCTCCAAGTTTTAGTTCTGTCACTCAAACCGTGAAAATGCAAAGGCTCGCCAGTGAGTTAAATGGTTTTATGCTGCAAGCAAAATCAGAAGCGGTGATGCGAAATAAGGATTTATGGGCACACTTCATTATGTCTGGCACAACCAACAGCACGGGAGATTGGAAGATTAAGCTATCAGAAAACGTGGCTCCCAATGTAGGCCCTGCGATTCTAATGTTGTCTGGAGAAGCTTATCGTAATGTGGTTTTTTCGGTGAGCTATGGATCTAAACAGGTTAAGTTTAGTGGTATTCATGGGAAAGCGAAGAACGGCAATGTCACTCTATCTATAGGAACAAAAACGCTCAAACTAACCACTTACCAAGTATCTGGAAGAATGAGAATATGCGGAGTCGGAGGTGAGTATTATGGCTATCAAGCATGCAGTTAATTCATCTCAATTAGGTGCGACGTTGATTGAATTTATGATCGCTTCTCTTCTGGGAGTAATAGCCATTTCCATCATTGGGTCGGTATTTCTATCTGGGCAGAGAGTGGCGACTGAGAGGAGTAAAGAGTTACTCCTGTTGCAGCAAGTTTCTGGCGCATTACAGTACTTCAAGCAAGATATTCAGAGGGCGGGTTATGACGGTGGAGGTGGGCACTCATTAATGCTATCAGGTGCTGCCAATATACTGCACATATCGCCTGACTTTAAAACCGCCGCTTATGCTTATCAACATCAGACAAAAATTCGCAATGTGGCGTTTGTTTTTCAGTCCGGAATGATCAAAGTGTGCGATAGCCCATCGACGATTGTGAAAACCGTATCATCGGCAGTAACAGGCTGCTCTTCAATTTTTGAGCCAAATCAGATTAAAGTCACTGACTTCAGTGTGAAGAGTGATGTCATTGCGGGGCAAAAGAGTGCCTCGGGGCTTACCTCGATCGCTATGTCTGCAGAATTAGTGGGAGATCCACTGGTCAGCTATTCATCCAGCGTTGAAGTTCAGCAGAGGAATTGGCAATGAAGAAACATCAACATGGTGCAATCACGCTGCTAATTACCAGTGTATTGCTGCTTTGCGCATTGATACTCACACTAGGCAGTTACCGCTCTATTTTTTATCAGATAAAGCGGGCACAAAATGAAGTAGTTGCAAGGCAGCAGCATTGGCAAGCTGAAGGTGGGTTAGAGTGCGCTTTTACTAAGGTATATCAAGATAAAGATATGACACAGTTAACAGCTGCGGCCTCTGTAGGTTACTTCTCTACCCAATGCTCGTCACCTTTAAGCTTACATCAAATCATATCTACACCGGTTATTGTCGGTAAAAGTTACCAGCTGTCCGCAAAGGTATTGAGTACCAATGATTCGCACATTACCAAAACGTTGCGCTTTAAAAGTGATAAAGGTAAAGGTGCGATTCAAACCGAATCAAGCATTAAAATTATCGCTGATGCTAGTGTTGAGATTGCACCTGAAGTTAATGATGAAGTATTGAACAATGGGAAGTTTGACTGCACAGCGATGAGGTTTAAAGATACGGTTGAATTTATTGCCAACGGAAACACGTTACAAACAACGCTTCCGATTGATACTCCAGCAGATTTTACTGAGTGTAATGACTATACCTCTCTTTCTAGTAACGCCTTAATCACTCAAGCAGGCTCATTGCCAATTGGGGCCTTTATGTCTGATTTCAAACATGATGCCGATATTGATACCTTCTATAACTACTTTGGCATGAAAAAAACGCCAGCGAATTTAGTATCTGTAAAAGCGGACTATTTCCATATTGATCTCACCTCTGGTGGAAATTGTGCCACTTTAGTGAAGAGTGCATTTGATAGTGGAAAAGAGAAAGTATGGGTCTATGGAGACTGCGTTATTTCGCCTAATTTATCAGTGATGGATGGGGCTGGCGTGATTACACCTCGCTCATTGGTGGTTGAAAATGGTGTCTTTGTTACTTACGGAGCGAATGTTTTCGATGGCTCGTTTTACCATCTAGTTGATATGTCTATGTTTGATGATCCAACCGCATCTGGTACCGATCTCGATCTTTTACCAGCTTACTGGGCTTCACTTACATTACCTCTTGGTTTTGATAAGTCATTGATTGAAGCTAATTCTATCTATATTGATACGGGTTCATTCTTCCCAAAAGGTGGGGTTTTCCTCGATACTCCAAATGGGCTATCGACCATCAAAGGGTCATTAAATTTAGACTTTACCAATAGCTATAACCCTTTCGATGAGCCATCAACTGTGGTTTGGCAAAAAGGATCTTGGCATGATTTCTAAACAGCAAGGTTTCAGTCTTATAGAAGTGTTAATTTCATTCTCATTGATTGGGATTGGTGCTTTGGGTTTGGTTAAACTCCAAGCTTATGTCGAACAGAAGGCCGATTTTGCAACTCACAGTGTTGAAGCGCTTTATTTAGCAGAAGAAAAACTAGAGTGGTTTCGAACTCGTGGGGCGTCAGATGCGTTGTCTACCATTACACCTGCAAATTTTGATTCTGATTTGGTAACAGGGATGGATGCTTCACACCCTTTTTATACTCTCAGCTGGTCTGTGCCTGCAATTTCGCTGTCTGGAGCATTAAAAACGATAGAAATAGAAGCACAGTGGCAAAATCGGTTTGGTGATAGTGAGTCGGTTAAGCTAACCACCATGATATCCAAATATAGTGAATTTGATTAATAGATGTCGTGAATGGTATTCAAGAGCCCTTATTTTCGGTGATTGTTCATTAAATGTCAGGTTATTACATATCGGTTAATTTCATGTGTATGAGTGTTGGTGGGTATTGTGTTTATTATGTTGTGCTATGTTGCTATTTTTGCAAAATATGTCTCCAATTATGACAAACAACCAGGATCTTATGCTTTTCAAGTTGTGTTTATTTAGAATAAAAAATATCAACGACCGTGATTATTACAATATTAGGTCGAATATACACAACCGCATAAATGGAGTTACGATGAGTAACCAAGCCGCACAATCTTCAGCGCCACAGCCTTCAGCACCACAGAAAGCAAGTGGTATGGATCGTTTTTTAAATACGATCGAAAGGGTCGGGAATAAGATCCCAGATCCAGCACTGCTTTTCTTCTGGGGTCTACTTATTGTTTGGGGGCTTTCAGCACTATTATCACAAGTACAATTTGATTTGATTCATCCAGTAACGAAGGATGCGGTTCAAGTTAAAAATCTACTAACGGGTGATTCTCTCGCAAACTTTTTAGCCACCATGGTGAAAAATTTCACTGGCTTTGCACCACTCGGTATCGTATTGGTTGCGATGCTCGGTGTGGGTGTTGCTGACTCTTCAGGCTTTATTCAAACCGGCCTTAAGAAAATGCTGAACTTTACGCCCGCGAAATTACTGACTCCAATGCTGATTCTTGTTGCGATAGTTTCGCACACGGCGGCAGATGCGGGTTATGTTCTGGTTATCCCTTTAGGTGGTATTATTTTCCACGCTGCGGGTCGTCATCCACTCGCGGGTATTGCTGCTGCTTTTGCTGGTGTATCTGGCGGATTTTCTGCGAACTTTATTCCATCGGGTATCGATCCTCTGTTGGCTGGTTTTACTCAAACCGCTGCACAAGTTCTGGACACGTCATATATTGTTAACCCATTGGCAAACATTTACTTTACAGGTCTTTCATCAATTTTAATCGTGCTTATCGGTTGGTATGTGACAGAAAAAATCATTGAACCACGTTTAGCGAATACTCCAGTTGATGATGATGCAGAAGAAGCACCAGATCTAGGCTCATTTACTGCGATTGAATCGAAAGCATTTAAATTTGCAGGTTGGGCAATGGTTGCTGGTATTGCGTTACTCATTGCACTTATCTACCCAGAAGATTCAGCTCTGCGCTCTCCTGATGGCGAAATCACCTCGTTCTCTGCACCAATCATGAAATCGATTGTGCCACTGATTTTTATTCTGTTTATTATTCCAGGGATCGTTTACGGACGTGTTTCGGGCACTTTTAAGAACAGTAATGATGTGATTAAAGCGATGTCTGAAACGATGGGGACAATGGGGGCGTACATGGTTATGTCGTTCTTCTGTGCTCAATTCTTGGTTGCATTCAGTCAATCGAACATTGGTACCATCCTGGCGATGTACGGTGCTGACTTCCTTAAAGCATTAGATCTTCCGGGCCAAATGACGGTCATCGGTATGATTTTGCTGACTGCTTTTGTTAACTTGCTGATTGGTTCGGCATCCGCTAAGTGGGCTCTTATTGGTCCTGTCTTGGTGCCAATGCTGATGGGCGTAGGTATTTCTCCTGAGTTATCACAAGCGGCATATCGTGTAGGTGATTCAGTATCGAACATTATCTCACCTCTAATGGTATTCTTCCCGCTCGTGGTGGTTTACTGCCAACGCTATGTTAAGACAACGGGTATCGGTACATTAGCATCATTGATGATGCCATTCTCTATTGCAATGCTGATTGGCTGGACTATTTTCCTACTGGCTTACTGGGCGTTAGGCATTCCTCTAGGCATCCAAGCGCCATACACTTATACAATGTAAGTGAAGCTAATCAGTCAATTGATCTGAAAATAAAAAGCCCGCTGTCATAAAATAGCGGGCTTTTTTAATTCTTACTTGTCGAAAAGTTTTAAGCGTTTAAGTGAACGGCATGGAATCGCAGGTGATCATCAATGAAGCTAGAAATAAAGTAATAGCTGTGATCGTACCCTGGCTGCATTCTTAGCTCTAACTCAGAGCCATGCTTTTGCGCTGCTGCTGATAAACGCTCAGGCATTAGTTGCTCGATAAGAAATCCATCCGCTTCCCCTTGATCGACCAAGATAGGAACAGGAGAACGCTGGCTTTTAAGTAGCTCAACCGCATCATACTTTTTCCAAGTTGTCGCATCTGAGCCTAAATAGTGACTGAAGGCTTTTTGTCCCCAAGGCGCTTTTGTTGGGTTAGATATCGGGCTAAAAGCTGAAATAGAACGGTATGATTCTGGATTATTAAGCGCAATCGTCAGAGCGCCATGTCCACCCATACTATGGCCAGAGATGGATTTTACCGATGATACCGGGAAGTTCGCTTCAATTAATGCTGGCAACTCACTGTTTACATAATCATACATGTGATAATGCTCATCCCATGGTGCTTGAGTCGCATTAAGGTAAAAGCCTGCCCCTAAACCAAAATCGTAAGCGCCTTCAGGATCATCAGGAACGCTTTCTCCTCGTGGGCTTGTATCGGGTGCTACAATCGCAATACCAAGCTCTGCCGCTGCTTTAAATGCTCCTGCTTTTTGCATGAAATTCTCATCGGTACAAGTTAATCCAGATAGCCAATATAAAACAGGGACGGGGTTTTCTTTGCTTGCATTTGGTGGAAGAAAAATAGCAAAGCGCATTGTGCAGCTTAGAGCTTCAGATGTATGGGTATATTGTTTATGCCAACCACCAGCAACCTTGGCTTGGCTAATGTTTTCGATTGTCATCTATTGTGCTCCGTTAGGTTGATGGTTTTGGGGAATAACATGTCTATATCATCTAAGTTTCACCACCCTCCGGGCAGGAGGTGGTGAAGACAGTTTGTTGCTTTTCATTCATAGCTTTGGCCCCGGCACCTAAGTATCGAGGCCAAGGTGGATTACTTATCCATATGCAGAACAGTACGGATAGACTCACCTTTGTGCATTAGGTCGAACGCTTCATTTACGTCTTGCAGACCCATAGTGTGAGTGATGAACTCTTGAAGACCAAATTCACCCGCCATGTAACGGTTAACGATTTCTGGAAGTTCTGAGCGGCCTTTAACACCACCGAAAGCTGAACCACGCCATACACGACCAGTCACAAGTTGGAATGGACGAGTTGAGATCTCTTGACCAGCACCAGCAACACCAATGATGACCGATTCGCCCCAACCTTTGTGACAGCACTCAAGTGCTTGACGCATCACGTTTACGTTACCAATACACTCGAACGAGTACTCAACACCACCATCTGTCATGTCAACAATCACTTCTTGGATTGGCTTATCGAATTTAGTTGGGTTGATGCAGTCGGTCGCGCCAAGTTGTTTCGCGAGCTCGAATTTGCTCTCGTTGATATCAACACCGATGATGCGGTTAGCACCAGCCATGCGAGCACCAATGATTGCAGAAAGACCGATACCGCCTAGGCCGAATACGGCAACGTTGTCGCCTTTTTCAACTTTAGCTGTGTTCAATACAGCGCCCATACCCGTTGTTACACCACAACCTAGAAGACAAACTTCTTCAAGTGGTGCTTCTTTGCTTACTTTCGCTAGAGAGATTTCTGGAAGTACTGTGTACTCAGAGAAAGTAGAGCAACCCATGTAATGGAAAATTGTTTCGCCATTGATAGAGAAGCGGCTTGTACCGTCTGGCATTAGGCCTTTACCTTGCGTTTCACGAACAGCTTGGCATAGGTTAGTTTTACCAGATTTACAGAACTTACATTCGCCACATTCAGCAGTGTAAAGTGGGATAACGTGGTCGCCAATCTCAACACTTGTCACGCCTTCGCCGATCATCTCAACGATACCGCCACCTTCGTGACCAAGAATTGAAGGGAAGATACCTTCTGGATCGTCACCTGATAGTGTGAATGCATCAGTGTGACAAACACCAGTAGCAACGATACGAACTAAAACTTCACCAGCTTTAGGAAGTTGTACATCGACTTCTTCCATTTTTAGTGGTTCGCCAGCAGCCCAAGCGACCATAGCTTTAGATTTAATTGATGTTTGACCTGGTTTGATTTCAAGCGCCATTGGATGTTCCTTTTATCTAGTTATGTTGCGGTCGACTAAAGCGTAGTAAAGCTTTGAATGTTCCGCTTCTCGTTTTGTTGTGGCCAGTATATATATTTCTCATATGATGATAATCCAGTTAGAATGAAAATGATTTTTACGTATTTGTAATAATGTTTGTGAAGGGGGAGCATGGCGAATTGGGAAGGGGTGAGTGAATTTGTCGCCGTTGCGGAAGTTGAAAGCTTTACTGGCGCAGCAAAAAAATTGTCTACATCGGTTGCCCAGATCAGCCGAAGAGTTTCAGCTTTAGAAGAGAGGATAGCGGTAAAGTTACTTAATCGAACCACTCGACGTGTCTCCTTAACCGAAGCGGGGCAGCTTTATTATCAGCAATGTAAACAACTTGTCGAAGGGTTGGAGCTTGCTGAACTAGCGGTAACCCAGATGCAATCAACACCGAAAGGCTTGATTAAGGTGACTGCCCCTGTGACTTATGGCGAGAGGCAATTAGCTCCGTTGCTCCATCAGTTTTTAGCTCAACACCCTCAGCTAGAGTTAGATCTCATCTTAACGAACCAGAAACTCGATTTGATCGAGCAAGGGGTTGATGTAGCGATTCGTTTAGGACGTTTGGAAGATTCGAGCTTGATAGCAAAACGCTTATCTGATCGTCAGCTTTATGTGTGCGCTACGCCAAGTTATCTTGCTCAATTTGGAGAACCTCATACTCTTTCAGAATTGTCTCGGCATCAATGTTTAGTGGGTTCATTTCCGCATTGGCGCTTTAAAGAGAAAAACCAGTCGAGAGCCATTCGAGTGCATAGCCGACTAAAATGTAATAGTGGGATTGCGCTGCTTGATGCGGCACTACAGCATTTAGGTATGATTCAACTGCCCGATTATTATGTACAAGAATATATGGATAGCGGTGAGCTTGTAGAGGTACTCTCCGACTATCGAGATGATAGAGAAGGGATTTGGGCTCTTTATCCGCAAAATAAAAACCTATCATCGAAAGTGCGATTACTCGTCGATTTTTTAGCAGATGCTTTATAATAACCAAAAATATGAATTGAGACTCTATAGTGGCGACTTTGAACCAAGACCATCCCTCCCAACCTGAATCACCGAATCATTTTACTGATCAAGATGAGAAGTTTATGCGTCGGGCCATTGAGCTCGCCTCAGTAGCCGAGGGGGAAGGGGAAGTACCTGTTGGGGCTGTGTTAGTGAAAGATGGCGTTATTATATCTGAAGGATGGAATCGTTCGATTGGTTGCCATGATGCGACCGCGCATGCTGAAGTTCAGACATTACGCCAAGCGGGAAAGAAGTTAGAAAACTATCGTCTACTCGATACGACGTTGTACGTCACATTAGAACCTTGTCCAATGTGTGCTGGAGCGTTATTGCATAGCCGAGTTAAGCGGGTTGTATTTGGTGCGCCCGATCTTAAATCAGGTGCGGCAGGAACCGTATTAAATTTATTCGAAAGTCAGGCGTCGTATCATTACGCGGAAATAGAGTCGGGGCTATTAGAAGATCAGTGCCGTGAGCAATTACAAGCTTTCTTTAAAAGACGCAGAAAAGAGATTAAAGCGCAAAGGAAGGCAAAAAAAGCATTAGATGGTCAATGATGACTTGATGGATATTTGCAAACATCTCCCTGAGTCGATGTTTGCGATAGATATGATTCTTTGTTGATAGTTGTTTGAGGATGAATAGTTGATTGAATTTTTTATTAATTAAATATTATTCTACGAGCAGTTGTACAAATGCTCGGTTTCGCCAGATGATTTTCTTTTTATTATTCGACATCATGCGTTTACGGCGATTCGCTGATACGGTTTTATTAAGGCGCTGAGATAGCTTTCTTTTTGCTAGCATTGACGGCCTCCTACCTAATGATGGGCTTAAAAATTTAAGCCTGACGTTAATATATCCCTAATGTTTTGGTTTAGGGGACTTTGATATCTCAATATATCGTTTTGCCACTATGTTATAGAAGCAAATTGTTACCGTTATATGAAGCTTGCCTAGTGATATGACTCACATTTCTATGTATGAGTTGCAAAAGGGGAGTTTCAGCGTGCAATAAACATCCAGTTTTTGCACGCTGAAGTGATGTTGCTTAGCTTGCCTATTTCTCTGTGGTAGCGGTTTCTGGTGACTCTTCATCTGCTGAGTCGAGCGTCGAAATAGCCGCTGAACTCTCCGCGTCAAGCTTATCTGTTTCCTGTACTACAGGGCCGGGAATGACGACAAGATCATCGATGTTATTTTCTTGATCGATGATCTGTTGTTTGTCGATGTGACCAATAATACTTTGGTAATAGCGGCGAATATTTTCGACATAGTTTCTCGCTTCATCACCACGCGCATATCCGTAGCGAGTTGTGCTGAAGTATTTTTGCTGCCTTAATAGCGGCAAACTATCTTTTACATCCGCCCAAGCATTAGGGTCGCCACCTTGTCTTTTCGTTAGCCTTCGAGCATCCATCATATGACCATAACCTACGTTATAAGAGGCAAGAGCGAACCAAATTTTCTCATGATCGGCGATAGAGTCGGGTACTCGATCTACAATTCTACGGAGGTATTCAACGCCACCACGTACCGATTCTTCAGGATCAAGTCGATTGGTCACGCCAACACTTTTCGCTGTTGGCAGGGTTAGCATCATCATGCCGCGTACGCCTGTTGGAGATTTCGCTTTTGGGTTCCAGTGAGATTCTTGATACGAGAGTGCCGCAATTAATCGCCAATCAAATTCAAGTGAATATTGCTGAAACAGAGGCGACCATTTTGGAAGTTTGGCATCTAAGGCACGAATAAAGGCGCGAGTGTCTACGTAGTCAAATGAACCTATATGGCCAAGGTATTTCTCTTCCAAACTCGCCAGTTCACCAGACTGTTTTAAATTGCCGAAAAACTCGATTAAAAGAGCATAAAGGCTTTCATCATCTGAGCGGCGCATATACCAAGAGATCGGTTGGTCTTCAGTTAACTCAAAGGCAAGTGCAAGATCGGGATACAATCGTTGTGATAGTGAAAGCTCAACTGAGTCTGCCATAGTGAATGGAATGCTACCTTCAGACACTTGTTTAAGTAGATCATTTACATCGGCATTGGTGTCAACGGTATACTCAAGATCTGGTTGTTTAGCTTTAATGTCAGCTAAGGTTTGTACAAAGTGTGAATCTTTAACAATCACTAATGAAGGCGTTGATTCAGGAGACGTAGTGTCGCCATCTTCTAGTATTTGTTGTTTAAGTTTTACCTGTTTATTGACTAACTGTTTGAGATTTCTTGGTCGCCATTGACCTTTTTTGTATACCATCTGTTGGCTAACATAATAGTATGCAGGGCCTGCTCTAAATTGACTTAAACGCTCAGGTGATTGACTTAAACCTGCGGCAATCATATCTATCTCACCACTTTTTAATGCAGGGAATAGGTTTGAAATTCGGTAAGCCGGCTTCATCTCTAGCTGTACACCTAATTGATCGGCAAATACGCGAGCAAGTTCGTAATCAAGTCCGGTAGGGCCATCGGGGCCAATGTAGTAAGACAATTGATTGTTGAGAGTTCCAACGCGTAAAACCCCACGCTCGCGAATCTTTTCTAATTCACTTTTAGGGTCTGAGTCTATTTGGCAGCCTGCAATTCCGACAGTGATCAGTATTAGAGAGAGCAAGCGCATTGGTAAGCTAATCATTAACTTTGGCATTAAATTTTCGTTCTCGTACTTTAACTTATGCCTTTATATCAAAGGGGCGCGATTAGGGATAGTTTGATTCATGCTGGATTAAGTAATAAGTGTCAAACTGAGGAATAAAGCATCAATATGAGATAAAAAAGGCGATGATGGAAAAAATAACGCAAACGGTTGCTTTTTGTGTTACTTCACAAAAAGAAATGCTTTATAATGCGCTCGCATTGAAGAGGTGGAATCGGCATAGGTTTGGCAACCTTCGGGAATAGCTTCGAAGAAAACAGTTAGGTTGTTCCTATAACCCACTGAATTTATTCCAATACTACCTTAATCAACTGCATAAGAGACCTAAGCACATGAGAATTTTGCGTGGCTCCCCAGCTCTATCTGAGTTTCGTGTTAACAAGCTTTTAGAGCTTTGTCGTGAATTAAGCTTACCTGTAACAGGTATTTACGCTGAGTTTGCCCACTTTGCTGATCTAACGGCAGACCTAGATGAGTCTGAAGTTGAGAAGCTAGAAAAGCTACTGACTTACGGCCCTGCGCTTTCTTGTAAAGGCAATGGCGAAGAGCATCAACCTGAAGGTTTACTGCTGCTTGCCACGCCACGCCCTGGCACTATCTCGCCTTGGTCTTCAAAATCAACTGACATTGCTCACAACTGTGGTCTTGATAAAGTTTCTCGCCTAGAGCGCGGTACGGCCTTCTACATTGAGACATCAACAGTACTTTCTGAACTACAACTTGTAGAACTTAAAGCTATTTTGCACGATCGCATGATGGAAGTGGTTTTCACTGACTTCGAATCTGCGGCGGCACTATTCACAGTTGCTGAGCCTGCTCCTTATGCGGAAGTTGACCTATTAACTGGTGGACGTAAAGCGCTTGAAAAAGCAAACGTTACCCTAGGCCTTGCTCTTGCAGAAGATGAAATTGATTACCTGCTTGAAAGCTTCACTGAGAAGCTAGGTCGTAACCCGACTGACATCGAGCTAATGATGTTTGCACAAGCGAACTCAGAGCACTGTCGTCACAAGATCTTTAACGCTGATTGGACTATCGATGGCGTTAAGCAAGAAAAATCATTGTTCAAGATGATTAAGAACACCTTTGAAACGACACCAGAACACGTTCTGTCTGCTTATAAAGATAACGCAGCGGTAATGACAGGTTCTGAAGTCGGTCGTTTCTTCCCAGACCCAGAAACTCGTCAGTACAACTATCACCAAGAGAAAACACACATCTTGATGAAAGTTGAAACGCACAACCACCCAACGGCAATCTCTCCGTGGCCGGGCGCATCTACTGGTTCAGGCGGTGAAATCCGTGATGAAGGCGCGACTGGTATTGGCGGTAAGCCAAAAGCGGGTCTGGTTGCTTTCTCTGTATCTAACCTGAAGATCCCGAACTTCGTTCAACCTTGGGAAACAGACTTTGGTAAGCCAAGCCGTATCGTTACTGCTTTGGATATCATGCTTGAAGGTCCTCTTGGTGGCGCAGCATTCAACAACGAATTTGGTCGTCCAAACCTATTAGGTTACTTCCGTACTTACGAAGAGAAAGTAAACTCTCACGCAGGTGAAGAAGTACGTGGTTACCACAAACCAATCATGCTGGCTGGTGGTTTAGGTAACATTCGTGATGATCATGTACAGAAGAAAGAGATCCCAGTAGGTGCAAGCCTCATCGTTCTTGGTGGTCCAGCGATGAACATCGGTCTTGGTGGCGGTGCGGCATCTTCAATGGATTCGGGTTCTTCTTCTGAAGACTTAGATTTTGCTTCTGTACAACGTGAAAACCCAGAAATGGAACGTCGTTGTCAGGAAGTTATTGACCGTTGTTGGCAGCTTGGTGATGCGAACCCAATAGCATTTATCCATGATGTGGGCGCGGGCGGTATCTCGAATGCACTTCCTGAGCTAGTCGACGATGGCGAGCGTGGCGGTATCTTCAACCTACGTGACGTACCAAACGATGAGCCGGGTATGAGCCCACTTGAGATCTGGTGTAACGAATCTCAAGAGCGTTACGTTATGGCGGTTGCTGATAAAGACATGGCAACGTTCGACGCGATTTGTAAGCGTGAACGCGCACCATATGCAGTGGTGGGTAAAGCAACAGAAGAACGTGATCTTAAATTAGAAGATTCACATTTCGACAACACGCCAATCGATATGCCTATGGACATCCTATTAGGTAAAACACCTAAGATGCACCGTGATGCGAAGACGCTAAAAGCAAACAATCCTGCGATTGACCGTTCTGGTATTGAACTAAACGAAGCGGTTGACCGTGTTCTTCGCTTGCCAACAGTCGCTGAGAAAACATTCCTTATCACTATCGGTGACCGCTCGGTAACAGGCCTTGTAGCTCGTGACCAAATGGTTGGCCCATGGCAGGTTCCAGTTGCTAACTGCGCAGTAACTGCAGCAAGCTACGACTCTTACCACGGTGAGGCGATGTCTCTTGGTGAACGTACGCCAGTAGCACTACTAGATTTCGGCGCGTCAGCTCGTCTAGCGGTTGGTGAAGCAATCACTAACATCGCAGCGACAAACATCGGCGATATCAAGCACATTAAATTGTCAGCTAACTGGATGTCTCCAGCAGGTCACCCGGGTGAAGATGCTGGTCTTTACGAAGCGGTTAAAGCCGTCGGTGAAGAGCTATGTCCGGCACTGGGTCTAACTATCCCAGTGGGTAAAGACTCAATGTCGATGAAGACCAAGTGGGAAGAGAACGGCGAGCAGAAAGAAGTCACTTCTCCGCTGTCTCTTGTTATCACTGCATTTGCACGTGTTGAAGATGTTCGTAAGACAATTACGCCTCAACTTCGCACCCCTGATAACCTTGAAGGACTAGGCAACACGTCACTAGTTCTTATCGACCTAGGTAACGGCAAAAACCGTCTGGGTGCTACAGCACTAGCGCAAGTTTACAAGCAGCTTGGTGATAAGCCAGCAGACGTAGACAACGCGGCTCAACTAAAAGGTTTCTACGAAGGCGTTCAAGCGCTTGTAGCGAACGACCAAGTTGTGTCTTACCACGATAAAGGCGATGGCGGTCTATTCGTAACGCTAGCTGAAATGGCGTTCGCAGGTCACTGTGGTGTTAACGCAAACATTGAAGCGCTTTTAGCTGCATCAGAGAACAGCGAAGACACACTAGCAGCACTCTTCAACGAAGAGCTAGGTGCGGTAATCCAAGTTCGTAACGACGACCTAGACGCAGTCCTTTCTACGCTTGCAGCCAATGGCCTAGAAGCGTGTTCACACGTAATTGGTAGCGTTGTTGGGGAAGGGGAAGCATCAGACGAAGTAGTGATTAAGTCAGGCGCAGACGTTGTAATCCAACGTAACCGTACTGAATTACGTACTATCTGGGCTGAAACTACGCATAAGATGCAAGGTCTACGTGATAACCCAATCTGTGCAGACCAAGAGCACGAAGCGAAGAAAGACAACTCAGACCCAGGTCTGAACGTGAAACTAAGCTTTGATGTAAACGAAGACATTGCTGCTCCATTCATCAACGCTCCTATGATAAATACAGGCGCTAAGCCTAAGATGGCGATTTTACGTGAGCAGGGTGTTAACTCTCACGTTGAAATGGCAGCAGCATTCGACCGTGCAGGTTTTGAAGCGACTGATATTCACATGAGCGACATCCTAACGGGTCAAGCGGTACTAGAAGAGTACAACGGCCTTGTGGCTTGTGGTGGCTTCTCTTACGGTGATGTACTGGGAGCTGGTGAAGGTTGGGCTAAATCGGTTCTGTTCAACGAGTCTACACGTGACCAATTTGAAAACTTCTTCAAGCGTGAAGATACTTTCTCTCTAGGTGTGTGTAACGGTTGTCAGATGTTGTCTAACCTGCGTGAACTTATCCCTGGAGCTGAGTATTGGCCACGTTTCGTTCGTAACGAATCTGAGCGTTTTGAAGCTCGTTTCAGCCTAGTTGAAGTTCAGAAGTCTGATTCTGTATTCTTCAACGGCATGGAAGGTTCTCGTATGCCAATCGCTGTGTCTCACGGTGAAGGCCGCGTAGAAGTGCGTGATAACGACCACCTAAACGCGATTGAAAACTCAGGTACGGTTGCACTACGTTACGTTGATAACAACGGTAACCAAACGCAGCAATACCCGAACAACCCGAATGGTTCGCCAAACGCTATCACAGGTCTAACAACGACGGATGGCCGCGTGACTATCATGATGCCTCACCCAGAGCGTGTATTCCGTACGGTTGCAAACTCTTGGTCTCCAGAAGGTTGGGGCGAGAATGGCGCGTGGATGCGTATGTTCCAAAACGCACGTAAGAACGTGGGTTAATAAAATAACAGGTGAATAAATAAAAGCCGCTGAACATTGTTGTCAGCGGCTTTTTTATTTATTCGATATAATGCTTTGATTTCGATTCTAGAGCAGATCTACGGCTTTTTTGATAGCAGAGATCAACCGTTCTACGTCATCAAGCGTATTGTAAATAGCAAATGATATTCTGACGGTTCCTTTCACTCCAAGCGCATCCATTAGAGGGTGAGCGCAATGATGTCCTGCCCTAACGGCAATGGCTTGCTGATCAAGCAGTGTTGCGATGTCTTGGTGGTGGACACCGTCCATGATAAAAGTGATCACACTAGCATGCTCTTGAAAACCGATAACCGTGATGTCCTCAATTTTCGAAAGCGCTTGGTAGGTTAATTGTTGGAGCTGAGTGATGTGTTCTTCAATGTCAGAGATTTTAAATTGTCGAAACCAATCAATTGCTACTGACAGTGCAATCGCGCCTGCAACGTTTGGTGTCCCCGCTTCAAATTTCCCCGGCAGTTCAGAGTATGTGGTTCCCGAAAAAGAGACCTTCTCTACCATTTTTCCACCACCATGCCATGGAGGCATACTTTCAAGTAAACTCTGTTTTCCATAGAGCACACCAATGCCTGCGGGCGCATACAATTTATGACCAGAGAAGACGTAGAAATCCGCATCGAGATCGGTCACATTTACTGATTCATGAACGATACCTTGTGCGCCATCAACCACAACGACTGCATTAAATTGGTGCGCTTTTTTGATAACGGATTCTATTGGTTGACGAGTTCCGGTGACATTAGTGGTTTGTGCAAGCGCCACTATTTTCGTTTTTGGTGTGATTAACGTTTCAAAAGCGGAGTAATCGAATTGGCATTGGCTGGTCATTGGAACTTTTACGATTTTAGCACCCGTTTGCTGTGCGACGATCTGCCACGGAACTATGTTTGCGTGGTGCTCCATTTCGCTGATCAATATTTCATCGTCTACTTTCAGCGTGTTTCGAGCGTAAGTTTGAGCGATCAAATTCAGTGCTTCAGTCGCACCGCGAGTCCAAATGATTTCTTTAGCTGAAGAGGCGCCAATAAAGTCGCAAACCGTTTGGCGAGCGGCTTCAAATTGGCTCGTTGCTTCGGCGGTTAAGCTATGGCTCCCACGATGAACATTGGCATTTTGACTACTGTAGTATCGGCTAATCGCATCAATGACAACTTGAGGTTTTTGAGCGGTGGCAGCACTGTCTAAGTAGACGAGTGATTGGTCATTGATCGTTTGTGCTAGTGCCGGAAATTGATTGCGAATACTTTGTATATCAAACATGAGATAACTTAATGTTGTGGTCGTGAGTGCTGAAAGAGCGATCATAGGCGTAGTCACTCGCTATCACAACTCTTTCTAACTCTTTCTTATATTAGCGAGTCGTTATTTTCGGCTTTACTGGATCACCAACACTGCTCGATTTGTTTGATTGATTCATACAAAGCGCGGTTCTTAGGTAGCTCTATATGGTGTTTAGCGGCTGCTTTGATTAAAAATCCGGTGATGAAGTCAATTTCACTATTGCGCTTATGATGAATATCTTGATGCATGGAAGAGTAATTTTCAGCGGTGGCATTGATTACGTTATATATTGTATTGAGTAATGATTTTTCATCCGCTTGGATATGGTTTGCTTTCATTACTTGGACCAGCTCAGTGACTATCTCTTGTATCTCGATTTGAAATTGAGGCTGTGCAAGTGCGCCATTTTTACATCGATGAAGAGCGGTTAAAGGGTTAATCGCACAGTTGATGGCAAGTTTATTCCAAAGAGCTGTGTTGATATCTGAGTTCCAAACCACACTTGGTAGAGCATGGTTGAATACATCCGCGAGAAAAGAGCACTGTTGTCCTAGATCGTTATAAGCTCCAATTTGAGTTTGTCCGTTCCCAGTATGCAACACACATTGGGCAGAAGGTTTTAGTGCGCCGTGAGTGGTGGTGGCAAGTACGATCGGAAAGTGGCTTATTTGAGAATTTAAGTCATCAACCGCCCCCATACCATTGTGCATAAAAAGCAGTATCGTTTTGGGGTCGATCTTGTCTAATAAAGGGAGTAGGGCACTTTCAACTTGCCAAGATTTTACCGTAATGAGTAATACATCTGTCTGTTGAAGGCGTTGAACATCGTTATTGTGGAATGATATCTCAGGGAGGTTATCAAGCTTAATTGAGAGGCGCTTGTTCGTACTGCGACTATAAAGCGAAACATTATGGCCAGCTTGATGGAGTTTACATGCCCAAAGGGAACCAATGGCACCGGGGCCTACAATAGTGATATTCAAGGGAGTGTCCTAGTTGAATGGTATAGGACGATGATAAGTGGGCTACTTTAGAAAGCAATAAAAAATGGCGCTCAAGAGCGCCATTTTGGAAAATTACTTCAAGTTGAATTAGAACTTGTAAGTTACTGCTAGGTAGTGACCGAAGCCAGTAGTTTTACCAGCTAGACCATCGTCTTTAAGACCGTAAACGTCTTTGTAGCCTTTAAGACCGTAACCTACTGAGTAGCGATCTGAGTGCCAGTAGATACCGTTAAACATAGCACCACCATTTGAGGTGTTTAGCGCTGCAAAGTCATCTTCCATACCAAATTGGTAATCGATGTAACCTTGGTAAGAAATGAATGAACCGTTCTCGAAGAAGTAGAAAGGTTTGAACCAGTTAGTTGATACTTGGAAACCGTTCCAGTCTTTCTTATTTGAATCGTAAGTACCGTAGAAGTTTAGGCCAATTTTACCAAGCCAAGGAACCATTACATCAGAACCAAGACCAACTTTTTGAGTGTTAACACCAGAGTTGCCACCCCATTCCATAAGAGTAGAAACGTATAACTCTTGTACTGGACCGAAAGAAAGATCTTTACCCGTTACTGCGTCAAGAGACATACGAGGTGCGAACTTCATGAAGATTTTCTCAGCACCATCTTTGTCACTGCCTGGATCTGAAGTTAGATTGAACACGTCAACGTAACCGTAAAGATCGAAAGCTCCAGAGCGACCGCCAAATTCCATCTCTAGGTAATCGTGAGAAGATTCACCAGGAAGTTCATCGATAGCAGCCATTAAGTTGAACTGCACCCATTTATAATCATTTTTATGGATATCGCCGTCAGAGTAATCTGCAGCCATAACAGGAGCAGTTGTTGCTGCTGCCATTAAACCAAGAGCTAGAAGTGATTTGCGCATAAGGGGACTCTCTATGTTTGCATTTAATTGATGGATACGATCTAAGCCGTATTCCTGATGGCGAGAATAATAGCGGCAAAATTTTTAATTGGTAGTGACGAAAGGCGGAAAAACAAACAAATATGGTGATCATGATCACGCTGTAAAACTCTTTTGCGGAACTAAATTTAAATTACATTTTGTTGCATTATTTGTGTGATTTAAGTCGTTACATTTTGCGTGGGAAAGTGAGCTTACATATTCTGTTTCTTTATTTGTGTGAGATATGTCGCAATCGAAAAAACAACAAAAACAGTGAATGTCTGAAAAAATGTGAGGTTATGAAAAACACAAAAGAGGCATATAAGCCTCCTTTGTCGGTGAACTAAATAATTGTGCTCAGCTTCACTTTACTTATCAGAGCTCTCATTTAGGTTTCGCTGTTGGGCTTGATGAAGTAGATCCGTGAAGTAATGGCGCAGTCTGTAAAGCATGAATAAGCTTGGAAGAACCATCAGTGCCGTGATTATAAAGAAAGTTGACCAGTCATTAAGGTAATCGACCAATTCACCACTGAATGACGCCAGAGAGGTTCTGCCAAAATTGCCTAGAGAGGCGAGCAGAGCATATTGAGTCGCCGAAAAAGCTTGTCCTGTTAATACCGTTAAGAAGGAGACAAAGGCAATCGTTGAGAAGGCGGTGGTAAAGTTATCTACGATGATTGTCGCTAAGAACAGGTTCTCACTTGGCCCTACATTTGCTATCCAAGCAAACATCAAATTACTCGCTGCCATAGCAATGCCGCCGATCATCAAACCACGAACGATACCAAACCTGACATTAAATAAGCTGCCAATAAAGGTAAATAGTAGAGTCACGCCCCAACCGATAAGTTTAGAGTAGTAACCGATTTGCTCATTACTAAAGCCCACCTCTTTATAGAAAGTGATCGACATGCGCCCAAGGAAAGCTTCTCCGATTTTAAAAAGGAAAACAAACAGCAATAGCGTGATCGCAACTTGCACGCCATTACGCTTAAAGAAATCATAAAATGGTTCGATTACGGTAACGCTGATCCAAGCGATCAATTTAGAACCGACCACTTTATTGTGGCGAGCTTCTGCTTGGTGCTGTAGTTGTTCACGTTTGGTGTTCGGCTCATCAGCTAAAAGAGTGAAGACCATTAGCACGACCACTATAATAGCCATACCGTAATAAACGCCATTCCAGCCAATTGAGTCAGCATTGATAAAGGCTAAATAACCTGGAAGCGAGTAACCTGTTGACCAACCCATTACCGCCATAGCAGAGGCTTGAGGAAGTTTAGTTGATTCGGATTTAGGGAAAGTATCAATACGAAAGGCATCAATCGCAATATCTTGAGTCGATGAGGCGATAGCAATGCCAAGAGCCAGCATTGAGGTGAACATTAAATCATTAGCGGGATTGACTCCTGCTATAAATAGAGTGCAAATGAGAATGGCTGATTGGCAAAGGAAGATCCAGCTACGGCGTTGACCTAAAACAGAATGCAGAATAGGTAGCTTTACTCGATCGACTAGAGGAGCCCATAGAAAGTTAATCGCATAAACGGCAAAGACAGAACCAAAGTACCCAATAGCTGCACGGGTTAAGCCTGCATCTTTTAACCAACCGGACATATTTGAGCCGATCAATACCCAAGGAAAGCCGCTTGAACAACCAAGCATGAATACCCAAAGTAAGCGTTTGTCTAAAAAGCTGCGGAAGGTGTCCATCCAAGAAGGGGAGGAAGTTGAAGGCATAAAACCAATCCTTGTTGATTCTTCTAAGCTGAATGAATAATGCCTAGAATGAGATTCTAGGCATTAGATGATCAAACACGAGACATGAAGAAGTATTAATCGTTAATAAGTGTCGCTTTAGTGATAATGATGGGTTCTACAGGAACATCTTTCATACCACGTAAACTGTGAGTGGGTTTATTTGCCATACCCTGTATAACATCAAAACCTTTCGTTACTTTACCAAATACAGCATAACCTGGTGGACGTTGGCCATAATCTAGAAAATTATTGTTACCAAAATTGATGAAAAATTGGCGAGTGGCAGAGTTAGGATCGTTTGTTCTTGCCATTGCGATGGTCGCTTGGTTGTTTTGTAAACCATTAGAAGCTTCATTACTTATTGGAGAATAAGTTGGAAGACGTTTCATATCTTTATCAAAGCCGCCACCTTGAGCCATGAAACCAGGGATAACACGGTGGAACTGGCTGCCAACATAGCTACCGTCATTTACGTATTTAATGAAATTTCCGACACTGATGGGTGCTTTTTCTTCATTTAAAGAGACAGTAAAAGAGCCCAATGTAGTTTCAAATACCACTTGAGGGCTTGCCCAAGAGACGCCACTAACCAGTAGCAAAGCGGATAAAAGTAGGCGATTCATTAGAAGCGTTCCTTCATGTAGGTTTGTAGCTCTTGGTCGTTGGCGATTTCAGCTAATACCAAATTGATCACATCGTTTAAAACCATCTCGACGTCTTCATTTGACGCGCTTAACGTTCCAGTGCGTTGTGCTGTACCATTGTAAGTTCTCACTAGTTTTCCTTTCGGAGTTTCAGCGGTAACTTCTAATGTAACTTTACCTTCCATTTCGTTTTCCATTACTGAGTGTTGTACAGTAATCAGAGCTTCTTGGATCTCTAAGGTAATCGAGTTCTCGCTTGCGACAGTGACATTGAAACCTTGAGATGAGAATTGATCAGCAAGAACGTTCTCTAAAGATATTCTCATATTCTGCTTCGCATGAATTGGCAGAATGTTCGAGCGGCCATTATTGAGTAGAGCAACGTACTGAGCGGCGCGAACATCTTTACTGGTTAGTGTTAATGTTTTGCCTTTAACAATGTCATTTTGGCTCAAGGTAGCTTTGGGAGCCAGATTAATCTGTTCTTGCTGTGGTGCTGCACAGGCTGTCAATAGAGCCATTGAAGCGACTAAAATCAATTTTTTCATTACTATTTCCTTGTCAAATACATCATCGGTGGCGCGAGAGTTACCGATATATACTATAAATTCAGTTATTTGTTAAAGTTAGCAGGCTCTCTAGTGGCTTGTAAAACTTCAAACTTATTATTGAGTTCAAGAGTTTCAACATTCGCCTCACCAAATAATCTAGCCAGCTTTACATCGTATCCGAGGTGACGGTTTCCAATAACAATTAATTTGCCTCCATTGCTAAGAACATGCTTCGCATCACAGAACATCTGCCACGCGATATGATCGGTGATGGCTTGCTGCTGATGGAATGGAGGATTACACAATACGAGATAGGTGCTGTTTTTCTTGAATCCATCTAAACAGTTATTGGCGATGAACTGAACTTGGCGATCTGGACCTAAATTGTCTAAAAGGTTTTGTTTTGCTGAATCTATCGCCATAAAGCTTTCATCAATACAAGTAATTCGAGCTTCTGGGTTAAGTTGACCAGCTTTAACAGAAAGCACGCCATTACCACAGCCTAAATCAATAATATGACGTAACTCAGGATCTTGAGGAATGTGATCGAGTAAACATCGAGCGCCAAGGTCTAGACCTTCACCTGAATAAACATTTGGTAAATTCTTCAAGTGGATATCTTCATCATCCACGTCCCACTCAGTGATCGGGTTGACGTCTAAAACGGGTTCGCAGTCAGGCGTCGAAAATACAAGGCGATGCTTCTTTTTTGCCAAAGAGGTGGTGGTAGTTCCTAAGTATTTTTCAAACAGATCTAACGTTGAAGTATGGATCTCTTTTACTTTATTGACACCAATGACAGGGCAGCCCTTAGGAAGTGCTTTTCTTAGCTGGTTAAGTTGCCATACAAGATGACGATTACTTTTTGGTAATTGAAACAAAACCAAATCGATAAACTCAGGGATCTCGTCCATACAGTTCAAAAAAGTGATTCGTCCACATTGATTGCGCTGTAAATTTTTTAATGTGCCTGAATGAGATACGTAAGAGTCGCTCATCATTGTGACTTGATGTTTCTCTGAGAACCAACAAGATAACGCGCCAAAATTATCATTGAGTATCAAGATATGCTTACCAGGTTCCAGCTTCATATCTTCAACATGATTGATGAGATACTCATCTCCGGCATCCCACGCCTGTAATGTTTCATTTGATCGCTTTGGAAAACGATTCAGGTTTAGAGTGCGGTCATGAAGGGTCAGTTCAGTTTTCATAGTTTATTGGCGCTTACATTGGAGGATTAACGGAACTATTGTCGCAAAACCTTGTTAAACAAGATACAAAAACATCGAATCTCATGGCATGAAGTTAGAAAATAACTCGGCCATGAAAACCCTACAGACATAATTTGAGCCAAAGTTTATACTTAAAACATGAATGAATAAATTCTGTTGGAATACTAAGGAAGAGCAATGATCCAAGAAGTGATAGAGTCGAAACTACATAATACTTTTAAGCCTGAGTATTTGAATGTGATAAACGAAAGCTACATGCATAACGTTCCCCCTGGTTCTGAGAGTCACTTTAAAGTGATTGTTGTCAGTAACGAGTTCGAAGGCAAGAGACTCATTGCTCGACATAGGCTTATTAATGTTGCATTAGCTGACGAATTGAAAAATAACATTCATGCGCTTTCAATCCACACATACACGGAATCAGAATGGAGAATCGAAAGAGATGGAGTGCCTGATAGCCCGATGTGTATGGGGGGAGATAAATAATCGGTTTTTATAAATAGGTTTTGCTCTTTATATATGCTGTGTTGATAAGAAGAAAATTAACAGTGTTTCAACATGTGAGAAATGTAATGGATTTAAAGTAAAATATTTCCATTTATGAATATTGGTATACCTCTAAAGTATAATGCGGTGAGTAATTGTGCGACACATCAAAGTTATCAATATTCGCAAGCCTATATACAGCAATTCCTCGTAAATAAAATGTCTATTCAAGCGGTTGGTCATGGCATCCCATTCTAAAAAGATGCTAAACTACTGCACCTAATAAATAGCAATTACTGATTGTAATTGTTTTTTTAAGAGAATGTTGCGATCTTGGTGCGTCATTATGCCAAGGCCGGACACTTAAATGTCGTGTCTAAATGTTACGCAATTAAAGAATCTTTTTCCCGATAAAGTAGTGCAAGCGCGTATGATTACAATAAAGAAGGGCTTGGATCTTCCTATTGCAGGAACTCCATCCCAGGTGATTAATGATGGTAAGTCCATCAATAAAGTCGCCTTGCTTGGCGAAGAGTACGTTGGTATGCGTCCTACGATGCATGCTCGCGTTGGTGATGAAGTAAAAAAAGGTCAAATTCTTTTTGAAGATAAGAAGAATTTGGGCGTTAAATTTACTTCTCCAGCAAGCGGTAAAGTTATCGAAATTAATCGTGGTGCTAAACGTGTACTTCAATCTGTTGTTATTGAAGTTGCAGGTAATGAGCAAATTACGTTTGATAGCTTTGAAGCTAGCCAATTAGCTAAACTTGACCGTCAAGCGGTTAAAGCTCAGTTAATTGAGTCTGGTTCATGGACCGCTCTGCGAACTCGTCCGTTCAGCAAGGTTCCAGCCATTGAGTCTACAACTCAGGCCATTTTCGTTACTGCTATGGATACCAATCCACTCGCAGCAGAGCCTGAATTGATTATTAATGAACAGTCGGATGCATTTATTGCCGGCCTGGACATTCTATCGACTCTAACTGATGGCAAGGTGTACGTTTGTAAAAAAGGTACAAGCCTTCCTCGTTCGGCTCAACCAAACATCGAAGAACACGTTTTTGATGGCCCTCACCCAGCAGGTCTTGCTGGTACGCACATGCATTACCTATATCCGGTAAATGCTGAAAATGTTGCGTGGAGCATTAACTATCAGGACGTTATCGCTTTCGGTAAGCTTTTCCTTACCGGTGAAATCTACACAGATCGTGTTGTTTCTCTTGCGGGTCCAGTGGTAAATAACCCTCGTCTTGTTCGTACTCAGCTTGGTGCTAGCCTTGATGAGTTAACAGATAATGAGTTAATTCCTGGCGAAGTTCGTGTTATTTCAGGCTCAGTTCTGAATGGTGTTCATGCTACCGGCCCTCATGCTTTCCTTGGCCGTTACCATCAGCAAGTGTCTGTTCTTCGTGAAGGTCGCGAGAAAGAGCTATTCGGTTGGGCTATGCCTGGTAAGAATAAGTTCTCTGTTACTCGCTCATTCCTTGGTCACTTATTCAATGGTCAGTTGTTTAATATGACAACGACAACGAATGGTAGTGATCGTGCAATGGTTCCAATTGGTAATTACGAAAAAGTAATGCCACTTGATATGGAACCAACATTGCTTCTTCGTGATCTATGTGCTGGCGATATCGATAGCGCACAGAGCCTTGGTGCTCTTGAATTAGATGAAGATGATTTGGCATTGTGCACCTTTGTATGTCCAGGTAAGTACGAATATGGTCAATTACTTCGTGAATGCCTAGACAAGATTGAGAAGGAAGGATAATTCCATGCTTAAGAAGTTTCTTGAAGACATCGAGCATCATTTTGAACCTGGTGGCAAACATGAAAAATGGTTTGCACTGTATGAAGCAACGGCAACGTTGTTCTACACGCCTGGTACAGTAACAAAACGTAGCTCGCATGTTCGTGATAGCGTTGATTTAAAACGTATCATGATTATGGTTTGGTTAGCCGTATTCCCAGCAATGTTCTGGGGTATGTATAACGCTGGTGGTCAAGCGATCGCTGCGCTAACACATATGTACTCTGGTGCTGAATTAGTATCAGTAGTTGCAGGTAACTGGCATTACTGGTTAACAGAAATGCTTGGCGGTTCCATCTCTGCGGATGCAGGTTGGGGCAGTAAAATGCTACTGGGTTCGACTTACTTCCTACCAATTTACGCTACTGTCTTTTTAGTGGGCGGATTTTGGGAAGTGTTGTTCTGTATGGTGCGTAAACATGAAGTTAACGAAGGTTTCTTTGTTACCTCTATTTTATTCGCACTGATTGTTCCACCGACGCTTCCTCTATGGCAAGCAGCACTAGGTATTACCTTTGGTGTTGTCGTAGCTAAAGAGATCTTTGGTGGTACAGGTCGTAACTTCCTAAACCCTGCACTTGCTGGCCGTGCGTTCCTTTTCTTTGCATACCCTGCACAGATTTCTGGTGACGTAGTATGGACTGCAGCTGATGGTTTCTCTGGCGCAACTGCTCTTAGCCAATGGGCTCAAGGTGGTAGCGGTGAACTAATGAATATCGTGACAGGTGAAGCAATCACTTGGATGGATGCATTCGTTGGTAACATTCCAGGCTCTATTGGTGAAGTGTCTACACTAGCTCTTATGCTTGGTGCTGCAATGATTGTTTACATGGGCATTGCTTCATGGCGCATCATTGTCGGCGTAATGCTAGGTATGATCGCGGTTTCAACACTATTTAACCTAGTAGGTTCAGATACTAACGCAATGTTTAGCATGCCTTGGCACTGGCACCTAGTACTTGGTGGTTTTGCATTCGGTATGTTCTTCATGGCAACCGACCCTGTATCTGCATCATTTACTGATAAAGGTAAGTTAGCTTACGGTATCCTTATCGGCGCAATGTGTGTGATGATTCGTGTTGTTAACCCAGCATACCCAGAAGGTATGATGCTGGCGATTCTATTCGCTAACCTATTTGCTCCTCTGTTCGACCACATTGTGATCGAGAAGAATATCAAACGGAGACTAGCTCGCTATGGCAAGTAATAACGATAGCATTAAAAAGACGCTGTTTGTTGTTATCGCATTGAGCCTAGTGTGCTCAATCATCGTATCAACAGCAGCTGTTAGCCTGCGTGATAAGCAGAAAGCAAATGCAGTGCTAGATAAGCAAAGTAAGATTGTTGAAGTTGCAGGTATTGATACTGAAGGTAAGAAGATCCCTGATCTTTTCGCTCAGTACATCGAACCTCGTCTGGTTGACTTTTCTACTGGTGAGTTTGTTGACGGCGATGCTACAACTTACGACCAGCGTAAAGCGGCAAAAGATAAGAACTTATCGATCAAACTGACTGCTGAACAAGATAAAGCGAAAATCATCCGCCGCGCTAACGAAGGTCTTGTATACCTAGTTAAAGATGGCAGTGCTGTATCAAAAGTTATCATTCCGGTTCACGGTAGTGGTCTTTGGTCGATGATGTACGCATTTGTTGCAGTAGAAACCGATGGTAACACTGTTGCGGGTATTACTTACTACGAACAGGGTGAAACTCCTGGACTTGGTGGTGAAGTAGAAAACCCAAGATGGCGTGCTCAATTCGTGGGTAAGAAACTGTTTGATGAGAACCATAAACCAGCGATTAAAGTGGTTAAAGGTGGCGCTCCTCAAGGTTCTGAACACGGCGTTGATGGCCTATCTGGCGCAACCTTAACGGGTAACGGTGTTCAAGGTACTTTTGACTTCTGGTTAGGTGATGAAGGCTTTGGTCCTTTCCTAGCTAAAGTGCGTGATGGAGGTTTGAACTAATGGCTAGTGCAAACGATATTAAAAAGAGCATTTTAGCGCCAGTGTTGGATAACAACCCTATCGCGTTACAAGTTCTTGGTGTGTGTTCTGCTCTTGCGGTAACCACTAAATTAGAAACTGCCTTTGTAATGACGCTTGCTGTAACTTTTGTAACAGCACTGTCTAACTTCTTTGTTTCTTCAATTCGCAACCATATTCCTGGTAGTGTGCGTATTATCGTTCAAATGGCGATCATTGCATCTCTAGTAATCGTGGTAGACCAAGTACTTAAAGCTTACTTATACGATATTTCTAAGCAGCTTTCTGTATTCGTTGGTTTGATCATTACGAACTGTATCGTAATGGGTCGTGCGGAAGCATTTGCAATGAAATCAGCGCCAATTCCTTCTCTTATTGATGGTATTGGTAATGGCTTAGGCTACGGTTTCGTTCTGATTACTGTTGGATTCTTCCGCGAACTATTCGGTTCAGGTAAGTTGTTCGGCATGGAGGTTCTACCTCTAATCAGTGAAGGTGGCTGGTATCAACCAAACGGTATGATGCTACTCGCACCATCGGCGTTCTTCTTAATCGGTTTCATGATCTGGGCTATCCGTATCATTCGACCTGAACAAGTAGAAGCGAAGGAGTAAGGTAAAAATGGAACATTATATTAGTTTACTCGTTAAATCGATCTTCATTGAAAATATGGCGCTCTCTTTCTTCCTAGGTATGTGTACATTCCTAGCGGTTTCAAAGAAAGTGAAAACCTCTTTTGGTCTTGGTATTGCCGTTGTTGTTGTATTGACGATTGCTGTTCCTGTAAACAACTTGGTTTACACATTTGTACTAAAAGAGAATGCGCTGCTTGATGGCGTGGATTTAAGCTTCCTTAACTTCATTACCTTCATTGGTGTAATTGCAGCTCTAGTACAAATCCTTGAGATGGTACTGGATCGCTTTTTCCCACCTTTGTACAACGCACTTGGTATCTTCCTTCCGCTGATCACAGTTAACTGTGCGATCTTTGGTGGTGTATCTTTCATGGTTCAACGTGATTATAACTTCGTTGAGTCTGTGGTATACGGCTTTGGTTCTGGTGTGGGTTGGATGTTAGCTATCGTGGCACTTGCTGGTATTCGTGAGAAGATGAAATATTCAGATGTACCTCCAGGCCTTCGTGGTCTAGGCATCACTTTCATCACAGTAGGTTTGATGGCGTTAGGCTTCATGTCTTTCTCTGGTGTTCAACTGTAAGTCGGGTAAACCGCACAATATTTAAGGAATAGTTGATGGATATTATTCTTGGAGTAGTGATGTTTACTCTGATTGTACTTGTTCTAGTATTAGTGATTTTATTTGCTAAATCTAAGCTTGTACCGTCAGGTGACGTGACTATCTCAGTAAACGGTGACCCAGAGAAAGCATTTAAAACTTCTCCAGGTGACAAACTACTTAACGCAATGGCGGGTAGTGGTATTTTCGTTTCTTCTGCTTGTGGTGGCGGTGGCTCTTGTGGTCAGTGTCGTGTAAAAGTTAAATCTGGCGGTGGCGATATTCTACCAACAGAACTTAGCCACATCAGCAAAGGTGAAGCTCGTGAAGGCGAACGTCTAGCGTGTCAGGTAGCCGTTAAAACTGACATGGAAATCGAACTTCCAGAAGAGATCTTTGGTGTTAAAAAATGGGAATGTACTGTTATCTCTAATGATAACGAAGCAACCTTCATCAAAGAACTTGCTCTTGCGATCCCTGAAGGTGAAGAAGTTCCGTTTAAAGCTGGTGGTTACATCCAGATTGAAGCTGAACCGCATCACATCAAATACGCTGATTTCGATATTCCAGAAGAGTATCGTGGTGACTGGGATAAGTTTAACTTGTTCCGTTATGAGTCAATCGTTACTGAACCTTCGATTCGTGCTTACTCTATGGCGTCATACCCAGAAGAGAAAGGCATTATCAAGCTTAACGTACGTATTGCGACTCCGCCGCCAAACAACCCAGACGTGCCACCAGGCGTGATGTCATCTTACATCTGGTCACTGAAAGAAGGTGATAAGTGTACAATTTCTGGTCCATTTGGTGAGTTCTTCGCAAAAGAAACTGACAATGAGATGGTCTTCATTGGTGGTGGTGCTGGTATGGCTCCAATGCGTTCTCATATCTTCGACCAACTTAAGCGTCTTAACTCTACTCGTAAGATGTCTTACTGGTACGGTGCGCGTTCTAAACGTGAAATGTTCTACATTGAAGATTTTGACGGCCTAGCGGCTGCGAATGAAAACTTCGTATGGCATTGTGCACTTTCAGACCCTCAGCCAGAAGATAACTGGGATGGTTACACAGGCTTTATTCACAACGTACTTTATGAAAACTACTTGAAAGATCATGAAGCACCAGAAGATTGTGAATACTACATGTGTGGTCCACCAATGATGAATGCCGCTGTTATCGGCATGCTGAAAGATCTTGGTGTTGAAGATGAAAACATCTTGCTTGATGACTTTGGTGGTTAATCTACCTAAGTGATTGAATTTATGGCTGACTCTTTGGAGTCAGCCATTTGTTTTTTAGAATTAGATTATTCATTTATAGCTATTCATTGATTCCCTTTTTAGGGGAGTGTCTATAAATTAGTTATTTATACTCAAGGAGTTGCTAGTGAAATTCAGCATTATTCACCTAGCTAAAAATATTAAATTTTGGTTTGTGACACTTATCTCGATTACAACTATTGTTGCTTGTACGCAACCTCGTGAACAGGTGCATTTAAGTGGTCCTACGATGGGGACAAGCTACAATGTTAAGTACATAACACTTGAGAACACACCTAAAGCTGAAGCGCTTCAAGTTGAAATTGATCGCTTACTCGAAGAAGTTAATGATCAGATGTCGACGTATCGAAAAGACTCTGAGCTAAGCCGTTTTAACCAGTATCAAGGTTTAGATGCATTCGAAGTATCAAAGCAAACGGCATTGGTTGTGAAAGAAGCGATACGTTTGAACGGTCTTACATTAGGTGCATTAGATGTAACCGTTGGGCCTTTAGTGAATTTATGGGGCTTTGGTCCAGAGGCAAGACCGGAAGTTGTACCTACTGATGAAGAGCTTAAAGCCCGTCAGGCGAATGTTGGTATTGAACACCTGACAGCGACGAGTTCGTCGTTAACTAAGGATATCCCTAACCTGTATGTTGATTTATCAACGATTGCAAAAGGGTGGGGGGTTGATGTTGTTGCTGATTACCTTGAGTCTCAAGGAATTCTTGATTACATGGTTGAGGTCGGTGGTGAAATTCGTCTGAAAGGGAAAAACCGAGAAGACATCGGCTGGCGTATCGCGATTGAAAAACCAAGTGTTGATGAACGTACCATTCAAGAAATTATTGAACCGGGTGACATGGCGGTTGCGACATCTGGTGATTACAGAATTTATTTTGAGAGAGACGGAATTCGTTACTCCCATATTATTAACCCAGAAACGGGCAAGCCAATTCGTCATAAAGTTGTCTCCGTGACAGTATTGGATCCTTCGTCTATGACCGCAGATGGCTTGGCGACAGGCTTAATGGTATTGGGTGAAGAGAAAGGCATGGAAGTCGCAAATCAGAAAAACATACCTGTATTTATGGTTGTGAAAACAGAAGGCGGATTTGAAGAGATCGCTTCTGAAGCATTCAAACCATTTATGAAGAAATATAAATAAGAGCGAGCGATAAAATGAATACATTTTTGATTACATTCGGAGCATTTTTAGCTTTTGTTGTGGCGATGTCGGTTGGTTACATCGTACAGAAAAAGGTAGTGAAAGGAAGCTGTGGCGGTCTTGGTGCTGTAGGTATCGATAAGGTATGTAATTGTCCTGAACCTTGTGATGCTCGTAAGAAGCGCGAAGCGAGAGAAGCAATGCGAGAAGAGAAACTTGCTGCTCGAAATGAGCAACTTGCCGCATGGGAAAAAGATCGAATCGCTTAAGCAAACCGCTTAGAACAATATGATATTTCTCAAAACCCAAAACAGTTTGTTTTGGGTTTTATTTTATCTGATGAGTACCACTATCATTCATACACAATCCTATTTCTTCCCTCATTTTTGGCTTGATACAGTCGATCATCGGCTTGAGTTATCTGCTCATCTAAGCTTGCTGGGGTGTTAGATGTGCCGACACTGATGGTAATGGATATTGGTTCGCCATTATGACTGATCTCGGTCTTCTCTATTCGTTTTCTCATTCTTTCCAATTGTTGGATGAATTCGTTAAACGGTGAACATGATTGAATACAAAACTCTTCACCACCAAAGCGGGCTACCACGTCATCTTTAAAGTAAATGTTTAATATATGGCTTAGAGTGACTAAAACGCTGTCACCACCATCATGACCATAGGTGTCGTTTACCTTTTTGAAATGGTCAATATCAATCATCGCAATATTGCGCTTATTACAACCATCACAAACTTGATTAAACAGGTAGCGTCGATTCCATAAGCCAGTAAGCGCGTCTTGATTAGCCATTATATACAATTTGTCAGTGGCTTCTTTCATGTCTAAAATCTGATGGACACGACAGAAGAACTCTTCTTGATTAAATGGTTTGTATAAAAAATCGTTCGCTCCCGCCTTAAGAAAACGCGCGGTCATTGCTCTGTCATCACTACCTGATAACCCTAAAATGGCAAGTTGATTTCTATCATAGGTCATACGGATGTCACGAGTCATTTGAATGCCATCTTTTTTAGGCATATCGTGATCCGTAATAATTAAGGTGGTATCAGGGTGCTTCTGGAGAAGAGAGATCGCCTGATTACCATTTTCGGCTTCAATGGTCTGAATGTATTGATGCTCTAAAAGCTGTACTACATGGCGTCGGACCGTCGAAGAATCATCAACAACGAGGGCTTTATGGTTTCGGTTATTAATCAGTCGCTGAACTAAAATGAGTAAGTAGGCAATGGAAGCTTGGCTATCTTTATAAATATAGTCGAGCACACCTTTAGACAGTATTTGCTCACGGGCATTTTCTTGAACCATAGCCGTGAGGACAATAACTCTGTGATTAAAGCTTAAAACTAGGTCAATAATTTCACCGTCTTGACCATCTGGTAAGCAGTAATCGAGCACGGTACATAAAAAATCAGACTCTGAATTTAAAATTATTCTCGCTTGTTCGACAGACTCCGCCAGTACCACCTCGCAACCTATTTGAGTGAGTTGCTGATGTAAATAGCTACGAAACGCTCGACTGTCTTCAACGACTAGTATTTTATTACTCAATCAAATGTCCCTATCGATCAGTATTGATTCAAATTGTACAGACTCACGTCTATCATAAAAAATGATATTTTTATAAATCATTGGTGAATTTATGTTTAATTACTACTTTATCATTAATATTGAGGGGGAAACGCCATAATTACCAATTTACCAATGAATAATTATACTGGTATTATATACAGTTCGATAGTTGGGGGATGTAGTGATGACCGCAATAGATAAAATTAGGAAAATAATCCACGTTGATATGGATTGTTTTTTTGCTGCTGTGGAGGTTCGAGATAACCCCGAATATAGAAATCGACCTTTAGCGGTTGGAGGGCATGAAAAACAGCGTGGCGTGCTGAGTACCTGCAATTACGAAGCTCGAAAATTTGGAATTCGTTCCGCAATGCCCACGGGCCAAGCATTAAAACTATGTCCGCACCTACTTGTTGTACCTGGAAGAATGCAGGTTTATAAAGAGGTCTCCACGCATATTCGAGAGATTTTTTCCCGTTATACCAATTTAATTGAGCCTTTATCGCTGGATGAAGCATATCTTGATGTGACGGAGTCAACCTTATGCCAAGGCTCTGCGACCTTGATTGCACAATCGATTCGCAACGATATTTGGCAAGAGCTTAATTTAACGGCTTCTGCTGGTGCCGCTCCAATTAAGTTTCTCGCGAAAGTCGCTTCGGATATGAATAAGCCTAACGGGCAGTTTGTTATTCCTCCAGATCAAGTGCAAGCCGTTGTCGATAAGTTGCCATTGGAAAAAATCCCAGGAGTGGGAAAAGTTAGCTTAGAGAAACTAAATCAGGCAGGCTTCTATACTTGTGAAGATATTAAGAATAGTGATTACCGTGAATTACTGCTTAAGTTTGGGCGTCAAGGTGCTTCTCTTTGGAAGCGTAGCCATGGTATTGATGACAGAGAAATCGTGGTTGAGCGAGAACGAAAATCCGTCGGCGTTGAAAGGACGTTCAGCCAAAATATCTCTAGTTACGAGCAATGTTGGCAAGTGATTGAAGGGCAGCTTTTTCCGGAATTAGACCGAAGATTAGGCAAGGCAACGGCTGATAAAGCGATCATCAAACAAGGAATTAAGCTGAAGTTTGCTGATTTTCAACAGACTACGATTGAGCATATACATCATCAACTAGAGCTGGATGACTTCAAAGGCTTGCTACGAGATATATTACAGCGTCAAAAAGGACGAGAGATCCGTTTACTTGGCTTAAACGTCATGCTTAAACCTGAAGCCCAAATGAAACAACTCAGCTTTTTTTAACTAGCATTTAAATCGCATTTGGGCATAGATTGCTATGCCAGAGCCAGAGCCAGAGCCAGAGCCAGAGCCAGAGCCAGAGCATAAGACTAAGAAGAACTTGATACTAAGAAGAGCTTTGATGCTTGATCACCAACTGTCTAACCTCATCAAAAGGCATTAGCTCAAGTTTACCGAAACCTTCCATTTTGCCTGCTTTTAATTTTGTGGAAAGTGGCGTAGTGATCCCACACAGAAAACGCGTAATGGCCTCATTGGTCAGCGGGTCGGAGCTTGCGGCTAAAAGGGTGGTTATCCAAGAACCAAGCTGGCTGACATTCGCTTCTCCGAGATACGTGCTTGGCAGTTTTGCTTGATTGCCTCGACAAACAGAGCAATGCCCACATTGGGCTGGTGCATGATGATCCGCAAAGTAGTTCGCCAACTTGTGACTTAAGCATTCAGATTCTTCAAAAAAGTTAACCATCGCTTTAATTCGTTTTATCTCATTATGCTCTTTTTGATGAAAAAGCTGATAAAGGTGTTCAGTTAACTCATCGATTGGTGTTTGAGTGTTGGTGATTTGGAATACATCAGTGATTTGCTTGCTTTCAAGCTCAATCCATCCTTGCTCATTGAAGTAATCAATCGCGGCTATCACACGCTGCCTATCTGCCTGATAATTCATCCATAATGCTTCAAAGTCTAAAGTGCACCATGTTTTGGCCTTTGGTGCGCACTGGAAAATTGCATGCACAAAATGTTGCCGCTCGCCCTGAAAGTGGGAGATGATTTGTTGTTGGGTTTGGATAAACTTAAATTTATACTCTGCAAAGTAGCTGTATTTAGGTTCGATAATCCCTGCGAGTTCTAAGTAGACTAATAGCGTTTTGAGTGGTAATTGGCGAATGTTGGAATCTCGAGATAATCGATTGAGCATGATTTCCCAAGGTTTTTGCTGTGCGTAGATCTGCTCCACCACATGCCGAATCGACGCTTTATCTGGAGTGTCTCCATAGACAAAATTCTCAAGCACATTCAGGCCATTTGCGTTCGCCAACAAAGTACAAACCGAATCTTGTCCATCTCGGCCAGCTCGTCCAATTTCCTGAGAGTAGTTCTCAATTGATTTAGGTAAATCAAAATGAATGACGCGGCGAATATTGGCTTTATCTACTCCCATCCCAAACGCTATGGTTGCCACAATACAGTTTATTTTACCTTGCATGAATTGTTGCTGAATGAATTCTCGCTGTTCAGTTTTAAGGCCAGCATGATAAGCGTGGGCTGATATCCCAGCGTGTTGTAATACTTTGGCGACCTGTTCTGCTGAGTGCTGCAACGTGACATATACGATGGTAGGTTCATCTGGTGTAGGAGCGATGATATCAATCAAACTGTCGGTTTTATGCTCTTCAACACACGGTGAAATAGCCAGGTCGAGATTAGAGCGATAAAAACCCGTGATTGTAATGTGCTCTTTTTGAATGGCAAACTTACTCTGCATATCTTCAATAACATTAGGTGTCGCCGTCGCTGTTAAAAGCAAAACTTGCGGGATTTTTAATGCCTGTTGATATTGCGGAAGCTTTAAATAATCGGGTCTGAAATTGTGGCCCCACTCAGAGATACAGTGTGCTTCATCCACCACTAGCAGAGACATTGGTATTTGAGAGATAAAATGTCTGAATCGTTCGTTTTTCAACCTTTCGACTGAAATCATTAAGATCTTAATTTCGCCATTGCGTACCGCTTGCATCACTTGCTGAGTCTGTTCTCTCTCTTGGCTCGAATCAATAGAAGCGGCAGCGATGCCTTTAGAGTGTAGAAATTGTAATTGATCTTTCATTAGGGCCAACAGAGGAGAGATCACCAAAGTTAAGTGCGGGAGCTCGATTGCTGGAAGTTGATAGCAAAGAGACTTCCCTGATCCAGTAGGAAAGATAGCCGCGGCAGAGTGTCCTTCAAGAACATGATGAATAACATCCGATTGTCCCTTTCTTAGGCTATCAAATCCAAAATACTGTTTTAGCGTCTGTTCAACCATCAATCGGTCTCCTTTTTTGCTGGCGCTCTATGGTACTTAATTCTATCCTTGAACGTCTAATGAAAAGAGTTGTAAATAGAATGAATAAATACGATCTACAGCAAATCATTTTGCAACGTTTAGAAATGAACCATCAAGTTGCCGTTGATGCTACTCAACGTGCGATTGATGCAGCGACAGATGAAGAGACAGTGCCTGAGCATAAATACGACACTTTAGCATTGGAGGCGTCTTATTTGGCTCATGGGCAAGCTTTGCGAGTACAAGAGTGTGAAGATGATATTCGGACTTTTCGAGAACTGGTATTACGAGAGTTTGATGACAAGAGTGCGATTGGTATGAGCGCTTTAGTTCAGCTAATTGATGAAGACGATCAGGCCCGTTGGTTTTTCATTGGGCCAACGTCTGGAGGGTTGATAGTTGAGTGCCAAGGCAATCGGGTGGCGGTATTGACGCCTCATGCCCCATTAGGTGCGCTGCTTAATAAGAAGCAAGTAGGGGATGAAATAGAGCTGACGATAGGCTCAAAAAGTGTCAGTTACGAAATCGCACAGGTTTCTTGACCCAATTTTTACTTACTATTTGTTAATGTCTGATACCGTTAATGAATAGGTTTAATGTTTATGAGGTGCGTATGAAATCAGTAATTGGCGTAATGGCCTTAACTCTCAGTTCAAGTGTTTATGCGGTGCAGTGTAATGTTGATATTGAGAATGAGGTGCACCTCAATGGCTCAGATTTAGAGATATATAAAGATGGTACTCCGAAAGTTCTGATCAATGATGATAATCACCTTTATATCCACGGAGAAAAAATTCAGCTTGATGATAAGCAACAGCAAGCGATTGAAGAGTACCGTGAGAAAATGAATGCTTATCTACCTCGTGCAAAAGATATTGCCAATGATGGACTGAACCTAGCGAATGACATTATTGATGATGTTTCAGTGAGCTTTGATAACTCGGAGTCGTTCAATAAAGTTAAGACGGCTTTAGAGGCATTTTTTGCTGACGTAGAAGCTCGCTATTACCAAGGTGATGAGTTCGTTTTACAGAAAGATGCGTTTGACTCCTTTATTCAAAATTGGCAAAAAGATTTTGATAAAGCTCAAGAGGTATTTAATAGCGAATTCTTTACCAGTGCCTTTGATGCGATGTCTGAGAAAATGAAACAAGATGGTGGTATTAATTTTACTGAACTTGCCAATAAGATGGCCGAATTAAAAGAGAAATTAGCGACTAAAGTGACAGAGCAGTCGAAAGTTATAGAGAAAGAAGCGCAGATTTATTGTGAGTCTCTTGATGAAGTAGCAGAACAAGAGCAAGAGTTGCATGAGAAGATTCCTGAATTGAAGAACTATCAAGTGTTTACTATTTAACACTATATTTCTTGTTAATAAAAAGCACCCCATGGTGCTTTTTTTGTATGAGCTAATTGCCTGCCTTCCAAGTCTATTTTAGCTTTCATGCTCTTTAAGTACTCCCAACTGTAAAAATACTTTTACATACCGATATAATATTAAATCCCAAACTTGTTTAAATTATGAACGTTCCTATTTGAGCAAAGTGTTTGTTTGCAATAATGTACTAGCACACTAGTTTGTAGGTACTTTAGGTAGGAAGCATGATAGAAAACACATCCTCATCACAACCCCGTGAGCACTTTGGCTCTCGCCTTGGATTTATTCTGGCCGCCGCTGGTGCTGCTGTTGGTTTAGGCAATATTTGGGGATTTCCTACTCAAGCGGCAAGTAATGGTGGCGGTGCATTTTTGCTTGTCTATTTAGTCATGATCTTAGTTGTTGCCCTCCCTATGCTAATCGTTGAAATGGCAATTGGTCGTCACGGTCAAGCTAATCCTGTTGATAGTATGCGCTCACTAACTTCTAACCCGATGGGTAAGAATGTAGGTGGGCTAATCGGTTGGATAGGCTTAAGTGTTCCTAGTGCAGTTTTAGCTTTTTACAGTATTGTCGGTGGTTGGTTGATTTGCTTCTTGTTGGGAGCGTTAACTGAATTGGCTGGGCTTGATGCTGCAACGGCATGGTTTAAAGGTTTTAGTGTTGAGCGAAACCTGTTCGGTACGATTGTCTTTTATGTTCTTACTATCTTGATCGTACAGGGTGGCGTTAAACAAGGGATCGAAAAGTGGTCGACACGATTAATGCCCGCTCTGTTTATCTTGTTTGGCGTCCTATTTATTTACATCATGATGCAAGATGGAGCGATGCAGGGTTTAGAGCATTACCTGATTCCCGATTTCGATAAGATTTGGGACAAGAAGCTCATATTGGCAGCCATGGGACAAGGATTCTTCTCGCTGACGATCGGTGGCTGTTCGATGCTGATTTATGGTTCTTACCTGAGTAAGAAAGAGAACCTACCAAAAATGGCGATGAACGTGACTCTAGTCGATACTGCTGTCGCTTTCATTGCGGGTCTGGTTGTTATGCCTGCAATGTTTGTGGCAATGCAAAAAGGCGTTCAAATCTACGCTGAAGATGGCTCTTTGCTTAGTTCAGATACACTAGTCTTCACTGTTTTACCTCTTATGTTTGATAGTTTAGGCATTTTAGGTCAACTGTTCGCGGTTGTCTTTTTCCTTCTGCTGACTATTGCGGCATTAACATCATCTATCTCAATGCTAGAGTGCCCAGTAGCGCTAGTGAGTGAACGTTTCAACACTCGTCGTACACCGACGAGCTGGATCCTTGGCGGGTTGATTGCTCTGTTTAGTGTGGTCATCGTTTATAATTTTGGTGCGCTATTTGGTTTAGTCGCAACTGTGGCGACGCAATACTTACAACCCAGTGCCGCATTACTCTTCTGCCTCTTTGGTGGTTGGGTATGGAGCCGACAATCTAAGATTAAAGAGCTAGAGCAAGGTTGCCCTGATTTTCAGCTAGGCTTATTCGGTAAAATTTGGCCAATGTATGTGAAGTTTGTGTGCCCCATTTTAGTTGCAACCGTTATTTGGGCCTCTTTTTAAGCGACTTTTAGCGATATAAAACAGAGCCAGTGGATGATGTATTCTTTACTGGCTTCTGTTTATACATCTCTTCATCGGCATAGTTGACTAAGTCTTGGCTATTGTTTGCGTGATCAGGGTAGATCGCATAACCCATACTTGCTTCGATAGTACAGCTTCCGGTTTTATACGCTATTGGCTGGGAAATGCTCTCTTTGAGCGCATCAATGAGGTTAATGACGGGGTCAGTATCTTCGATGTCATTGAGTATCACAATAAATTCATCGCCACCTAATCGCGCCACAATATCGGACTTTCGTAAGTTCCTTTGAATCCGAGAAGCCACCGATTGTAATACGATATCCCCGACATAATGGCCGAGTTGATCGTTAACCTGTTTAAATTTATCTAAATCAATGAATATTACAGCGATCTTTTGATGATGCCTCTGAGCTAAAGCAATGGACTGTTTTAGGTAGTCTTCCATTAAATAGCGATTTGGAAGACCTGTGAGCTTATCGTGCCCAGCATGGTACTCCGCTTTGGCGATAGCATTGTAAGCGTCGCCTAATTTATTGCCCATTTCAACGACATGGTTTGCTAGGTTATCAAGCTCAGCAAACTTCATCCTTGGTTTCTGCTGCTGATAATTTCCTTGGCCAATACTCTGAACGAGTTTAAGAATGCTGTTTAGTTCAGATACGGACGATTCGCCGATACGAGCGGAGCGGTAAGTGATATAGAAGAAGAAAATAAGATAGAAGAAAAATAGCCCCGCCACCATTAGCCAACCAATGTTTGCCAAATTTTGTTTGATGTCGAAATAGCGACGTTCAATCTGTTTGGATGGCGCAAGAAACACTAACTTCCAATCCGTTCCTGGTACTTGAGCCCAACTCATTATCATTGGGTTGTTTAAAGTGATTAAGGTGGATCCTTGAGGAGTCGAAAGTAATGTAGAGATATACTCTTGGGTTTTTGGGTGTGTTTTTAAATTAAAGCGACTGGGTTTGAATTGGTCCTGATCGATGTGCTGAGTATATTGGTGAGAAGTGAGTTCTTTCAGTGCAAAATCTTTTTCAGCTCTTTCTGGCATTGCGATTATCGATCCATTTTGATCAATAATCATTGCGTAGCCTAACCAACCAATTTGGATATTTAGCATTTCTTTTATTATCGACCTCAAGGTGATATCAACCCCGACAACCGCTTCTAATTTGTCTGGTTCTGCTGTGGAGTAAACAGGGGCTATGGAGGAAATCATCCACCCAGAGCCTGCGGGATCTAAGTAAGCATCTGTCCAAACCGCTTCTCTTTTGGGGTTATGTTTTAAATCTGCCAGGTAGTAAAAGTTAAAATCAATCAAGTCGATTTCGCTTGAGAATGTCGTCAAGGTGTTTATATATGGATAAAGCCGATTGTATGAGTCATAAGTATTGATATACACCTGCTGGATTAGGTCGTTCGAGCCATGAATGGACTTCATTAGTGGGTCGAGGGTGGCGGTCACAGCGACTTTGTCTTTCTGCTCTTTATCTATGGTATTAATCGCGCTGTAGTAAACGGAAGAACCGCCATTATTGTGCGTCGTGTGGTACACACCATCAGGTGATAACGCTAAATTGTCGGCGTATATCTTTGTTGCATCATCACTATTGAGAACCCAACTTGTTTGAGAGGCAAAGATTTTTGTGGCAGCTTGAATGGACGTTAACTGGTGGTCGATTCTTTTCGCCGCTTTTAACGTATGGATTTGAATACTATCGTAAGCGGCATCGACTGCGAGTTGAATAGATTGATCATTACTAATGGTCACGCTAAGCCAGTAAATACAGAGAAAGGTCACTTCAACAAATAGAAAGGGGATTATCGCCGCACGTATGAAGGAACGCCGGACTGTTTTTGGTATTGTTGTGAGCTTTTCTTTTCCAGACATATATGCCTTTAGCTTCGTAATTAGAACTTACATATAAGCGTAGACATATATCCTGTTATTTATATAGATATAGTTAAAAGTTTATGATTATTTTAATGATTTTAATCAAATTATTAACTTTTAGATTATCTGAACTGCCCCGTTTCACTCATAAATTCAAACCCGGCAGAAGCCAGTTTTGATACTAAAGTTAATTTATCAATTTCGAAGTATGCAGTGAGTTTATTTAAGTCCCCAGAGAAGTCATCACGAAGCTTCATGTTGATAATGCTCATGAGCATAATTGGGTCCATTTTTTCAAAATTAGACAGGTTCATATTAATCCTCGAAATCAGAAATTAATAGATTGGCAGCCGCAAAAGCCGCTCGCTCACGAGTTCCTTTCGGTAGTGATTCATCTGCTGCAATGTCGTTTAGTGTTTTCAATACGCAAGTGATTGCTTGCGGAATGTAGCCCTGATCGCCACTGCCAATTTGTGCGTATAGTTCTCTTACTAGATCACAACAATCGTATATTTTCATGGTTTAACCTTCACTAAATGATAACTGGTCTCAATATACACAGTGAGCACTCGAAAAACAAAATCAGATTGTTGTGAGAGTTGTTCTATCTCAAATAGCGGTATGAGTTGGTGGTATTTCCATCAAATTAGGTGTCATATTCGATCAAAGCAATTCAACTGATCCACCATTTATTCACTCATTAACCTGCGACTTATCAACATTCTATTTATCAACCAGCTATTATTAACTTAGCTATTCACTGATTTGCGCGCTCAGTTGAGCAACAAGGTCGGGAGCCAAGTTAAGTTGCTTAGCCAATTCTTGAAGATAAGCATTTTCCATGAAGTTTTGTTCATCAGCCACAAGTAATGACGCTAAGTACACCTCTGCGGCTTCTTCTGGGGAAGAGACAAGGGTTGCAATTTCAGCAGGATCAAGAGGCTTACTAAGTTCCTGCTGTACAAACAAGTTCACACTAGGATCGGCTCCTAACGCCTCCACTGCTTGTTGAATTTGGTGCTGTTCTTGTTCATCAACATGTCCATCCGCTTTAGCTGCGGCGATCATCGCTTGCAGAATCAAGGTATTTTGCTTCTCTTCATTCGTTAGTGAGGTGGAGTGATTTGATGCATCTAAAGAGGTTGATGATGTCTCTAAGGCGCTAGGTGCAGCCTCGGATGCAGATGCTGGCTGGTTAGACTGCCAATCTTTATACACTTTAAATGCAAGCGCTCCTAATGCCGCCGCACTCGTCACACCAATGGCTTTTTTGCCCATTTTTCGAGTTTTTTTGGAGCCCATAAGTAGCCCTAAAATCCCACCTCCGACAGCGCCAGCCCCAAGCGTCGCAAGTTGGCTCTTATCTTTAGTTAATGAATTGAGCGTATTATTACTTGAGCTTGATGCTTGGGATAACTGCTCTTTTCCCTGCTTTACGATGTCAGAATTAAGTGCTTGGTTAAGTAAACTGGTTAGATTCATAAAGTTCCTCCGAATAGTGATACCGTCAGACTAAATGAATGAAGATGAATAGGGGATTAACAGGTGAGAAAGAAAAGCGATCATGGAACTCGACGAGAATAACACTCAATAAAAATAACGCTCAATAAAAAGGGCTGCCATTGTGACAACCCTTTAGAGAAATATAACTCAGATTACTTAAATATGATGGTCTTATTTAAGCTGAGATAATAGATGATCAACAACAGTGTCCATTGCAACTGCGTCTTTATCACCTGTACGACGGTTTTTGTATTCGAAGTTACCTTCGTCCATGCTGCGGTCACCAATAACGATAGTGTGAGGGATACCCACAAGTTCGATATCTTTGAACATAACACCTGGGCGCTCTTTACGGTCATCAAATAATACTTCGATACCTTTGGCCGTTAGATCTGCGTATAGCTTTTCAGCCGCTTGTTTAACGCGCTCAGACTTGTGCATGTTCATTGGAACGATAGCTACTTGGAACGGCGCTAGTGCGTCTGGCCAAGTGATACCGAATTTATCGTGGTTTTGCTCGATAGCAGATGCAACAACACGTGAAACACCGATACCGTAACAACCCATTTCTAGGATTACGCTCTTACCATCAGGACCAAGCACGTTACAGTTCATTGCTTTAGAGTAAGTATTACCTAGTTGGAAGATGTGACCCACTTCGATACCGCGCTTAAGCTGGATAGTACCTTGACCACATGGGCTTGGATCGCCTTCAACAACGTTACGTAGGTCTTCAACTTGAGCAAGCTCAACGTCACGACCCCAGTTGATGCCGAAGTAGTGCTTACCGTCTACGTTTGCGCCAGCGCCGAAGTCGCTCATTACAGCAACAGAGCGGTCAACGATGAATGGTAGCTCTAGGCCAACAGGACCAAGTGAACCAGGACCTGCACCAACAAGTGCACGGATTGCAGCTTCATCAGCCATTTCTAGTGGAGAAGCAACCTGTGGAAGGTTTTCTGCTTTCACTTCGTTAAGCTCATGGTCGCCACGGATAATCAGTGCGATGATATCAGCGTCTACTTCATCAGACGCTTTAACGAATAGAGTCTTAACCGTCTTCTCGATTGCTAGACCGTGTTGTTCTACAAGCTCAGCGATTGTTTTTGCGTTTGGCGTATCAACCAGTTCCATCTCTTGAGTTGGCTCTGCAAGTTCAGCTGTTGGAGCCAGTGCTTCTGCTTTCTCAATGTTCGCTGCGTAATCAGATTCAGAAGAGAATGCGATTAGATCTTCGCCGCTTTCAGCAAGAACGTGGAACTCTTGAGAGCCGCTGCCGCCGATTGCGCCAGAGTCTGCCAATACTGGACGGTACTCAAGGCCCATGCGGTCGAATGCTTTACAGTAAGCATCGTGCATCGCTTGGTAAGACTTTTCTAAGCCTTCTTTGTCGATATCAAAGCTGTATGCATCCATCATAGAGAATTCACGAGCACGCATTACGCCAAAACGAGGGCGGCGTTCATCACGGAATTTAGTCTGGATTTGGTACAGGTTTAGAGGTAGCTGTTTGTAAGAGCTGATCTCGTTACGTACTAGGCTCGTTACCACTTCTTCTGCTGTTGGGCTAAGAACGAATGGACGAGAGTGACGGTCTGTGAAACGAAGTAGCTCAGGCCCCATCTTTTCAGAACGACCAGTCTCTTCCCAAAGCTCAAACGGTTGAACTACGGGCATCAAGATTTCCACGGCACCCGCATTATCGATCTCTTGGCGAACGATATTTTCGACTTTACGCAGTACACGTAGACCAGTAGGTAGCCAAGTATATAAACCTGAAGCTAGCTTACGGATCATACCTGCACGTAGCATCAGCTGGTGACTGATAACTTCTGCGTCGTTTGGAGTCTCTTTCAGAGTAGAAAGAAGGTAGTTACTGGTACGCATTCTATGGTATCCGTTTCATCATTGATAAAAGAAAATTTATTGTGCCTTTGCAGCAATAAATTGAATTGAGCTGAACATGATATCAGCCTAACAGCGATCTCAAAAGTGCTCAATGTGAGTTACTGTTATGAAAAGAGGGCCAACGGTGAATTTTACGTTCAAATCGAACAAATTTACCGCATATTCCTTTTCATCTAGCTTGTTTTTCTTGTAGGCAGGTCGTGGATCTTGCCCAAGCACCTCTTTGATGACTTGGATGATATGCTTCGCCTCGGGATGCTGGTTAAGCTTAGAGATCGCTTGTTCTGAAAAGTTGACTTCTAATATTTCAGGTTCTTCAGCCGCAAAGCCGCCTTCTGCATCTGGTATAGAATCGGAGTAGGGGATGTAGGGCTTAATATCAACAATCGGGGTGCCATTTACGAGATCAACACTGCCGAGATCTAACCAAGTTTGGTTGCCTTGTTGGGTCACGCCCTTTAATTCTACCGCAGACATTCCAATTCCATTGGGGCGAAATGTAGCTCGTGAGGCAAACACGCCAATTCGCTCATTTCCCCCTAAACGTGGTGGCCGAACGGTTGGTTTCCATCCTGCCGCTAAGTTTTTATCGAATAGAAACAGTAGCCAGATATGGCTAAATTGCTCGATACCACGAACCGATTCGGGCGAATTGGCCTCTCCCATCAGTTTGATTCTTGCGGTCGCACTTGGAGTCAGACGCGGTTGGCGTGGTACGGCAAATTTTTCTTGGTAAGGGCTTTGAATGACGCCTATTGGTTCAATTGGATACATGGCTTTTTACTGTTTTAAGTATTCGAATAGTAATTATGTTATCGCTTGGCAAGGATTCGGTCTAAATGGTTGGCAAACTCGCGGCGATCGGTTTGAGATAAAGTGCTTGGTCCACCGGTTTGAATACCGCTTGAACGCATGGTATCCATAAAATCTCGAATATTAAGTCGGGCTTTAATGGTCTCTTTTGTATATAGCTCACCACGGGAACTGAGTGCTTGGCCACCCTTGGTAATGATTTCATCTGCGAGTGGAATATCAGAGGTGATCACTAAGTCACCAACTTCTGTACGCCTCACAATTTCATTATCAGCTATATCAAAACCACTTGGGACTTGGAGCGAATGAATATTGGCGCGTTTTGGTACAGGGACGACATGGTTGGCAACAAAGGTGCACTCTACGCCAGTTCTTTCCGCTGCTCGAACGATAGTTTCTCTAATTACTTTTGGACACGCGTCGGCATCAACCCAAATCTTCATTGGTCAGTATTCCTATTTATTTTCTTGGTTTTCTAATGCTTCGATACGAGCTGTTAGTGCCTTTACTTGAGCCTCTAACTGCGCGATCTTATCTTGTGTGGAATCTGCTGTTTGAGCTATTTCCACTTTAGGTACTCGATGATTATTTTTCCAACTTTTGATAGTCGTAATTAATGCTGGCATCGGAACCGGAGAACTTAAACGAGCCTTGACGATGGCAACAGTTGGTTCTTTTCCTTGTTCTTTCAATGTTTGCAGCACGTTTTCAAGCTCTGCCGATATATCTTTAGTTAACATTTGAACCCTCATCGTTGGTTTGAGTGCATGCTACTATTTTTGCTTGGATTAGGCGAATCCGTTCATTATTGGGTTGTGATTGTAGCGGTACTTTTGATAAATGGGAAAATAAGAGATTGCTTGTAAGAGATCGCTTACAAAGGTGTAAGTAAAAGTGATTTTACCCATGCGATATGGTTAATGATTTTACCATAACCTGTTGATTAATATGAATTATGTATTTTTTGAATGATTTGAGATAATTTAATATTGCTCAAGGTCCATTGAGATGGTGCTAAAAAAGCGTAAATTAGACCTTGTCGAAAGGGAAGCGGCACGGAACAGGAAACAACCACGGATTTGGTTATCTTCTAGGATGAAGATTTGATTATTCAGGACGAGTAATCAGCATGGAGCGAAGGACATTGTACGGACGCAACAGTCGATAGGATATTGGCTGCAAAGGAATGACAATGGACACCTTTAGGATAAAGGTTAGGACCAACATCAGGATGATGTAAGGGATACCGCTCAAGGAACAAGTGACGTGAGTTAGCTAGGATTTGCTAACTGTCAGGATGACTAGGACACCGCTAGGATGGCGAAGTAAAGGAAAGAGCTGAAAGAATCAGCCACTATTACGGACGATGCATGGAGCATAAACAAGTAGCCGGATCGCTGCGGGTAAGACTACAGCCCTGATACCTCGGTATCAGGGCTTTCTTATATTCCAACGTTTTTTGTTCCGTGGTCAATGTTTTATCCCGAATGGTATGAGAAAATTTCGGAACTGATACAAGGAATGTAAAATGACGATTGCGACCACCAGAACTCTGCTCACCCCATACACAGAGACCCTAGAAGCTGACTTTGTAATTTTGAATTGCAATGCGATTAATCGCGCTCAAATGAATGGAGCACACTCCGTTTCGTCAGCAAAAAAACTATTTCAAACCGTGCTTAATGACCCATCATTATACGCAATGGCGGTACTGGATAATAAAAACCGAGACTATTTAGGGCATGTGTTTTTACAGCATTCTGATGATGGTCTTGCGGAGTTGGGGTTTATTTTTGATCGTTCTCACTGGGGGAAAGGCATTGGATTTGAAGCGCTTAAAGCTTTTCTATCGAAAGCGTGTTGGGAGCTTTCATTAATGGAAGTGTATGCAACGGTTAATGTTGGACATCAACCGTCGATACGTATACTTGAAAAATTAGGGTTTAAACAAGGCGCAGTGAAATCTGATATTCATGGACCATATTATGAGTACCGATTTACATCCGATGCGGTGGTAAGTGAAACTGCATAGGACGAAAGCCGACCATGGTTAATTGACCTTGGTAGCAATCATCTCCAAGCGCTGAAAACTCAAAATTGTAGACAGTATGCCAGCGCCAATTGCCTTGAGGTGTTTTTAGCTTATGGCCACCAAACGCAACACTAACCATTTGAAGTTCTAACTGCTCACACTTCCTTGTTACGGCTGCTTTTGCGAGTTCTGATTGCCTTCTCTGTTGCCAGAAAAGAAAGCACCCAAAACTGAGCAGTAGTATCGACAGTAGATCTCCGATCATGAAATTCCCTCTATGATTTTGTCGCTTTTTGCAGATTCATTAACGCAGAGCCTAGTTCTTGAGATGGATTGGAATGAAGAAGCGGTAACATGACCATTCTTAATTCTGGCAACATCACTAGATCTGCAAATAATTGATTAAATAGAGCCTGATTGCCACTTTGAGCTAATCTTAGTAAATATTTTTCTGCGGTTTTGCTTTCTGACAAAGCCTGCCATGTTCTACCTGCTATTGCGATTAACACTTCAGGATGACTCAACCTTGGGCTTGCTAAGATACCGTCAATGATTGGCTGGTATATATTTTTGCTAGTACCCGATAATGCTCGAGCATAAGCCGAGAGTAGAAATAGATCAGGATCTTGAGAATCAATTTGTTGCTGTGCTAACTCTTGGATTTTTAGCGCTAACTTTTCAGGTAGTGTCGAGTGCTCTAAAGCTCCCAGTACACCATATAGTGGTTCATTTGCGATATGTGCCAGTGCTTTTCGTATCATTAAACCGTTCTGATCACGATCTAATCGGGCACAAATATCAGTAATGCCTTGAAGTCCAACGGTTTGCCAATTTGTCCAGCCTAAACCACCTGAGAAGTAATGTTGGGCGTGTTCATAATATTGGCTCGTCGCAAGGTTTAAGTGAGCTCTGACTTGGCTGTGAAAAACGGCCATCTTGTCATCGGCGGGTTTAAACGTATAAGGGTTATTCGCTAGCTTATCTTGCTGCTCTTCTGTCATATTGCTATTGATACGACTTCCCATCGCTTCGATAACATATTTCAGGAAATTACCTACTTCAGCTTGCTCTAGAAGGCCTCGCTCGTCTAAAGAGAACTTCAGAAACCAAATCCATGGCTGATTATTGTCATTCCAGTAAGCGATTCCGATGTGCGCATGTCTTTGACTTGGAAATGGGTACGGCTGTTTGCCCGCCTCAACATTTTCGAATTGTTGGCTGTCGATGGTTTGAATTCGGCGACCTAAATCAAAAATCTTATACTGACATTGGCTATCTTGTAACAATTGACTAAGGGTGTGAATGGTTTCCATGGGCAATAAGGTCCTAACTTTCTTTACTCAATAGATGGTACTCTATGGCACAATTTCAAGGTTAGTAAACAAAATAACTTGGTGAACAATGACCACAGCGGCAAAGATAACGATTATTTTAAATGAATTGGAACATCAGATGCACAAGTTGGGTGTCTGGCAGGCGACAAAACCAACCGATGACGATTTAGCCAGTCGGGAACCTTTTTCTATTGATACATTACAACCTGAGCAATGGTTACAGTGGATTTTTATTGCCAAAATTCGTCAACTCATTGAGTTAAATCAGCCGTTACCGAAAGGCTTTGAAATGTCGCCTTATTTCTCGGAAGTGTGGAAAGAGCGCCAAGAAATGCAGCCTCTTCTATTATTAATTGAATCGATAGAAAAGGCTTGTCAGTAATGCTCGATATTATTTTTCAAGATGAATACTTTGTTGCGGTCAATAAGCCAGCGGGTATGTTAGTGCACCGTTCATGGCTTGATAAGCATGAAACTCAATTTGTCATGCAAACGCTGCGTGATCAAATCGGGCAACATGTTTTTCCTCTGCACCGATTGGATAGACCGACATCTGGCGTGTTGGTTTTTGCACTTTCTAGTGAGGTCGCCTCACAAGTGATGCCAATGTTTGCCAATCATGAAATGCAGAAGACCTACCACGCTATTGTTCGAGGCTGGATCGAAGAGGGAGACACTCTCGATTACCCTTTGAAAGTGGAACTGGATAAAATTGCAGATAAGTTTGCGAAAGAGGATAAAGAGCCTCAAGAAGCCGTTACTGCCTATGAGCCGTTAGCTAAAGTTGAAATTCCGTATTCAACGGGGCGCTTTCCTACGAGTCGCTACGGGCTAGTTGAAATGGCTCCAAAGACAGGGAGAAAGCATCAACTTCGTAGGCATATGGCCCATTTAAGGCACCCTATTGTCGGTGATACGTCTCATGGTGATGGGAAGCATAATAAACTTTTTCGAGAGAATTTAGAGTCGCACCGTTTATTACTTCACGCTTCAGAGCTGCGTTTTATTCACCCATTCACTCACCAAGAGTTGGTATTAAAGGCGAAGTTCGATGAAACATGGTTGGCGTTGTTTGAACGATTTGAGTGGCAAGATATTCTTGAGAAGCTAGAAGCTAGAAGCTAGAAGCTAGAAGCTAGAAGCTAAAGATTAAAGTATAAAAGGGCGAGGCACCGTGGTGTGACTCGCCCTTTTTCAGTTTCAAATAAGGTTATTTTAATTTTTCTAAGTCAGCTTCAATCTCAGAGATTTTACTCGATACGACTTTTTCAAGGTGACGTAAGTCGGTGAGGATCTTCTGTTTTACGTCGAGCTCTGGCGCTTTAATTGGTTTGGTGATTTTGTTCAATTCATCAATCACCAAGGTTAGATTTCTATTAATCTCCGTGACTTCTTTGTATTGATGGCTTCCGCTGTCGACCAGTACATTCTTAATTTGACGCGGATATTTGAATTTTACACTTTTAGCAAAAAGCTCACCTTTCTGTTTATGAAAATAGATCTTCAAAACATCTTTGTGAGCTTCTTGACGAAGGGAATAACGCTCAATTTGTTTAGGGTCTTGAATGCCTAAACCAGTGAGGTTTGGATACATAAGTTACCTCTATAATTAACATCAGTGATATAAACCAATGTAGCAGCCTAACTGTGTGGTAGATAGATGATCTTTAGGCTTGAGTGATAAGTTGTGGGCAAGATCGCGATTAATTTTTCATCTTAATCTCGCTCACAACGTACGCATAAAAATATTAGGGACTAACTGGGGGCAAGTTGTGAAACATTGAGAATCAGTTTCTCTCTTAATACCTCTTTTTGCTGGTCACTCAATCGACCACCATCACTGGTTAAGATAAAGAGATCTTCTGCTCGCTCCCCAATTGTGGTGATTTTTGCGCCATGTAAGCTGATATTAAGTTCAGAAAAAGTGGCACCAACCTTGGCGAGTAGCCCAGGAGTATCAAGCGCAACAAATTCCATCAAGGTGCGTTTTTTACTTTTAGTTGGTAGAAAATCAACTCTGGTTTTTACTTTGAAATGTTGAAGGTTTCTTGGGGCGCGGCGTACTTTTATTTTTGTAGGGCGGCCATCTTCAAGTACATGAACTAAGTGTTTCACCACGGCTTTGTGGCGAGATTCATCAATGGCTTGTCCATGTTGATCGAGAACCATGAATGTATCGATGACATAGCCATCTTTACTGGTCATCACTTGTGCGTCATGCACGTTAAAATTACGCCTATCTAATTCCGCTACAACCGTGGCAAACAGTGCTGGTTGATCTTTACAGTAAACGAAAACTTCTGTTCCGCCCCTTGTTGGCTTTTTGCTGATAAGGATCAGAGGTTCATCTGGGTTCTCTTGTCTGAGTAAATTCTCACAATGCCATGCGATTTGCTTATGGGTGTGGCGTAGAAAATAATCCGCTTTAAACCGCTGCCATAGAACTTCTATTTGCCTTGGGCTAAAGTTCTCTTTACGTAGAAGGGCAGATGCGAGTTGCTGGTTGTGGCGGATTCTATCTCTAATATCGACAGGGTTCTCTAATCCGCGTCTTAATGCGCGTTGAGTTGAGTGGAACAGCTCAGCAAGAAGCGTGCGTTTCCAACTGTTCCAAAGTTCAGGGTTGGTAGCACAAATATCGGCTACGGTTAAACAGACTAAGAACTCTAAGGACTCTTCATCGCGTACTTTTTTGGCAAACTCAGTGATCACTTCGGGATCGTATATATCACGTCTTTGCGCGGTAACCGACATGAGAAGGTGATTTTGAACTAACCAAGAGACTAACTTCGCTTCGGGCTTCGATAGACCGTGCTCGATGCAAAAATTATAAGCTTCAACCGCGCCAATTTCAGAATGATCCCCTCCGCGGCCTTTACCAATATCATGGAAAATGGCCGCAAGAATTAGCAACTCTTTCTTCTGGATTCGAGGATACACCTCACAGCAGATCGGGTGCTTATCTCTATTTTTCGCGTAACTGAACTGATTAATATGTTTGAGCAATCGCATGCTGTGCTCATCTACCGTGTAGACATGAAAAAGATCAAATTGCATTTGACCGACAATCTGACTCCATTGCGGTAGGTAGGCAGAAAGAACCCCTAAACGGTGCATTAAACGAAAGGCTTTATGTAATGCGTTAGGGTGACGAACAAGATCCATGAACTTTTCGCGTGCTGCGGGAATGGTATGCAAAAATTTATTTAAGCGACGTCGAGCGGTTCGTAACTGACGAAGAGTTGGGGGGCTGACTCCATCAATGGTTGAATCATTCGCAATATGAATAAACATATCTAAGATGGTTTCAGGTCTGGCTTGGAACAGTGCTGGCTTTCTTGCTTCAATGAGTGAGCCTCGGCGCTGGAAGTCATTGTCTAATATTTCAGGCTCAGACGTTTCCCCTCCATTTAAAATGACCTGATCAAACAGTTTGAGCAGCATTTTATTGAGCTCAGAAACCCGTCTTAACGTTCGATAAAACTCTTTCATCATCTTTTCGACGGCGACATTGCCTTCACCGACAAAGCCTAAATTTTCTGCGACGTGAGCCTGATGGGCAAATGTGAGTCGGTTGTCGTAACGTTTTAATTCGCTGTGCAGTGCGAAGCGAACACGCCATAAGAAATCTTGGCACTCAACCAACTCGCGATATTCTGCATCGGTCAGAAATCCAAAACGGCTCATTTCCAGTAGTGATGTTGCGCCAAAGTGCCGGCGAGCAACCCAACTGAGAGTATGGATATCTCTTAAGCCACCTGGTGTCGATTTGATGTCGGGCTCTAAGTTATAAGTGGTATCGTGAAAACGAGCATGACGTTGCCTTTGCTCTTGGATTTTTGCTTTGTAAAAGACTTCGCTCGGCCAGAATGATTCAGAATGTACTCGTAATTTTAATGCTTGAAACGTCTCTTCGCTGCCACACAGAAGTCGAGACTCTTGTAAGTTTGTTGCGACAGTTAAATCCTCACGGCCAATGTCATTACACTCATCAACCGTCCGAACGGCATGGCCAACTTCGAGCTTTAAATCCCATAACAGAGTAATGAACTCACTGATTTGAACGCCAAGCGCATCGGGTAGTTTATGCTTGGAGACAATGAGGATATCAATATCAGAAAGAGGGTGAAGCTCACCTCTACCATAACCACCTACGGCAACTAAACTTAAATTTGGTCGTTCATAGAAGCCAAAATGACGCCATAATCGTGTCAGCAACAGATCCATATATTCTGCACGAGCGAGGACTAAATCGTTTATTGGGTGCTGGTTGAGAAACTCTTGCTTTTGGTAGCAAGTGAAAATATCGAGCTGCTCTTTTAGTTCAAAGACTTGAAGCTGCTCATCGCTAAAAGTGAGTGGTGATTGATAAGGCATTGTCTGCAATCCATGCAAGAAAAGTAGAATAAAACTAATCTACCAGAATATAGGGCTAGATAAAAAAATATCCCCGATTGACGGAGATATTTCAAAAAAACAGATTCGATGTCGTTAGCTAATAATTAGTTAACTAGCAGTCGTGGAATGGTGTCTTCGCTACGAAGTGTCAGTACTTCACAACCCGTTTCGGTTACGAGAAGAGTATGTTCCCATTGCGCTGAGTTTTTGTTATCAGCGGTGTAAACTGTCCAACCATCTTCATCATCAAGACGGCAACCAAATTTACCTGCATTGATCATTGGTTCAATAGTAAAAATCATTCCAGCTTTTAAAACTGTGCGATCACTGTTTTTGTAGTGAACCACTTGCGGATCTTCATGGAACTCAGCACCAATACCATGTCCACAATAGTCTTTTACGATCGAGAATTTAGCGCGAGGGTTATTTTTATTGTTGGTCTTGATGTATTTTTCAATCGCAGTACCAATTTTACCTAACTGAACACCAGGTTTCACTTGGCGCATACCTTCATACAATGCTTCTTGAGCAACCATACATAGGCGCTTGTTAACGGCTGATACATCACCCACAAGGAACATCTTAGAAGTATCACCATGGTAACCAGTAGGACGTACGCTTAGGTCCGCATTTTCGTCATCAGGGATGATTACGGTAATGTCAACGTTGAGAATATCACCATCTTTTAATACTGCAGGTTTGATTTGACCATTAACGACAACATCTTCTTCTGCAGGGATGCCGTGACACACAATGTGGTTGATTGACGTACAGATAGATTTAGGAAAACCGTGATAATTAAGAGGGGCAGAGTAGGCACCTTTCGCAAGCGCGTATTCATGACAGATGGTGTTTAACTCTTCTGTCGTCGTACCCACTTGAATATGAGGTTCAATCATTTCTAAAATTTCTGCTGCAAGTTTGCCCGCAACGCGCATTTTTTCTATTTCTTCAGCTGTTTTGATTTTTACAGACATTGGCTTTCTCTATTATCTATTTTCAGATGCCTTAAGATGGCTATAGCCGCTATTCTATCAGTGAGACACGGAAGCGCAATTGAAATCCGTTTTCATTTAGATTTTGTTCGCCCAATTTGACTAAGGAAATTGGCTTTTTACTGGAAATTTATAATCAAACTATGGTATAAAGCGCGCCGGGAACAAAGACTGTTATCTCCTGTTTGGCGAAGCAGCTTTGACCTATACTTAATTATCTTTAAATCACACACATTTCGACACATGTTCCGGGGTGCTTCAACTTCATTAACTCAGGTTAATAGGTTAGGGGTCGGATGCATGGGGAATGTGGAGGCCTAACCCCATAGAGGATTTTAAAATGGCAACTGTATCAATGCGCGATATGCTTAAAGCTGGTGTTCACTTCGGTCACCAAACTCGTTACTGGAACCCAAAAATGAAGCCATTCATCTTTGGTGCTCGTAACAACGTTCATATCATCAACTTAGAAAAAACTGTACCAATGTTCAACGAAGCTCTTACTGAGCTTGCTAAAGTTGGCGAGAAAAAAGGTAAAGTTCTTTTCGTTGGTACTAAGCGCGCTGCATCTGAAGCTGTTAAAGAAGCTGCTATCAACAGCAACCAGTTTTACGTTAACAACCGCTGGTTAGGCGGTATGCTAACAAACTACAAAACTGTTCGTCAGTCTATCAAGCGTCTGAAAGAACTTGAAGCGCAAGCTCAAGACGGTACTTTCGACAAGCTTACTAAGAAAGAAGCTCTAATGCGTACTCGCGAAATGGAGAAGCTAGAGAAATCTCTTGGTGGTATCAAAAACATGGGCGGCCTACCTGACGCTCTATTCGTAATTGATGCAGATCACGAACACATCGCAGTTAAAGAAGCAAACAACCTAGGTATCCCAGTTTACGCTGTTGTTGATACTAACTCTAACCCAGACGGCGTTGACTTCATCATTCCTGGTAATGACGATGCAATCCGTGCGGTACAGCTTTACCTAAACGCTGCTGCTGATTCGGTTAAAGAAGGTCGTAACAAAGATGTTGCTGCTATCACTGCTGAAAAAGATGGTTTTGTAGAAGCTGCTGAATAATAGCGACTCCAACCATTACTTAGTTTTGGAAGACAGAGTTTTAGTGAACCCTCGTTTTAATAGAAACTAAGTTATAGTTAGCATCAGGGGCCCTCTATTTGGCCCCTGATTTTTACCTTATTTTAGAATCAACCGAGGAATCGAGAATGGCAACTGTAACTGCTGCTCTAGTAAAAGAACTTCGTGAACGCACAGCTGCGGGCATGATGGAATGTAAAAAAGCACTTGTTGCTGCTGAAGGCGACATTGAGCTAGCGATTGAAAACATGCGCAAATCTGGCGCAGCTAAAGCAGCTAAAAAAGCGGGTAACGTTGCTGCTGAAGGTACAATCCTAATTAAAGAAGAAGCAGGTGTTGCTGCTATTCTTGAAGTTAACTGCCAAACTGACTTCGTAGCAAAAGATGCAGGTTTCCTTGCATTTGCTAATGAAGTAGCAGAAGTAGCATTAGCTGAGCGCCTAGATATCGCAGCTCTTCAAGCTAAATTTGAAGAAGCACGTATCGCGCTAGTAACTAAAATCGGTGAGAACATCAGCATTCGTCGTGTTGAATTCATCGAAGGCGCTAAAGTTGGTTCTTACCGCCACGGCGACCGTATCGGTGTTGTTGTAGCTGGTGAAGCTGACGAAGAAACTATCAAGCACGTTGCTATGCACGTTGCTGCGTCTAAGCCTGAGTTCCTAACTCCTGCTGACGTACCTGCTGATGTAGTTGCTAAAGAGAAAGCGGTTCAAGTTGAAATCGCAATGAACGAAGGCAAACCACAAGAAATCGCAGAAAAAATGGTTATCGGCCGCATGAAGAAGTTTACTGGTGAAGTATCACTAACTGGTCAAGCTTTCATCATGGAACCTAAGCAAACTGTTGGCGATATTCTTAAAGCTAAAGGTGCTACAGTAACTGACTTCATTCGTTTAGAAGTTGGTGAAGGCATCGAGAAAGCTGCAGAAATGAGCTTTGCTGATGAAGTTGCAGCGGTACAAAAAGGTTAATCCTTAGTGTATTGCTAATGAAAAGACCGTGGCCATTGCTGCGGTCTTTTTATGACTGCTGTACCCATTTTATTAATTGTCATGATTTGGTATTTCGTTTCATTTTTAGAGATGATGAAAGTGTTCAGAGTATTAAATCATGACTGTTAATTAACTACTCTCTTTGGAAGGTATACTTCATGACTACGAACCCTAAACCAGCATATCAACGTATTCTGCTTAAACTTAGCGGCGAAGCCCTTCAAGGCGAAGAAGGATTTGGTATCGATGCAACGATACTTGATCGTATGGCTCAAGAGATAAAAGAGCTTGTGGAGCTAGGTGTTCAAGTTGGTGTGGTTATCGGTGGCGGTAACCTTTTCCGTGGTGCTGGTCTGGCTGAAGCGGGTATGAACCGCGTTGTTGGTGATCACATGGGTATGCTTGCAACCGTAATGAACGGCTTAGCAATGCGTGATGCTTTACACCGTGCATATGTGAACGCACGTGTAATGTCTGCAATCCCACTGAAAGGTGTATGTGACGATTACAACTGGGCAGATGCAATTAGCCAACTTCGTCAAGGTCGCGTTGTGATCTTCTCGGCAGGAACGGGTAACCCATTCTTCACTACAGATTCTGCTGCATGTTTACGCGGTATTGAAATTGAAGCGGATATCGTTCTAAAAGCGACAAAAGTTGATGGCGTATTTACAGCAGACCCTGTAGCCAACCCTGAAGCAGAGTTGTATCATACGCTTTCTTACAACAGCATTCTTGAGAAAGAGCTGAAGGTTATGGACTTAGCGGCATTTACACTAGCACGTGACCATAAAATGCCTATTCGTGTATTTAATATGAACAAACCAGGCGCATTACGTCGCGTGGTAATGGGTGAAGCAGAAGGCACGCTAATTAGCGATGCTGAGTAATTATAAAATTACAAATCAAATGGTTTGTATTTTATAGTCATCCTATTCATTCTTTTTAGTACGTATTCATCAAAGCGTATTCTTTAAGAAAAATTATTTAAGGTGAAATTGTGATTAACGAAATCAAAAAAGACGCGCAAGAGCGCATGGAAAAAAGTGTAGAATCACTACGTAACAGCCTACTTAAGATCCGTACAGGCCGTGCGCATCCAAGCCTTCTGTCTGGCATCTCTGTAGAGTACTACGGTGCAATGTCGCCACTAAACCAAGTGGCTAACGTCATCGCTGAAGACGCGCGTACGCTGTCTATTACTGTATTTGATAAAGAGCTTACTCCTCTTATCGAAAAAGCAATCATGAAATCTGATCTAGGTTTAAACCCTATGTCAGCGGGTACCGTTATCCGTGTACCACTTCCACCACTAACAGAAGAACGCCGTAAAGATTTAGTAAAAATCGTTCGTGGCGAAGCTGAAGGTGGTCGTGTTGCTATTCGTAACATCCGTCGTGACGCAAACGGTGATCTTAAAGCGCTTCTTAAAGACAAAGAAATTTCAGAAGATGAAGACCGTCGTGCACAAGACGAAATTCAAAAGCTAACAGATGCTGCTGTTAAGAGTGTTGATGACGTTCTAGCAGTTAAAGAAAAAGAGTTGATGGAAGTATAACCAATACTTACAACTTTATGATTGGTAAGGCGCTGAGCTCGCAGCACAGCGCCTTTTTTTATGCTAGTCTGTCCAATCTTGACGATGGTACGTAAATTAACTTCATATGCAAAATTCTCAGAACTTCACAGACTCCCTTCCAAAACATATCGCTATCATTATGGATGGTAATGGCCGCTGGGCTAAATCTCATGGAAAGCCTCGTGTTTTTGGCCATAAAAAAGGGGTGAGTGCCGTAAGAAAAACGATATCAGCAGCAAGTAAGCTGAAAATTGAAGCGGTGACTTTATTTGCATTTAGTAGTGAGAATTGGCGTCGACCTGAAGAAGAGGTTGGCTTGCTTATGGAATTGTTTATTACTGTATTATCGAGTGAAATAAAGAAACTCCATAAAAACAATTTAAAGCTGCGCATTATTGGTGATAAAAGCCGATTTAGTGCTCGTTTGCAAAAGAAAATCATTGAAGCTGAAGAGTTAACCGCAAACAATACAGGTATGGTGGTTAATGTCGCGGCCAATTATGGCGGTAAGTGGGACATCACAGAAGCCATGAAGTCTATTGCCACTCAAGTCGCTGAAGGGAAATGTAGCGTAAGTGATATTGATGAGGATATGATCTCTCAACATCTCACTATGGCCGATATTCCAGAAGTAGACTTATTGATTAGGACAAGTGGCGAATGTCGCATAAGTAATTTTATGCTTTGGCAACTCGCTTATGCAGAGATGTTTTTTACCGAAGAATTTTGGCCAGACTTTGATGAAGATAGTTTGGTTGAAGCTGTAACTTGGTTTGTCAATCGAGTTCGACGTTTTGGTTGTACTGATGACCAGGTTAAAGCATTGATGGAAGAAAAATAAGGATTATAAAGTTTGAAACAACGAATCATTACCGCGTTGATTTTAGCTCCTCTAGTTATTTTAGGAATTTTTGAATTATCGCTCCCGCTATTTATGTTAGCACTAGCTGTGATCACACTACTAGGATTTTGGGAGTGGACGCAATTTGTAGAACATAAATCTCGTTATATGGCATTAATCCCATCCGTTATTATTGGTGCCGCAAGTTATGCCTTACTGCCTACCGATGCTGATAGCTTGAACTCCCTCTCTAGTTTGCACTTTTCAATTTTAGCTGTTGGCTCTATCTGGTGGATTATCGCGAGCGGTTTAGCGATAACCTACCCTAAATCGGCAGCTGGTTGGCAAGGCTCTAATGTCTTACGTCATGTGTTTGGGTTACTGACATTACTTCCTTTTTTTTGGAGTGTCGTGATTCTACGTGCCGAAGATATCTCTACTGATCCATACCACGGCGCTAAGCTTGTTATGTTTGTTTGCTTTTTAGTATGGGCGGCTGATAGTGGCGCTTATTTCTCAGGCAAAACATTTGGCAAAAGAAAGATGGCTCCCGCAGTAAGCCCTAATAAAACGATTGAAGGTTTATTGGGAGGCATTATTGCAGCGCTACTGGTTGGCTGGGGCTTCTCAATTTGGTTTGATATCCAATTTGCAACGCCTTTACACATGATTGTGATCACGCTTATTACGGTTGTCATTTCAGTACTAGGTGATTTAGTAGAAAGTATGTTTAAACGTGTATCAGGAGTTAAAGATAGCAGTAATATCATTCCTGGGCATGGTGGCATCCTTGATCGCATTGATAGCTTAACCGCTGCCTTCCCTGTATTTGCTCTTCTGTACTATATATTTTAATAACGTTTTATTTTAGTGATTAAGGCAAGGTCATTCTTGCCTTTTTCTCGCAACTAACGGTCTATACGCAATGCGAAATTTAACTATTCTCGGCGCAACGGGTTCAATTGGCACTAGTACCCTCAAGGTTGTAGAGCAAAACCCTGAACATTTTTCAGTTGTTGCTCTGGCTGCCGGAACCAATGTAGAGAAAATGCGTCAGCTGTGTGAAAAGTGGCGACCAAAATATGCAGTGATGGCGAGTGATGATGCTGCCAAGTTATTAAAAGAACAGCTATTAACATTAAAAATCTCAACTCAAGTACTGTCAGGCTTGGAAGGGATGAATCATATTGCTTCATTTGATGAAGTGGATACGGTGATGGCGGCTATCGTTGGCGCTGCTGGACTTATCCCTACTATGGCGGCGGTACAAGCGGGTAAGCGAGTGTTGTTAGCGAATAAAGAAGCTCTGGTGATGTCAGGTCAACTCTTTATTGATGCGGTAGACAAATTTGGCGCAGAATTATTGCCAGTTGATAGTGAACATAATGCTATCTTCCAATGCTTACCTAGTGAGATCCAAACTAACTTAGGTCGATGTAACCTCGAACAGAGTGGAGTTGATAACATACTACTGACCGGATCCGGTGGTCCATTTCGTTACACTGATGTTAGTGAATTAAGTGCAGTTTCTCCAGCGCAGGCTATTGCTCATCCTAACTGGGCGATGGGGCCGAAAATCTCGGTTGATTCTGCGACAATGATGAACAAAGGTCTTGAGTATATTGAAGCTAAATGGCTGTTTAATGCCTCCAAAGAGCAGCTGAAAGTAATTATTCATCCTCAATCTGTCATTCACTCAATGGTTCAATATAAAGATGGCTCGGTGTTAGCTCAGATGGGTGAACCGGACATGTCGACACCTATTGCTCTGACAATGTCCTACCCTCAGCGTGTGGATGCTGGTGTCAAAGCGCTCGATTTTACTAAAGTGGGGCAGTTGACCTTTCTTGAACCAGATTTCGATCGTTACCCTTGTTTAAAACTTGCGATTGATGCGTGTTATGAAGGGCAATATGCCACCACCTCATTAAACGCAGCCAATGAAGTCGCCGTTGACGCATTTTTGAATAACACACTTAAATTTACGGACATTGCAGCCGTTAATGAAGCTGTATTGTCTAAGGTCTGCGCGACTAACACATCTCATTCCATAGATAGCTTGGAAAGCCTACTTGAGCTAGATAGAATGGCTCGAATATTTGCTTTAGAAGCCACTCGTGAGCGTAAATTATGATTGATATATTATGGAACTTCGGTTCATTTATCATTGCTTTAGGCATCTTGGTGGCTGTGCACGAGTATGGGCACTTCTGGGTAGCCCGCCGCTGCGGCGTAAAAGTGGAAAAATTTTCAATTGGTTTTGGTAAATCAATCTGGAGAAAAATGGGTAAAGATGGGACCGAATATAGCCTTTCAATGATCCCATTAGGCGGGTACGTAAAAATGCTCGACTCTCGTGTTGATGAAGTGCCTGAAGACCAAAAACAGTACGCGTTCGATCAAAAAGCATTATGGAAGAGGAGCGCGATTGTTGGCGCTGGTCCTGCTTTTAATTTTGTGTTCGCGATTTTTGCTTACTGGTTGGTGTTTTTAATTGGTATTCCAGCGGTTAAGCCCGTAGTCGGTGAAGTTATTCCAAATTCAATTGCGGCGCAGTCAGGCATTGAACGTGGAATGCAATTTCAGTCGATCGACGGTGTTAGAACTCTTGACTGGGAATCAGTGAATATGGGATTAATTTCTCATATCGGTGATGATGTGATGACAGTCACGCTTACGCCAGTTGATGGTGTTGGTTACGAAGAAGTGAAGACTCTCGACATTCGAGAATGGAACTTTAACCCAGAAACTGAGTCTGCTATGAGGGCACTTGGTTTTTCTCCGTTTACGCCTGAGATAACGCCTGTACTGGTTAACGTATCAGAAGACGGGGCAGGTGCTCGAGCTGGGCTGATCGCAGGTGATAAGTTTGTGCGAGTCAATGATGTCATCGTTGAGGACTGGCAGCAGATTGTAGAGGCGATACGCCAAAGTCCGAATAAAGTGGTGGCTTTAGAGATCGAACGAAATGGTGTGGTTCTTCCTATTGTGTTAGAACCAGATAGCAAAAAGATTTCCAAGGATAAAGTGATTGGTTTTGCGGGTATTGCACCGAAAGTCGCAGAATGGCCGCAAAGTTATCGATTTGAGCTGAAATATGGTGTATTTGAATCGATAGAAAAGGCGTTTGATAAAACAGGGCAAATTATAAGCTTGACGATCAGCATGCTTAAGAAGCTGGTTGTTGGTGATGTAGGCCTCGATAATTTAAGTGGGCCGATATCGATAGCAAAAGGAGCAGGAGCAACCGCTGATTATGGCATTGTTTACTTCCTTGGGTTTTTAGCATTAATCAGTGTGAATTTAGGGATCATTAATTTGGTTCCATTGCCTATGTTAGATGGTGGGCATTTGCTGTTTTTCGCAATTGAAGCCGTAACCCGACGCCCGGTGCCAGAAAAGGTACAAGAGATGGGGTATAGAGTCGGAGGAGCTATCATCTTCTCATTGATGGCGTTAGCAATATTTAATGATTTTACTCGTTTATGATTTTTAAATCGTAATCAAAAGCAGTAGCAAGGAATAGTTAGAATAAATATGGCGATTAAGCAGATTCTATTCGCAACGTTGTTGGCAACTAGCGTGTCAGCGAATGGCGCAGAAAATTTTGTCGTTCAAGACATAAAAATCGAAGGATTACAGCGTGTGGCTCTCGGTGCCGCATTATTGAAGATGCCTGTTCGTATTGGCGACTCTGTTGACTCACAAGACGTATCGGAAATTATTCGAGCGCTTTATGCTTCAGGTAACTTTGAAGATGTAAAAGTATTACGTGATAACGATGCTTTAGTCATCCAAGTCAAAGAGCGCCCGACCATTGCCAGCATCTCATTTTCTGGTAATAAAGCGATTAAAGAAGAGCAGCTTCAGCAGAACTTGGATGCATCTGAGGTTCGTGTGGGTGAAGCTTTAGATCGCACTACGCTAAGCAATATTGAGAAAGGTTTAGAAGATTTTTACTACAGTGTTGGTAAATATAATGCGACGGTAAAAGCGGTTGTAACCCCACTTCCTCGCAATCGTTCTGACCTTAAATTTGTTTTCACCGAAGGTGTTTCCGCTAAAATTCAACAGATAAACTTTATTGGTAATGAAGTTTATAATGATGAAGAGTTACTTTCTCGATTTAATCTGAACGTAGATATTGAGTGGTGGAACTTCCTATCTGATGATAAGTACCAGAAGCAGATTCTTGCTGGTGATTTAGAAGCATTGAAGTCTTACTACCTTGACCGAGGGTATTTGAAGTTTAAGCTTGATTCGACACAGGTTGCCATCTCCCCAGATAAGAAAGGTGTCTATATTACGCTTGGCTTAGAAGAGGGCGAAGCCTATACCGTTAAGGATATAAATTTCCGTGGTGACCTTGTAGGTAAAGAGGCTGAGTTTACCGCTTTAAATCCTTTTGAAGCTGGCGAAGTGTATAACGGTTCTCGAGTGACGGAATTAGAGGAAGGGGTTAAACGTATTTTAGGGGAGGCGGGTTACGCTTATCCTCAAGTTCGTACTATTCCTGAATTTGATGATGAAACCAATGAAGTGTCACTTATTATCAATGTTGATGCGGGTAGTCGAATTTATGTTCGAGACATCCGATTCACGGGAAATAACGCCACAAAAGACGAAGTTTTACGTCGTGAAATGCGCCAAATGGAAGGCAGTTGGTTAAACTCAAAATCGATTGATACGGGTAAAGCACGTTTGAACCGTCTTGGTTACTTCGAAACGGTTGATGTTCAAACGGTTCGTGTTCCAGGAAGCGAAGATCAAGTCGATTTAGTGTACAACGTTAAAGAAGCCAACTCGGGTAGTGTTAACTTCGGTGTAGGCTACGGTACTGAGTCTGGTATAAGTTTCCAAGTCGGTCTACAGCAGGATAACTTTGCCGGTAGTGGTAATCGAGTCGGCATCAGTGCCATGATGAATGACTATCAGAAAAATATCAGCTTAGAGTACCGTGACCCATACTGGAACCTTGATGGTGTGAGTCTAGGTGGTAAAGTTTTCTACAATGAATTTGAAGCTTCTGAAGCGGGTATTGTTGACTATACCAATGAAAGTTACGGTACGAGCTTAACGTGGGGTTTCCCGTTTGATGAGCTCAACCGTGTCGAATTTGGTATTGGTTATACGCATAATAAGATTTCAAACTTAGATGCCTATGTACAAATTGAGCAGTTTTTACAAGCGCAAGCCGATAACATGAACTCTGACGGTAGCTTGGTGACCAATGATTTTGATCTCAATATTTCATGGACACGCAACAATTTAAACCGAGGGTATTTCCCGACGGAAGGTAACCATCAACGAGCATTTTTCAAGGCAACGGTACCGGGCTCTGATGTTCAGTATTTTAAAGCTCAGTATGATGTGAAACAGTACATACCTTTAACCAAAAAGCATGAATTTACGCTCTTGATGCGTGGTCGTTTAGGTTACGGTAATGGTTATGGTCAAACGAATGGTAATGATAACTTATTCCCATTCTATGAGAACTACTACGCGGGCGGCTTTACCACTTTACGTGGTTTTGGTTCGAACTCCGCCGGGCCTAAAGCTGTTTATAATGAAGGTGTAGGTAATAACCCTAATTATAAAGCGACAGATGACTCTGTCGGTGGTAACGCGGTGGCATTGGCAAGTATTGAGCTGATCGTACCAACACCATTTGCATCGGATGAAGTACGAAATCAAATCCGTACTAGCGTATTCTTCGATATGGCAAGTGTATGGGATACCGAATTTGATTACCGTAAAGCGAGTGCTGACATGCCTGGTGGCGCTTACTACTACGACTATTCAGACCCAACAAATTATCGTTCGTCGTATGGCGCTGCGTTGCAGTGGATGTCTCCTATGGGGCCATTAGTATTCTCAGTCGCGAAGCCGGCTAAATCTTTTGAAGGTGATGATGAAGAGTTCTTCACTTTCACTATTGGTAGAACATTCTAAATTTTAAGGAATATATTTTGAAAAACATGATGAAAGCAGCGGGTCTTGGCCTTATCGTATTAAGCTCTTCTTTATTTGCTCAAGCTGCGGAAGCTGCTCAGAAAGTTGGTTATGTTAATACTGCTCAAGTATTCCAAGAGCTACCTCAACGTGAAATCGTACTGCAAAAATTGCAAGAAGAGTTCAAAGATAAAGCGGCTGAACTACAAGCGATTCAAGCTGAAGCAGCAACAAAAATTGAAAAACTTAAGCGTGATGGTGAGCTACTAGGTCCAGACGAAGTTGAAAAACTACGTATTGAAATTGGTCAACTTCAGAGCAATTACAAAATCAAAGGACAAGCTTTAGAGAAGGCGACTCAACGTCGCGAAGCTCAAGAGAAGCAAAAACTATTTAAGCAAATTCAAGCAGCAGTAAAAGCGGTTGCTGAAAAAGAAGGTTACGATCTGATCGTTGATATTCAAGCTATGCAATATGGTAAGCCTGAATTTAATGTGTCAGAACTGGTTATTAAGCAATTAAAATAAGAACGTTATGCCACAACTCACTTTAGCCGAATTGGCCGTAATTACCGGGGGAGAGCTCTACGGTGAAGGTGATCAAATCATCTCATCGGTTGCTCCTATGGATAAAGCAAAACAAGGAGAAATCACTTTTCTTTCGAATGCAAAATACAGCAAGCATTTAGCTGATTGCTGTGCATCTGCCATTATGGTTAAGGCGGCGGAAAGAGAACTTTGTCAGACAAATGTTATTGTTGTGGATGACCCCTATGTTGCTTTTGCTAAAGTCGCTCAAGCTTTAGATTTAACACCTGCAGCGGCTGAAGGTATTGCACCTTCTGCCGTTGTTGCTAGCGATGCCATTATTGGTGAAAACGTCTCTATTGGTGCAAATGCAGTGATTGAATCTGGAGCTGAACTCGGCGATGGTGCTGTTATCGGTGCAGGTTGCTTTATTGGTCAAAAAGCCAAAATCGGTGCTAACACTCAGTTATGGTCGAATGTAAGTATCTATCATGATGTTGAGCTTGGAAACGATTGTTTAGTTCAAGCAAACACAGTGATTGGCTCTGATGGTTTTGGTTATGCGAATGAGAAAGGCGAGTGGATAAAAATTCCCCAAGTCGGCTCTGTTCGTATTGGTAACCGTGTTGAAATCGGCTCTTGTACGACGATCGATCGCGGTGCATTAGATGATACCATTGTGGACGATAACGTGATTTTGGATAACCAACTCCAAATTGCTCATAATGTTCACATCGGATATGGTTCTGCGATTGCAGGTGGTACTATTATCGCTGGCAGCACTAATATCGGTAAATACTGTATTATTGGTGGTGGTTGTGTGATTAATGGTCACATTGAAATCGTCGATGGAGTAACGATCACCGGTATGGGTATGGTCATGCGCTCAATCAAAGAGAAAGGCATGTACTCTTCTGGTATCCCATTGCAAACCAATAAAGAGTGGCGTAAAACAGCGACTCGCGTACATCGAATTGACGATATGAATAAGCGATTAAAAGCTGTCGAGAAGTTAATCGATAGAAATGTGGAATCGTAATACCATATTTATTGAAGAAGGCTCGCGATGTGCGGGTCTTTTTCGTCTATAATCGCAAATAATTAATTAAGTATTAGAATAGGAATATGACTTTGACTACTGAAAAGAAAACGATGAATATCACTGAAATTCAGGAGCTTTTGCCTCATCGCTACCCATTTTTGTTGATCGATCGTGTTGTTGACTTTGAAGAAGCGAAGCACCTAACGGCAATTAAAAATGTTTCCGTTAACGAACCACAGTTTACTGGTCATTTTCCTCAGCTTCCGGTTTTTCCTGGTGTTTTGATTCTTGAAGCTATGGCTCAAGCGACAGGTTTACTTGCTTTCAAATCGTTTGGTGCGCCATCTGAGAATGAGCTTTATTACTTTGCAAGTGTAGATAAAGCGAAGTTCCGTAAACCGGTTGTCCCAGGTGATCAAATGATCATTGAAGTAGAATTCATTAAAGAACGTCGTGGTATTGCTCAATTTAATGGTGTCGCTCGTGTAGATGGCGACGTTGTTTGTTCCGCTGAACTTAAGTGTGCACGTAGAGAGTTTTAATATGATTCATGAAACCGCTCAAATCCACCCTTCTGCTGTCGTTGAAGAGGGTGCCAAAATCGGCGCTAATGTTACGGTAGGGCCTTTCACCTATATTACAGGCAACGTAGAAATTGGCGATGGGACAGAAGTTATGTCTCACGTAGTGATCAAGGGACCTACAGTTATTGGTAAAGATAACCGTATTTTCCCATTCGCGGTTGTTGGTGAAGAGTGTCAAGATAAAAAGTATCAAGGCGAAGATACACGTCTAGTTGTAGGCGATAGAAATATCATTCGTGAAAGTGTACAGATGCATCGTGGTACTGTTCAAGATAAAGGTGTGACTACCGTTGGTAGTGATAACTTATTTTGTGTCAATGTCCATATCGCGCATGACTGTGTTGTCGGCGATAACATCATCATGGGTAACAATGCAACTCTTGCGGGACATGTAACTGTGGATGATTACGCGATAGTTTCTGCCTTATCTCCAGTACACCAATTCTGTACCGTTGGCGCTCATAGCTTTATTGGTGGTGCGTCGGTTGTGGTTCAAGATGTGCCGCCATATGTAATGGCTCAAGGTAACCATGCAAAACCATTTGGTATCAATATCGAAGGGTTAAAGCGTCGCGGATTTGAAAAGAAAGAGATCCATGCTATTCGCCGTGCTTATAAAGCGCTTTACCGCAATGGCAATACTTTAGAAGAAGCAAAAGTCGAGATTAACAGCGAACTTGCAGAGTTCCCTGTACTACAAGGATTCCTTGATATCTTTGAGAAATCGACGCGTGGCATTATTCGCTAAGTATTATTCTTTTCTTTCCTCTGTACCATTATTTACCAAGTACTGTGATTGAGTATTCAGTTGCTATTGCTGTCAATAAAGATCGCTGTTTTCAGCGGTCTTTTTGTGTTTTTAGATTGGTATGATTTATGCCACCGTTATTGGGATAAGTGACATGTTAAACGCAAAAAAACCACTACGCATTGGAATCGTCGCTGGAGAACTTTCTGGTGATACTTTAGGTGAAGGTTTTATTCAATCGATTAAACAGCAATATCCGGATGCTGAATTCGTGGGCATTGGTGGCCCTAAGATGATCGCTTCAGGCTGCGAATCTCTGTTTGATATGGAAGAATTGGCAGTCATGGGACTTGTTGAAGTCCTAGGTCGATTACCAAGGTTATTGAAAGTAAAGCATCAGCTAGTTGAGTATTTTACGCAAAATCCACCAGATGTTTTTATCGGTATTGATGCACCTGATTTTAATCTTCGATTAGAAAAAACGCTCAAAGATGCAGGAATAAAAACCGTGCATTATGTCAGCCCTTCTGTGTGGGCATGGCGACCAAAGCGCATATTTAAAATTGATGCCGCGACGGATTTAGTGTTGGCATTTCTGCCTTTCGAGAAAGCTTTCTATGATAAATATAATGTAGCTTGTGAGTTTATCGGCCACACTCTTGCTGATGCGATCCCATTAGTAAGTGATCAACGCGCGGCTCGTGAACTGCTGAATTTAGATCAAGATCGTCAATGGCTTGCAGTGCTACCAGGGAGTCGTGGAGGAGAGGTAGCATTGATTGCTAAACCTTTCATCGAGACTTGCCAGCGTATTCATGCTAAGCACCCTGAGATGGGGTTTGTTGTTGCTGCTGTGAACAAAAAACGCCGAGAGCAATTTGAATCAATATGGAAAGAGGCGGCACCTGAGCTGGATTTCGTTATCATTGAAGATACCGCAAGAAATGTTATGACTGCTTCAGATGCGGTTTTACTTGCATCTGGTACCGTTGCGCTTGAATGTATGTTGGTGAAGCGACCAATGGTTGTTGGTTATCAAGTCAATAAACTCACTGGCTGGATTGCACAAAAGCTATCGATTACTGAATTTGTATCATTGCCAAATGTGCTTGCGGGTAAAGAGTTGGTTAAAGAGTTCATTCAAGAAGAGTGCCATCCTGATTTCCTTTATCCCGCAATGGAAGAAGTACTGGCTAATGATAACGTTGAATTGATTCAATCATTTACTGAAATGCATCAGTGGATACGTAAGGATGCGGATACACAAGCCGCAAATGCAGTGCTCAATTTGATTGGTTTACAAACAGATTAATATGACAGATAAAAAATCGATGAAAAAAACCGTAAAAGAGAAACAAGAACTGCCTGAATTTGAATATCCTACGGGGTATTCCCTTGTTGCGGGTATTGATGAAGTAGGCCGCGGTCCACTGGTTGGCGATGTGGTGACAGCGGCTGTGATTCTCGATCCGAATAATCCAATTGAAGGGCTAACGGACTCAAAGAAACTATCAGAAAAAAAACGCCTCGCACTTTACCCTGAGATTAAAGAAAAAGCCCTAGCATGGGCGGTGGGGCGCTGCTCTCCAGAAGAGATCGATCAATTTAATATTCTGCAAGCGACGATGGTTGCGATGCAGCGTGCAATAGAAGGGTTAGCTATTCAGCCAGAGCTTGCTCTCATTGATGGAAACCGAGTGCCGACGTTATCAATGGACGCCATTGCTGTAGTGAAAGGCGACCTTCGAGTTCAAGAGATCAGTGCGGCCTCTATCATCGCTAAAGTGGTTCGTGATCAAGAGATGGAAGATCTGGATAAACTTCATCCTGAATTTGGTTTTGCGCAGCACAAAGGGTATCCAACCAAAGCCCATTTTGCTGCTATCGAACAACATGGTGTCATCGACCAGCACCGTAAGAGTTTCAAACCAGTTAAAAGAGCTCTGGGTATCGAATAAAAGCTGCTATACAATGCTTCTCTACGTAAATAAGTCAATTCAGTGCTTATTTACGGCCATATTCTGGTTAATTCAGGTTCCATATCCACTGAATTAACAATTGATTAGATTATTTAGAACTCAAATTATTTATGTCAGACCCTAAGTTTATACATTTACGTGTTCACAGTGATTTCTCGATGATCGACGGCCTGTCGAAAGTGCCGCCGTTGGTCAAAAAGGTCGCGGAAATGGGCATGCCAGCGCTTGCATTAACCGATTTTACTAACCTATGTGGTTTGGTGAAATTTTATGGGACAGCACACAATTGTGGTATCAAGCCGATCATTGGTGCTGATTTCATGATGCAGTCGCCGGAGTTTGGTGATGAGCTGACAAAGTTGACTATTCTTGCTTCCGATAATGTTGGATATAACAACTTAACACTATTGATTTCAGAAGCTTATCAACGTGGGCATGTTCAGCATATCCCCGTGATTGATAAAGAGTGGCTCGTTAATCACAAGCAAGGTCTGATTATCCTATCTGGCGCGAAAAGTGGTGAGATTGGAAAAGCATTGTTGAAGGGGAATGCCGAAATTGTCGGACAGTGTGTCGAATTCTACAAAACGCACTTTCCAGACCGCTTTTATTTGGAGCTGATTCGAACAGGCAGACCAGATGAAGAAGCCTATCTGCATTTCGCTTTAGAGCTCTCAGAGCAAACCGATTTGCCTGTCGTAGCAACCAATGAAGTTGTCTTCCTGACTGAAGACCTGTTTGACGCCCATGAAATTCGCGTGGCGATCCATGATGGCTTTACAATGGTCGATCCTCGTCGCCCTAAGAACTACAGCGCACAGCAATACTTACGTACTGAAGAAGAGATGTGCGAGTTGTTCTCGGACATTCCTGAAGCACTAGCCAACTCGGTGGAAATTGCTAAACGCTGTAATGTAACAGTGCGTCTTGGGGAGTACTTCTTACCTAACTTCCCAACCGAAGGTCTTAAAATTGAAGACTATCTGATTAAGAAGTCAGAAGAAGGGTTAGAAAGACGATTGGCATTCTTGTTCCCGGACGAAAAAGTTCGTGAAGAGAGAAGACCAGAGTACGATGAGCGTTTGAAGATCGAACTTGAAGTTGTCAATGACATGGGGTTCCCAGGTTACTTCTTGATCGTAATGGAGTTCATCCAGTGGTCGAAAGATAATGATGTTCCAGTAGGCCCTGGTCGTGGTTCTGGTGCAGGTTCACTTGTCGCTTATGCTCTTGATATTACTGACTTAGACCCCTTGGAGTACGATCTTCTATTTGAACGTTTCCTGAACCCTGAACGTGTCTCCATGCCCGATTTCGATATCGACTTTTGTATGGATAAACGTGACCAAGTGATTGATCACGTAGCGGAAATGTATGGTCGAGATGCGGTATCTCAGATTATCACCTTTGGAACCATGGCAGCAAAAGCGGTTATTCGTGATGTTGGACGTGTTCTCGGTCACCCGTTTGGCTTTGTCGATCGTATCTCAAAAATGATCCCGCCAGATCCGGGAATGACGCTAGAAAAAGCGTTCAAAGCGGAACCTTCGCTGCCTGAATTGTATGATGCCGATGAAGAAGTTCGAGAACTTATTGATAAGTGCCGAATTCTAGAAGGTTGTACCCGAAATGCGGGTAAACACGCGGGTGGGGTTGTAATCTCGCCAACGACGATTACCGATTTTGCTCCTATTTATTGTGATGCCGACGGTAACTTCCCTGTTACACAGTTTGATAAAAATGACGTTGAAACCGCCGGTCTGGTTAAGTTCGACTTCTTAGGTTTAAGAACATTAACCATCATCGATTGGGCGTTGGGGTTAGTGAACCCTCGCTTAGAAAAAGAGGGTAAAGCCCCGGTTCGTATCGATTCTATTCCGTTGGATGATCCTGCTTCATTCAGGTTGCTGCAAAACTCAGAAACCACGGCGGTATTCCAATTAGAATCTCGCGGAATGAAAGATCTGATCAAGCGTCTGCAACCTGACTGTTTTGAAGATATTATCGCATTGGTTGCACTATTCCGTCCGGGGCCGTTGCAATCGGGCATGGTAGATAACTTTATCGACCGTAAACATGGTCGTGAAGCGGTATCTTATCCTGATGAAAAATGGCAACACGACTCACTGAAAGAGACGCTTGAGCCTACTTATGGCATTATCTTGTATCAAGAACAAGTTATGCAAATCGCCCAGATTCTTGCTGGTTATACCTTAGGCGGAGCAGATATGCTGCGTCGTGCGATGGGTAAGAAAAAACCAGAAGAGATGGCGAAACAACGTGGTACTTTTGAAGAAGGTGCGATAGCCAACGGTGTCGACGGCGAGCTGTCGATGAAAATCTTCGACTTGGTTGAAAAGTTCGCAGGTTATGGCTTCAACAAATCTCACTCAGCCGCATACGCGCTGGTTTCGTACCAAACTTTATGGCTGAAAACTCATTACCCTGCTGAATTTATGGCGGCGGTGATGACAGCAGATATGGATAACACAGAAAAAGTCATTGGCTTAGTCGATGAATGTCTGCGTATGAAATTGACGTTACTACCACCGGATATCAACTCCGGTCTTTATCGGTTTAATGTCGATGAAAATGGTGCCATCGTTTATGGTATTGGCGCGATAAAAGGGGTGGGTGAAGGCCCTATTGAAGTGATTATCGCGGCACGAGAAAAGGGCGGTCACTTTAAAGATCTCTTTGATTTTTGTGCGCGAATTGATTTGAAAAAAGTCAATAAACGAGTGATCGAGAAGCTGATTTATTCTGGCGCTCTCGATCGCCTTGGGCCACACCGAGCTGCTATGATGGCGTCATTAAATGATGCAGTAAAAGCGGCGAGCCAACACCATCAAGCAGAAGCGTTTGGTCAGGCGGATATGTTCGGCGTATTAACGGATGCCCCTGAAGAAGTTGAGCAAAAATATACTCAAGTTCCGAAATGGCCTGAAAAAGTATGGCTGGAAGGTGAGCGCGAAACTTTAGGGCTTTATTTGACCGGGCACCCAATTAATGCATATATAAAGGAACTTGCTAAGTACACTAGTTGTCGACTAACTGATGCGACCCCGACAAGACGGGATCAATCGGTGACCATTGCGGGTTTGGTGATCGCCGCACGAGTGATGACGACCAAACGAGGTACGCGAATAGGATTGATGACCATTGATGACCGATCAGGTCGAATGGAAGTGATGTTATTCTCAGATGCCTTAGAAAGGTATGCTGAATTGCTAGAAAAAGACAAAATATTAGTCATTTCTGGACAGGTCAGCTTTGATGACTTCAATGGTGGGCTTAAAATGTCCGCGCGCGAAGTTATGGATCTTGGAGAAGCACGAGAAAAATACGCTCGTGGTTTGTCTATTTCTATTGAACAATCACAAGTCGATGAGAAATTTTTTGAGCGCTTTAGTCAAATCTTAGAGCCTCACCGAGCGGGAACTGTTCCCGTCAATGTATACTACCAACGTTCCGACGCAAGAGCGCGGTTGTCTCTTGGTACAGAGTGGAGAGTGACTCCTTCTGATACATTACTAGATGAATTAAAACTGCTACTTGGAAATGGCCAAGTGGAACTCGAATTTAACTAAAATTTAGCTCCAACTTTCGGAGAGCTGAGTAAAAAAGGATTCATAGATGAGCCTAAACTTTCTAGAATTTGAAAAGCCTATCGCTGAACTAGAAGCAAAAATTGAAGCTTTACGTGATGTATCTCGCCATGGTGGCGACGCAGCGGTCGATCTAGACAAAGAAATTGAACAACTAGAGAAAAAAAGCTTAGAGCTTAAAAAGAAAATCTTTAGTGATCTTGGTGCGTGGCAAGTGGCGCAACTTGCACGCCACCCGCAACGTCCGTATACCAAAGATTACCTAGAGCATGCCTTCACCGAGTTTGAAGAACTGGCTGGTGATCGTGCGTTTGCTGATGATAAAGCAATTGTTGGCGGTATGGCTCGTTTAGATGGTCGTCCAGTGATGGTTATTGGTCATCAAAAAGGTCGTGAAACAAAAGAAAAAGTGATTCGCAACTTTGGTATGCCAAAACCTGAAGGCTACCGTAAAGCATTACGCTTAATGGAAATGGCTGAGCGTTTTAACATGCCAATTATCACTTTCATTGATACCGCTGGAGCCTATCCAGGCGTTGGTGCTGAAGAGCGTGGTCAATCAGAAGCTATTGCTAAAAACTTAAAAGTAATGGCAGGTTTAACTGTGCCTGTTATTTGTAACGTTGTTGGCGAAGGTGGTTCTGGTGGTGCATTGGCGATCGGTGTCGGCGATTACGTTAACATGCTGCAATACTCGACGTATTCCGTGATCTCTCCTGAAGGTTGTGCTTCAATTCTATGGCGCGATTCAGATAAAGCGCCACAAGCTGCTGAAGCGATGGGGCTTGTTGCTCCTCGCCTTAAAGAGCTTGAGTTGATTGATGATATTATCGATGAACCACTAGGTGGCGCACATCGTGACCCAATCCAAATGGCTGCGAATATGAAAGCAACATTGGTTAAACAACTGGCTGAATTAGAGCAATTTGATCAAGATACGCTGCTTGAACGTCGCTACCAACGATTAATGAGCTACGGTTACTGTTAATCGCTCGTAAGACATATTGATATTGGAAAGGCTAGATGGTTATCTAGCCTTTTTTTGTGGATGCAGTTTCACCATCTATCTTATATTGATTATCCACTTGTCGCAGGCTAGGATACTTTCGTCTATTTGATACGGATTGTTGTTAGTCATCCAGATTCTGTTCAATAGCACGGATTATCCATACTCTTGGCTCTCTATTTAGGCTCTCTATGCGTTCATCTATGTTCGACACTTTTACTCAATCAATTAATCAATATCGTCAACCGGAATCCAAAATTATTCTAGGGTTAAGCGGCGGAATGGACTCTAGGGTTATGCTGGATTTATTGGCTCAATTTCAACGAGACAATCGAGATGTTGAGTGCTTGGCAGTCCATGTTCATCATGGTTTGAGTGAACATGCTGATGAGTGGGCAAAAAAGTGTGTAACGTGGTGTGGTGATAACAATATTCCAGTTGTGGTCGAAAAAGTGCAGCTTGATCTGAATGATGGCGACAGTATTGAGAAGCAAGCGAGGGATGCTCGTTATGCGGTACTGAGTACGCATATGTCAAAGCATGACCTTCTGCTCACCGGTCAGCATGCCGATGATCAACTTGAAACCTTTCTGCTAGCTTTAAAGCGAGGAAGTGGGCCGAGAGGACTGTCCTGTATGGCTGAGTCGATGCCATTTAGCCAAGGACAATTATTACGCCCTCTGTTACAAGTTCCACGTTCGGTGATTGAATCGTACATTCGAACCAAGGAGCTTGATTGGGTAGAAGATGAAAGCAATCAAGACACTCGTTATGATCGCAATTTCATTCGCCATCAAATTGCTCCGAGTTTACTCCAGCGTTGGCCTGAATTAAGGGCGACGGTTCATCGTAGTGCTCAACTGTGTGCGGAACAAGAGTCATTATTGGATGAATTACTGGCAGATCGATACTCAAGTCTTGTCGATGAGTTCATGGGTTTAGATATCAAGCAGCTTGGTAAACAGAGTGATCGTGTTCGTTCCCGATTGATTCGCATGTGGTTTGAAAATATGCAGCAGGTGATGCCTAGTCGTCACCACCTTGAACTGATTTGGAAACAAGTCGCCAATGCCCAGCAAGATGCTAACCCTATACTAAACTTACCTCACGGGCAGGTTCGTCGTTATCAGAATAAGCTTTTCTTTGTTGAGCATGTTCAAGATGTGAGTGATTGGCAGCATGCTCTTGAACTCGATAAGTCGTTGTTTTTGCCAGATGGGTTAGGAGAAGTATCCTTAATTGCATCCAGTTCGACTCAGTTGAAGGCTCGTGAAAGTTTAACTGAGCCACCGAATTTATCGTTTGAGAAAACGGCAGGCATTACAATGCAATTAACCCTACCAAAAGGGCAGGAATCTAGCTGTTATGTGCACTTCGCTCCGGAAGGATTGGTTGCTCACCCTGAGGGAAGAGGGCATAGCCGGAAATTGAAAAAATTGTTTCAAGAATATGGTGTGCCGAGTTGGCAGCGTAGGCGGATCCCTATTTTGATGTTGGATGATCAGGTTGTCGCCGTACTCGGCCTATTTGTGGATAAACACTTTTCTGGTCAAGATTGTGAACTCGTCTGGGACAAGTAGGTTAATTTCATGCCACAATTGTATATATATTCATATAAATAATAACAAAGATAGGTAAAGCAATGAAAAAAGTCGTGATTGGATTGATGTTAGGTCTTGGCCTTTTAAGTAGCAATGTTATGGCTGGTGATATCGCCGCAGGTAAGACAAAAGCCGCTATTTGCGCAGCTTGTCACGGCCCAGATGGCGTTGCTATGATCCCTGGTTACCCGAATCTTAAAGGTCAGAATGAGCAGTATATTGTATCGTCACTAAATGCATATAAAGCAAAACAGCGTAATGGTGGCCTTGCGGTTGTCATGCAGGCTCAAGCAGCAATGCTGAATGATGCTGATATTGCTAACTTAGCGGCGTACTACGCAAGTCTTAAGTAATTCAATTACCAAGGTTTTCATGAATAAGAATCTAAGCCAGAGCTTGTTAGCTCTGGCTTTTTTTAGATTGAATGTTTTGTATAGCTATCCGATAATAGCGAAATTAATAAAGTTAAGGGATGAACATGAAAAAGATTGAAGCCATCATTAAGCCGTTTAAATTGGACGATGTACGTGAAGCTCTAGCGGATGTAGGGATCACGGGAATGACAGTATCTGAAGTGAAGGGTTTTGGCCGTCAGAAAGGGCATACAGAACTTTATCGTGGTGCTGAATACATGGTTGATTTTTTACCTAAGGTAAAACTGGAAATTGTGGTCATTGACGATGTCGCTGATCAATGTGTTGATACCATTATTGAAACGGCACAAACGGGTAAAATAGGTGATGGTAAAATATTCATCACTGAAGTTGAACGCGTGGTTCGAATTCGAACTGGTGAAGAAGACGAAGAAGCCGTATAAGAATATCAAAGGAGCCGTAAGGCTCCTTTTTTGATTGCACAAATTTCCCGTATAACGGTGTTAGCGTCTCTGTTTTAAAGTGGTAGAAGTACGCTCTCAGCCTTATTTGATGAGACCTCGAAGCGAACCGTGTTGAGTCGATATTATTTTTAATAGGATAGGTAATGAAAAAAGTACTGGTAAGTGTTTTGTCTATCGTAGCTTTGGTTTTGCTTGGGTTTTCTTTGCTTTTTTCCGTACCGCCGACACCTGAAGTGATCTCCTCTGCTGCTGGTTCAAATCAAAAGTCATTACAGTGTTTTGATAACCCATCGCCAGAAGCCATTGACCAAAATGGCGAGCTAAATGTGTTAGTTTGGAATATCTATAAGCAGCAGCGTTCCAATTGGCGCGAAGAGTTGGAATCGCTAAGTGAGTATCGCCAACTGATGTTGTTGCAAGAAGCGAGCATGACAGATGAGTTAAAAGGTTGGATTGCGGAACAGTCTTGGGGAAGTAATCAAGTCAATGCATTTGAAGTTTTTAATGTGGGTGCTGGAGTATTAAACCTAGCGACAAACCTACCAATTCAGGCGTGTGCTTATACGGACCTTGAGCCTTGGTTGCGATTACCTAAATCGGCATTGAGAGCTTATTATCAACTCTCTGATGGTAGTACTTTAGGTGTGATTAACGTACATGCAGTGAATTTTACTTTTGGAACACAAGAGTACCAGCAGCAGTTGAACAAACTCGAAAAATCCATTCGAGATCATAAAGGACCATTGATTGTCGCTGGAGATTTCAATAGTTGGAGTGATGCTCGCGTTCAAGCCATGAAGAATTCATTGAGAGAGCTCGGGGTACAGGAAGTGCATTTTAATCCGGATAATCGAACTCAGTTTGTAACGGGGCTCACTTTGGATCATATCTTTTATCGAGGGTTAGAGCTAAAAAACGCAAAAGCGCCCATGACGGACGCTTCGGATCATAACCCCTTGCAGGTTAGCTTTAAGTTAGTGGAAACAGACTAACCAAGCAGAGACATGACGAGAATGTAGAATGCCCAGATCACGTAGTAACCAACCCAAGGAAGGGCTGAAATAACGAGAGCTTGCCCACGCTCAAATTCAGTCCAAGTCAATACAGCGGCGTAACCAAGGACAATATACCAAGGCATAAGCAGTGGCAGTGAGCTCGCAAATTGTGACCATTCATGTGTCAATGGCAGTTTAAGCAATCCATTCAGGCTATTTAAATCCGCTGCATAGATCATGACTTGCCCATGCTTCAGTAGCAAACTCACGTAGCTCGCAAAATCACCAATGACCGCCGGGAACATGATCACAGATGCTGCTGCAAACCAACGCCAAAAGCTGTGCTTATGCTGGCTAGGCTTAGTGGCTAAATTAAACCAGAAAGCGAGCATGAGAATAGACATCGTACGTCCTGCGACATCACTGATGATCTCACTTGCGAGTAGTGTATTACTGTCTAATAGTTTTAACTGTTCAGGGTTAACAATCGCCAGTTGAGTTGAAAGTGCCGCACTTAGCCATTCAAAATTGACGTTCGCAAAGTAAGCGCCCCAAAATAAAAACGGGCTCAGAATCAGGATAATATAAGGTTGCCAGCCCCAAGCGCCTCGTTGATACAAAGCGAGGAAGCAAGACGTTGGCGATCGAAAAATATCGACCAACATAATTAAAGGGTTACTTGAAGGGGTCATACACTTACCTTGGTTACATCAACATATAATTTGAGTTTTTGGCCTGGTTGTAGATATTTTTTGCCAACCAGTCCATTCCATTTCGCAATATCGTTACTTTTTACTTTGAATTTACTCGCGATGCCACTCAACGTATCGCCAGAACGCACGCTATAAAAAACGGTGCGAATAATGGCACCCTCGCTGCCGTTTTTCCAGATGACAAGCTCTTGGCCAATACGAAGCGTATCTCTAGGGCCCATGCCATTCCACTTTGCTAGCGATTGGTGTGACACTTTATTTGCACGTGCAATTGTCCATAAACTGTCACCCGATTTAACTTTGTGGGTAAGCTTGTACTTACCGCGAGACGTTGCCTGAGTTTTCGCTAAGCGGTTAGAAGCACTAAGCGCATAGGCTTTATCGTCTTTGGTTGAGGTAGGGATCATCAGAAACTTACCAACACGAATGCTATTGTTGCTCATGCCGTTGGCTGAACGAATAACCTTGGTGGTGGTATTGTATTTTTTTGCTAGAACACTGAGGCTATCGCCTGATTTGATTTTATACCTAACTAATTTCATTCCCTTACCGCGATTCGCAGCAACGTGTTGATTGAAATTGGCAACATTCTCTATGGGTAGCAAAAACTGATATGGTCCATCTGGCGCAGTTGCCCACTGGTTATAGGCTGGGTTATAGCTTTGTAACTCTTTTACACTCATGCCTGCGTATTTAGCGGCAATGGCCAGGTCAAGCTGTTCATTTGGATCTACGAGCTGTAGCACTGGCGTGTTAGATATTGCAGGAAGTTTCAAACCGTATTTATCTTTGTTTGCGATAACATCTGCCAGCGCAAGCAATTTAGGTACATATCCACTGGTCTCTTTAGGAAGATCTAAAGAGAAGAAATCAATCGGTTTTCCCGCTTTTCTATTTTTTCGAATGGCACTTGATACTCGACCCCCGCCACTGTTATAAGCGGCAATCGCATGGTTCCAATTACCATCAAAGCGGTTATTTAAATAGGTTAGATAATCAAGAGCGGCATCGGTAGCGGCATCGACATCGCGGCGGCCATCATACCAAAAGTTCTGTTTTAAGCCGTACATCTTCCCAGTGCCGGGAACAAATTGCCACAATCCGGCAGCACTGCCGTGAGAATAGGCAAAAGCATCAAATGAACTCTCAACAACAGGAAGCAGGGCTAACTCAAGGGGGAGTCCTCTTGCTTCGATTTTTTCAGTGATGAGATATAGAAAAGGAGTCGCACGTTGAGAAACGGTTTTCAAATGATTTGGGTGTTTTAAGTACCAAGTTCGGTAGTAGTCGACACTTTTATGATTTGGAACATCAAGCTCAAGCTGCATCGCGATACGTTGCCAAACATCGTCTTGGCTTTGTGGTGTCGCTTTTACAGGAGTGGAGGTTAATTCTGTAGTTAGCGTTGGCTGTTGCGTCGCTGAGCTATCAGTATCCATGGCAGATGCACTTTGTTGTGTTTGAGTTGCCTCATCAACGACATTTGATTCATCTTGAGATGTATTGTTATTCGACTGAGTTAATTGGCAACCCGATAGTAGTAATGCCAAAACCCAGCTGTACTTAGCTCGCATTGATACAGCCTTTTTAATTTACGGCTGCTGATAATACTTGCCACTTCATACCAGTGACAAGTATCAAATCGTTAAAATTCGTTTTTCCACTCACGTAATGCAGTAAAAATTGACAGAGGATCGGTTTGTTGAGTTCTGCTTGATACTGATTTCATAATGCTTGGCTGTGTGTAGCGCAAGAATGGATTGATCCACTTTTCTTGGCGTAACGTCGTAGGAATGGTGGAGAGGTTTTGTGCTCTTAAGCGGTTGACCTGCTCTCTATATTGATGAAGTAGATCGTTGTCTGGTTCTACCGCTAATGCAAATGCGAGGTTACTGGCGGTATATTCATGCGCACAGTAAATTTCAGTCTCTTGCGGAAGTGAGAGAATTTTATTGAGTGAATCAAACATCTGTTGTGGTGTGCCTTCAAATATACGACCACAACCTGCCGAGAACAGAACATCCCCACAGAAGAGTTTTCCATCACCCACATAGCCAATGTGACCTTTAGTATGCCCTGGTAGGCCAAGCACTAAGAATACTTCGCCAAATAGCTCCAACTGATCGCCATCTTCCATTGGGTGGGTAAGGGTAGGAATGGGTTCATGTTTAGGCCCAACAACATCAATGGTTGGGTACTGTCTAACGAGCTCAGGCACTCCTCCAATATGATCATTGTGATGGTGAGTGATAATAATGGCATCGAGAGTGAGATCGTGCTCTTTTATGTAGGCTAAAACCGGTTTTGAGTCACCAGGATCGACAACAGCGCAACGTCGATCGCTATTTTGAATTAGCCAGATGTAATTGTCATTAAATGCGGGTATGCTTTTGATATGTAACATTGTCGATTCTCCAGCCTCTAAATGTGAGACAGGTTATTAATGAAGCCAGCACGTAGCCCGAAAAAGCTTGAAAAGCCCTATTCATGGTCGGAAATAAAAAACGGCCAGTGGGTATGTGAATCTATCCAAACTCGGCTTGATGAGTGGTGCCCTAAACTATTTGGCTATCATATGCTAAAACTTGGCGGGCTGAGTTGTGAGCTTGCCAGTTGCACCTGTAATATTCAACATCAAGTTAACTTAGATTTGAAAAATCCGCTGCACAATGTGATAGCGGATGCGAATCACCTTCCTTTTTTGGAAAAAAGCTTTGATACGGTCGTGCTCGCGCATCAGTTAGATTACGCCAACGATCCACATCGAATATTACGCGAAGTTGATCGGGTAATGATGGATGACGGGTATTTGATCATCACTGGCTATAACCCTTTTAGTTTTACCGGGCTGGCAAGCTTGTTTCCATGGCGGAAGAATAATTTTCCGTGGAGTGGTCGAATGTACACACCGAATCGAATCAAAGATTGGTTGGGTGTGCTTAATTATCAAGTGGTGCATTGTGATACCTATGCGCTGTTTCCGATGCAAAGATATCAAACGATGTGGACTTGGCTTGAGAATAGCTTGGGTGATTGGGCATCCCCGATGGGCAGCATGTACTTTATCGTCGCCAGAAAAAGAACCTACCCACTCAAACCGCTTAAACCTCATTGGAAGCTTAAGCGTCGTTTATCGCCATTAGGGGTAAATTATAGCGTGGGTAAAGATAAGCCATAGACTTAACTGGTCGGTTGGTAGCCGACATCCTCTTCCGTCGGCGCTTCGGCCGCGGCTCTGGCGATATCATCACAAATTTCGTTTTCACGATGGCCTGCATGGCCTTTTACCCATTTCCATTCAACTTGGTGCCTTGCTGTTTCTGTATCAAGTGCTTTCCAGAGATCTGAATTTTTTACAGGTTTTTTGTCTGATGTCATCCAGTTGCGTTTTTTCCAATTATGGATCCATTGAGTGATCCCTTGTCTTACATATTGGCTATCCGTAGTAAGCACAACTTGGCAGGGCTCTTTTAACGTTTGCAACGCCACCACCGCGGCAAGCATTTCCATGCGATTGTTGGTGGTTAAGGTATACCCTTTGGAGAGCGTTTTTTCGGTCTGTTTATAACGCAATACGATCCCATATCCACCGGGTCCAGGATTACCTAAACAGGAACCATCTGTGAAAATTTCAACTTGTTTAGCCATGATTTGATACTATTAGCAGAAGCACATAATTCACATAGTCTGACATACATATCATTATGAATACCAGTAACAATTCTGAACAGAAACGTATCATCGTATTAGATACGGAAACCACAGGTATGAATACCGAAGGTGGTCCACATTACCTTGGTCATCGCATTATCGAGATTGGCGCGGTGGAGATCATTAACCGTAAATTGACCGGTCGTCATTTTCATGTGTATGTGAAAGCTGATCGAGAGATCCAAGCGGAAGCGGTTGAAGTTCACGGTATAACCGATGAATTCTTGATCGATAAACCCTTCTATCAAGATGTGCATGAAGAGTTCCTTGAGTTTATTAAAGGTGCTGAGCTGGTGGCCCATAACGCTCCCTTCGATACGGGCTTTATGGATTACGAGTTTGAAAAACTTGATCCTGCAATAGGTAAGACGGCTGACTACTGCAAAGTGACAGATACGTTAGCCATGGCGAAGAAGATCTTCCCGGGCAAGCGTAATAACCTTGATATTCTTTGTGATCGATACGGCATAGATAACTCTCACCGAACCCTCCACGGCGCATTGCTCGATGCGGAGATATTGGCTGATGTTTACCTGTTGATGACGGGTGGTCAAACGACGTTACAGTTTAACGCAGGCCAGCAAGGTGGTGTCGACGTCATAAAACGAGCGGATTCTGGACGGAAAGCATTAAAGGTTTTACATGCAACGGCCGATGAACTAGATGCACATCAGTCCCGTTTAGATATCGTTGAAGAGAACGGAAGTTGCCTCTGGCGCATTTAGGAGAATATATGTTGAGGATTTTTGCTACTTTCAGTTTGTTATTGGTCACTTTGAGCGCATGGGCGACACCTGAATCCTCAATGTCGTTACTCGATAATCGATTTCGAGTGGATCCAACGATTGAGCAGATAACATTTGTCATTTATAGAGCTAAAGATTCTCAACCTGTTGTGTTAGTGCGCCCTGATGGTAAAAAATATTACTCATGGCGATCGCCTGATAGCGTCCGTTGGTATCAAGAATCATCGATGGATATTATCTCTATTGATAAACCTATGGCGGGCCCGTGGCAGGCGGTAGGGCAAGTGTCACCCAAGAATAATATTAAATTATTGTCACATCTCACTTTGGGGACAGACCGATTTCCAAATCGTCTGTATAAAACTGAATTCTTAAAGTTTACCGCTCAGCTCAAAACAGGTGATAAACCATTGGTGCTACGTGACTTCTTAGATCGCGTGAAACTAAAGGTGACGTTTACTAAGTTTGTTGAGAATGAAGATGAGTTGGTGAAAGAGGCTCGTCCAATCCCTATTGTGGTTGGTGAATTTCTTGATGACGGTAAACAGTTAGACGAAAAAGCGGGCGATGGTGTGTTTACGGTAGGCTTACCGATAGAAGTTGAGCCAGGTAAATACCGGGTTCGAGTCACGTCAGGTAACGGTGTATTTTTAAGAGCTCAAGAGAGTACGGTATTAGTGTACCCTTCACCGATTTCCACCACGTTTATTCAGTCTAGAAAAGAGGGTGTGGACCATAATATTGTGATCTCAGGAGAGCAAGGGATGATTGCTCCGGGAACGATCGCGGCTCATATTGAACAGCTGACACCGACTGATCTTATCAACTATGTTGAAGGCCAAGCGGAGAAAGAGGCGTTTAAAGTCTCATTGATGCTAGAGAACCACCTTGAACTAGGAAAGTACTCTTGGAATGGGCGCATATTCGCGACAGACGCCGCCACACAGCGCGGCTTGGTTTTTCCAATAAGTGAGCAGACTTATAGTGTCGTAAAAGATGTTGATATAGAAGAGTCGAGGCGTCTTCAAGAAGAGGCGCTTGCCGCGCAGAAAAAGATAGAAATGGAGCAGCAGATGCTTGCAGCCCGTGAAGCGGCAAGGCAGAAAAGTATGATGGTTATTGCGATAGGAAATGTCGTGGTGATCATTTTAGGACTATTAGTGTGGTTCGTGATTGGCAAGATCCGAGCGAAAAAGGCGGCATTACCAGAGATGCAACTTGCTGCTCCAAAGAAATAAGTAAATCGCGGAATTTAAGAAGGGACCTCTATTTAATAGAAGTCCCTTTTTGTTACTCACATCTTATATTTAAAGCGTTGTCCCAATTCCACGCATCAATATTCTACGCATCAATTAAGCGACATTATCCATGCTTGGGATTTGGGGCTTTGCCGCGAGCTCTTCCGGCTCAAACTCATCAACATTGATTGTGTACAAACGATGGATTTCAGCCTGTCTCAGAAGTGAGGCTTCCTGTTCGTTGATCAAACCTCGCTCTAAACCTATGTCGGCAATCAGATCAAGGCGTAAGAATGGTCGACGTTCGTTTATCGCTTTACATACTTTCGTAAACACCGGCTCTGCTTCTAAAATAATCTCAAGTGCCAGTTCAATTCTTCCTACAGGGTTATTCTCCGTTGGTTCCAAGTATTGTCCACGACCGATACGTGAGCGTGACGCTGACGGTGTTTGTAGGATCTGTGCAACTTGGCTATCCAACTTATCATTTGGTGCTGAACGAACACGTCCATAAGGAAGTAGAATAAAGCGTAAACAACCACCAATCACTCGGTTCGGGAAGTTAGCTAAGAAGTCATCAATGGCTTTTTCTGTTTGTTTTAAGCTGTCTTGTAGGCCCCAATGTACAAGTGGCAAATCTTCGACCTGACGTCCATCATCTTCAAAGCGCTTTAACGTTGCAGAGCTTAAATATAGCTGACTTAGAATATCGCCTAAACGAGCAGATAAACGCTCTTTACGCTTGAGCGAACCCCCAAGTACAACCATTGACACATCTGAAAGTAAAGCAAGATTTGCACTGTAACGATTCAGTTGTTGGTAGTATCGCTTAGTTGCATCAGAGGTTGGTGAGTGTGAGCCGATGCCGTCAGTCAAACCGAACCAGAAGCTACGGATCAAATTACTGATTGTGAAACAAGTGTGACCTGCAAGAGCAGCATCAAATTTTTCAACAGCATCAGAACTCTCTGAGTAAGCCGCATTCATTTCAGTGAGCACGTATGGATGGCAACGAATCGCTCCTTGACCGTAAATAATCATCGAACGGGTAAGAATGTTGGCACCTTCTACAGTGACAGCGATAGGAGCGCCTTGGTAGCTACGTGCAAGGAAGTTCGATGGGCCTAAACATATCCCTTTACCACCAGCGATATCCATTGCATCAATAACACTTCGTTGACCACGGTGAGTACAGTGATATTTTACTATCGCTGAAATTACCGATGGTTTTTCACCGAGGTCGATCCCGGCGACGGTTAAATTACTTGCCGCATCCATTACATAGGCGTTGCCTGCAATACGCGCTAGTGGCTCTTCGATGCCTTCCATTTTGCCTATAGGCTGTTTGAATTGACGACGAATTCTCGCGTAAGCGCCAGTGGCTAGTGCTGCTGTTTTTAAACCACCTGTTGCATTTGACGGTAGCGTAATGCCTCGACCGACAGATAAGCATTCCACCAGCATTTTCCAGCCTTGGCCTGCCATCTTAGAACCGCCAATAATGAAGCTCAAAGGTACAAAAATATCATTAGCGCGAGTTGGCCCGTTGTGGAATGGCACATTAAGTGGGAAGTGTCGTGTACCAATCTCAATCCCTTTAAGATGAGTCGGTATCAGTGCACAAGTGATGCCTAGATCTTCTTTATCGCCGAGTAACGCATCTGGGTCGCGAAGCTTAAATGCAAGCCCAAGAACAGTCGCTACAGGTGCTAAAGTGATGTAGCGTTTATTCCACGTCAGGCGCATACCAAGAACTTCTTCGCCTTCCCATTCCCCTTTACATACCACACCAAAATCAGGGATAGAACCAGCATCAGAACCCGCTTCTGGACTCGTCAATGCAAAACATGGGATCTCTTTACCTTCTGCAAGTCGAGGTAGGTAGTAATCACATTGATCTTTAGTTCCATAGTGTTGCAGTAATTCACCAGGGCCAAGAGAGTTTGGAACACCTACGGTAGAAGATAAAACACCAGAAACCCCGGTAAGTTTTTGTAGAACTAAGGACTGCGCATAGGCTGAAAATTCTAATCCGCCATACTTCTTCTTGATGATCATAGCGAAAAATTTGTGGTCTTTTAGATATTGCCAAACTTCTGGGGAGAGGTCTGCCGACTCGTGAGTGACTTGGTAATCATTGACCATGGCACATACTTCATTAACAGGACCATCTAAAAACGCCTGCTCCTCTTTTGAAAGCGTAGGTGGCGTTATATTGTGAAGTTTGTCCCACTGAGGTTTACCTTTAAATAGCTCTGCTTCCCACCAAACGGTACCTGCATCTAAGGCTTCTTTCTCCGTTTGTGACATGGCTGGAAGGACTGTTTTGAAGATTTTCAGAGCTTTTCGACTGATAAGGCTTTGACGAATACTAGGGACGGAGAAAACGGCGACAGATAAAGCATAAGTACACCAACCTATAAGCCCCGCATAACCAAAGGCGGTAAGTGCAAGCATGGTGGCGGTAAGTAATAACAGTGACCGAGTGAGTGATGTGCGGTGGTAGAAGCACAGTCCTAACACGACCGTAAATCCTAATATAGAGAGCAAGATATCCATAAATATGTCCTTATCAAACGCGTTTCTCGTGTGCACGTTTGTCTGTTTTAAAATCCCTGACCTAACAGGAGAGGTCTAACCAGTTACAAGTGTAAATGAAATATTAATAAAATGTAAAATATCTAACTGTATAAAAAGTGATCTAAGTAGAGTAAACGTTCTAAAATTGCGATCTTGGTGCTGATTAACTGAACAAATAGAGTGATGGAGTGGAATAAAACTTGGTTTCTTGAAGCTTAACTATCGACACTCTGAAATGTTTGTGGGTAAACTCAAAGTAATAAACGGCTCTCATTCCTAATTGAGTTAATTTGTTTGCAGTTGGTTTTTGTAAGGCGTTTTTACGCGACAATAATGCTGCATAACAATAATGTTGCAAAATCATAAAGAGACACGCTATGTATCAAGATCTAATTAAAAATGAGCTAACAGAAGCGGCTGACGTATTAAATGCATTTTTATCTGATGACCATAATATTGCCCAAATTGAAGCGGCAGCTAAAATGATTGCTGACTCGTTTAAACAGGGTGGCAAAGTGTTATCTTGTGGTAACGGTGGCTCACACTGTGATGCGATGCATTTTGCTGAAGAACTAACCGGGCGTTATCGTGAGGATCGTCCTGGCTATCCTGGTATTGCGATTTCAGACCCAAGCCACCTTTCATGTGTAAGTAATGACTTTGGTTATAACTTTGTGTTCTCGCGTTACTTAGAAGCTGTGGGCAGTAAAGGTGATGTATTGTTTGGACTTTCCACTTCTGGAAACTCAGCAAACATTCTTAATGCGATTGATGCCGCTAAAGCGAAAGGTATGAAGAGCATTGCTTTGACGGGCAAAGATGGAGGCAAAATGGCGGGTTGTGCTGATATTGAAATTCGCGTGCCGCATTTTGGATATGCTGATCGTATCCAAGAGATCCATATCAAAATTATTCATATCATTATCCAACTCATTGAAAAAGAGATGGAATAAGCAACATACCATTGATTCAACATTGGCGCGAAAGTGAGCGCCAATGATGGTTTATATATTAGGGAGTAAGTTAAGCCATGTGTGAATTGCTCGGAATGAGCGCTAATGTTCCAACCGATATCTGTTTTAGTTTTACCGGTTTGATGCAACGTGGTGGAAACACTGGACCTCATCGTGATGGCTGGGGGATTACTTTTTATGAAGGTAAAGGTTTTCGTACCTTTAAGGATCCTAACCCGAGCTGTGAGTCTAAAATTGCTGAATTAGTTCAGAATTATCCGATCAAAAGTCGAGCTGTCATTAGTCATATCAGGCAAGCGAACCGTGGTGGCGTTAATTTAGAGAATACTCATCCTTTCACCCGTGAGCTATGGGGACGTTACTGGACTTTTGCTCATAATGGGCAGTTGACTGAGTACCAAGAGCTCAATTCAGGGCGCTTCCGTCCCGTGGGCGAAACCGATAGTGAAATGGCTTTTTGCTGGCTAGTTAAACAGTTAGAAGAGCGATACCCTGAGCCTCCACAAGATATGGAAGGCATGTTTCGCTATGTTGCTCAGTGCTGTGAGAAGCTAAAAGAGAAAGGTGTATTTAATATGTTGCTCAGTGATGGTGAATACGTCATGACATATTGTACCAATCATCTTTACTGGATCACTCGCCGAGCGCCTTTTGGTAAAGCGAGCTTGATTGATGAAGACGTTGAAATTAACTTTCAAGAAGAGACGACACCCAATGATGTTGTATCCGTCATTGCGACTCAACCTTTAACGGATAATGAACAGTGGCACCGAATGAAGCCGAATGAATTCGCGTTATTTCACTTTGGTGAACTGATCGATGGGAATGCGGAAGCGTTAGTGGATGTGGCTTATGCGCCTGCTAAAGTTGCCAGCCAAGCTCCGACTCAGTCGTTAGAGTAATTTATTGTTCGTCACACAAACATTTGTCTAAGTTCGGCTTTTCGGTCATCAACTGTGATGGCGTCAATACCGAACTTAGAACATGTTTACGGGTTTATTTCTTAAATGGGTTACTCTTCTGCGTAGCCATGCTCACCAAGTATCTCGCCATCTAAATGCGCTTTTCCATCTATCATGGCTAATCGGCCTTCAATAAACCATTTAGTCACCAGAGGGTAAATTTGGTGCTCTTGAGTTAATACTCGCTCGGCAAGATCTTCAGCACTATCGTCAGGAAATACGGGGACTTTGGCTTGTAAAACAACAGGCCCACCATCTAACTCTTCTGTCACAAAGTGAACACTCGTTCCGTGTTCATTATCTTGTGCGTCAATGGCGCGTTGATGAGTATGTAAGCCTGGGTACTTAGGAAGCAGAGAAGGGTGAATATTCAGCATTTTTCCTACATAGTGCTGAACAAACTCGCGGCTCAGAATTCGCATATACCCCGCGAGAATGATCAAATCCGGTTGGTAAGCGTCAATTTGGCACATTAACTCATGATCAAACTCTTTTCTTGAATCATGGTTGAGAGGGTCAACGAAATGCGCACTTACGCCCGATTTTTTTGCTCGCTGTAAACCATAAGCATCTTGCTTGTTGGAAAATACCGCACACACTTTTGCATCGGTGATTGAAGATTCGCAAGCATCTAATATTGCTTGTAGATTACTACCACTACCAGAAATTAAAACGACAATATTTTTCATGCTGTTGGCTCAACGTTAGAATGTCAGATAGACAATGTACTTAGAAATTATAGGGTTTTCTATAGGCTAGATAGCAGAATGAGGACTCAAGAGCCCTCATTCATTAAACTAAGTTATGATTTGAAATGAATCAGTTTATCTCAACTTGTTCTTCATTTTCTGCGGCAATGGCAATCTCACCGATAACCCAAGCATTCTCACCTTCCGCTTTGAGAAGTTCCACAGCGGCATCGGCTTGATCTTTAGGTAGAGCAACCACAAGACCTACGCCACAGTTGAACGTGCGGTACATCTCAAATGTGTCCACATTGCCTTTCTCTTGTAGCCAGCTAAAAATTGCAGGCCATTTCCAGCTTTTACCATCGATGACAGCTTTCGTGCCTTCAGGTAGTACGCGAGGGATATTTTCCCAAAACCCGCCGCCAGTAATGTGTGAGATAGCGTGAATATCATGTTCAGCAATCATTTTTAGTGCTGACTTAATGTAAATCTTTGTTGGCTCAAGAAGGTGTTCGCCAATTGTGCGACCTTCTAGCTCTTCATTCTTATCAGCACCAGAGACTTCAAGCACTTTACGAATTAAAGAGTACCCATTGGAGTGAGGGCCGCTAGAGCCGACAGCGATAAGCGCATCACCAGCGGCAACCTTAGTGCCATCGATAATGTCTTCTTTTTCTACTACGCCAACGCAGAAGCCTGCAACGTCGTAGTCTTCGCCTTCATACATGCCTGGCATTTCAGCGGTTTCACCACCAATTAGAGCACAGCCAGCTTGGACACAACCTTCCGCGATACCAGACACAACATCAGCTGCCGTATCAACGTCCAGTTTTCCAGTTGCGTAGTAATCTAGGAAGAAAAGAGGCTCACCACCTTGAACGATAAGATCGTTCACACACATCGCCACTAGATCAATACCAATGGTGTCATGTTTTTTCATATCCAAAGCAAGGCGGAGTTTAGTTCCAACGCCATCGGTACCAGAAACTAGTACGGGTTCTTTGTATTTAGTTGGAAGTTGACAAAGGGCACCAAAGCCACCAATGCCACCCATCACTTCTGGGCGACGAGTGCGTTTTACGGCACCTTTAATACGGTCAACTAGTGCATTACCTGCATCGATATCTACGCCTGCGTCTTTGTAGCTTAAAGAAGAGTTATTACCGCTCACGGGACAGTCCTCGGTCTTAAGTTAGATGTGAAAACGGCGCTATTCTACCAGTGCTTAAACTCAAAGAGCAAACGTTTGCGCAAGTTTTTTTATTTGTCATTTCCGTTGAAACTGTTCACCTATTGATTTATCAAGGTATGAGCTCAAATGACCGAAGTATTTTCACTCTTTTATGAAACACAGAATAAGTTATTAGCCTTTTGTAAATTCATAATTGACACAGTTTTGCTGGGGATTTTCTCTGAAACTTTGCATGGAAAGATGTATAATCTGAAGGTTTATTTAAATATTGCCTAAAAACCGGAGATGGAAATGAAAGTTGTTGAAGTAAAACACCCGCTAGTTAAGCATAAAATTGGCCTAATGCGCGAAGGTGACATTAGTACTAAGCGTTTCCGCGAGCTAGCAACTGAAGTGGGTAGCCTACTGACTTACGAAGCAACCTCAGATTTTGAGACAGAGCGTGTGACAATTGAAGGTTGGAATGGTCCTGTTGAAGTGGATCAAATTAAAGGTAAAAAAGTGACGGTTGTTCCTATTCTTCGTGCTGGTCTTGGTATGATGGATGGTGTGTTAGAGCATATGCCAAGTGCTCGTATTAGTGTTGTTGGTATCTATCGTGATGAAGAAACACTAGAACCAGTACCGTACTTCAACAAGCTAGCATCAAACATTGATGAGCGCATTGCATTAGTTGTTGATCCAATGTTAGCGACTGGCGGTTCTATGATTGCAACCTTAGATCTACTGAAAGAACAAGGCTGTAAGGTATTTAAAGTGCTAGTACTTGTCGCGGCTCCTGAAGGCATTGAAGCGCTTAAAAAAGCACACCCAGATGTAGAGCTTTACACTGCTGCAATCGATGAAAAATTGAATGATAAAGGTTACATCGTTCCTGGTTTAGGTGATGCAGGCGATAAGATCTTCGGTACTAAATAATCTCTACCTTGGTAGGATTTAAAATCGATTAGAGAATAAAAAGCCATACCGATTAAGGTATGGCTTTTTTTGTGTGCTCGACTTTTTACTTGATTGTCAGCGAAAACTAACGCTCACTTTCTTCCATTTGAGCATTATCGACAATATGGTTTTCACCCATCTCATGGGGCAAAATTAAGTTAAGTAGGATTGCGACAATACCACATAAACTTACGCCTTGTAGGCTAAAGTCACCGACACCCAGAGCCATACCACCAATACCAAATACTAGCGTTACAGCAACGATGACTAAGTTGCGAGACTTGTGAAGATCCACATTGTTCTTGATTAGAGTATTAAGGCCAACCGTTGCAATTGAACCGAATAGCAGAATCATAATACCACCCATAACAGGCACAGGAATGGTCTGTAATAGCGCGCCAAGTTTGCCAACAAGTGCAAGAACAATCGCGGTAATCGCCGCCCAAGTCATAATGACAGGGTTAAATGCTTTGGTCAGCATTACTGCACCAGTGACTTCACTGTAAGTTGTATTCGGTGGCGCTCCAACCATAGAGGCTGCAATTGTCGCAATTCCGTCGCCAGCAATGGTTCTGTGCAGACCTGGCTTTTTAAGGTAATTCTTACCTGTTACGTTAGAGATTGCGAGCATATCACCTACGTGTTCAACTGCTGGTGCAATTGCGACAGGGATCATGAATAAAATCGCGTTGATGTTGAATTCAGGGAACGTAAAGTTTGGCATTGAAAGCCAAGATGCTTGTGCAACAGGAGTGAAATCAACCACGCCATAGAATAGGCTTAAGACATAACCCGCCAAGATACCGCCAGCAATTGGCAGCAATCGAAGAAAGCCTTTCCCAATAGTGCTGATTGCAATAGTCGTGAACAGCGACACACTCGAAATCCATAATGCCGCGCTACCATCGATAAGTTGAATTGCGCCATCGCCACTCTTACCTAGCGCCATGTTTACCGCTGTTGGTGCAAGACCTAAACCAATCACCATAATCACTGGGCCAACCACAACTGGTGGAAGAATCTTATGAATGATCTCTACGCCTTTCACCTTGATTAAAGCACCCATCAATACATACACAACCCCAGCGGCCATTAAGCCACCCATGGTTGCGCCAATTCCCCAAGTTTGAATGCCGAACATGATTGGTGCAATAAACGCAAAAGAAGAAGCTAAGAAAATTGGGACTGTACGTTTGGTGATAAATTGAAATAAAAGTGTACCAACGCCTGCGCCAAATAGAGCAACGCTTGGATCTAACCCTGTTAATAATGGAACAAGAACTAATGCGCCGAAGGCGACAAATAGCATTTGTGCACCTTGAATTGCATTTTTCATATTTGGTATCCCTGTAAGTCTGAAAATAAAATTTGCAGGATTCTATCACTCTGCAAACGATTGCTTTAGTGTTTTGATCAAAAAAAACTGGCAAATAGCAAAAAAAGTTAATGTTTGTTGAGATAATCGACAATAAAGGTGCAAATTTTCACCTAGCGCTGAAGTTGTTGTCTTGCTCCTGCATTCATAGTTGCTTATCATCAACGCTTAAGTACTAATTTTTAGGATTACTATGCGCAACTTCGCTCTACTGTTTATGGGATTACTATCCTTGCCAACTTATGCATTGACTCAAGTGGATCTGTATCGTTCTGAAATCGTTATTAATAATGAAGAGAAGGATGCGGAAACAGTGGCTCGTGTTCAAGGCTTGCAACAAGTTATTGTAAGAGCGACAGGTTCGACGGTGGCACTTGAAAATGAAGTGGTTCGTAAAGCCCTAAGGCAGAGTGCGCAATATTTAACTCAAATGGGGTATGGCGAACTTGATCAGCAACAAACGCTAAAAATGTCATTTAATGGTCCACAATTACGCGCATTATTAACTCAGGCTCAGTTGCCTTATTGGCCAGAGAGTCGTGCCAATATTTTGGTGTGGTTGGTAGAAGAGCAAAATTATGACCGAATCATTAGCTGGGAGCATTCACCTTCTGCATTGATTACGTCTATACGAGAACAAGCGGATGCTCGTGGCCTACCTATTACTGTTCCTGTTGGGGATTTTGATGATATTACTGGTATCGCGGTTTCTGACCTGTGGGGCGGTTTTGTTTCACCAATCAGTTTAGCCAGCCAACGTTATCCTGTTGATGCGGTCTTAGTACTGCGCGCTCAAGGGAATTCATTGCGCTGGACTCTGTATGACCAGCAACCTGAAGTGATCTCTTCTTCTCCTCGTTCACCTGTCTTTGGTCAGGAAAACGGTTCAGTATCTGAAATTAGTGCTCAGTTGATTGATCAGGTGAGTCAGTACTACGCGACAAAAAGTGCTGTGAATGTTGCAAGTGAATCTTCTGAATCTGTTTTAGCGCAATTCATCAATATTAAGAGTGCGGTCAGTTTCTTTCATCTAGAGAACCAATTGAAGTCTTTAAACTCAGTAGCTTCTATCGATATCCTTAAGATTCAAGGCGATGAAGTGACATTTCGTGTTCACCTATTAACATCGAAAAGTGAATTTGAGCAAGAGATGACTAACATTAAGCAAGTTGCGGCATTTACGTCAGAGTCTGACGTGGTGGAGACTGCGCCTGTTCTAACTCAGGAAACGACGGATCAAAGCACTAGCCTTGCGCAAGAAACGCTTCCTCAAACCGCGGTTGTTGAATCAGCAGTAGTAGCCACTAATGACAACGAAGCCTTTATAGCTGATCAAGTTAGCTTAACCGAAGATGTTCAGCCAAGTGAGCCTGTTATCGTATTCGAATGGATAGATAGATAGTGTTATCCCACTCTCTTCTGCTATGAATAAGAGATGGTCATGAAAAGAGCCCGCTAGCGATGTTAGCGGGCTCTTTTTCTATCGATGTCTCTATATTTGAGTCAATCTGCGAGTTTTTACTAGTCAGTGGGCTTTAACTTATGAGAGTTAGTCCTGGTTAAATTTCGCTTTTTCTTGCTTTTCTACTTCAGAAAGACGGTTTAGCTTTAAGCCCATCTCCTTGCCTCTTGCGCGAGCAAATAGAATATTCCCAGCAAAACATAGCATGGTGAGTACTAATTCGATCAGCGCTAGCCATCGCTCACCGCCATCAACATATAAGATGGTTAAAGCATGCAGGAAATACAGCATGAGAATGAAATTTGCCCATGCGTGGGTGTAAGCTTTGCCAGCCAGAATGCCTGGAAGAGGAAGTAGCAGCGGAATACTCCACGCAATGGCTAGAGTTGTGTTCGACAGACCTGGATGCGGGGAAATGAAGAGCTGCCATAATGCGACCCAAGCAAGTAGAAAGAGGTTACTAAATAGAGCTAAATACCGATATTGTCGTGTTCTGGATGACATCTCCGACATTATACAATCTCCTTTTGTTTGCAAGCGACGTTAGCTAGGCGTTTTCCAAGGTTTTGCGCGAGTTCTATCTCTTCTTTCGTTAATGACGAGTTACTGGAGACAGAACTAGCACCATAAGGGGTACCACCGCTTTGAGTCGTATGTAGAGATGGCTCAGAGTAGGGGATCCCCAAAATCAGCATACCATGATGCAGCAAAGGTAATAGCATGCTTTGCTGAGTCGTTTCTTGCCCACCATGCATTGAGGATGAGGACGTAAAAACACATGCTGGTTTATCGATGAGATCACCGCTGATCCATAGTGGTGTTGTGCTGTCCCAAAAGTGTTTCATTGAGCCCGCCATGTTTCCGAACCAAACTGGGCTGCCCAATGCTAAGCCATCGCATTGACGAAGTTCATCAAGAGAGGCTATCGGGTCATTGGCTTGTTGCACATCATCGCTAAGATCGGCCACTGTGCGTAGAACGGCTTCGCAATCGGGAACCGATTCAACGCCTCGTGCGATTTGTCTCGCGAGCGATAACGTGTTGCCGTGGCGGCTATAGTATAAAACGAGAATTTTAATATTCATTTTTAGTAAATCTTAAATAATCTCAAGGACTTGTTCTGGTGGGCGTCCGATTTTTGCTTGGTTATTCGCAACCACGACTGGACGTTCAAATAGCTTTGGATTTTTCACCATAGATTCAAACAGATCGTCATCGGATAGAGATTCATCACCTAGGTTTAACTCCTTATATAGCGCCTCTTTTGTACGCATCATTTCACGAACCGATGCAAAGCCGAGTTGTGAATAGAGTGTTTTTAAATCATCAATGGTAAATGACGTTTCTAAATATTTTACCACTTCAGGTTGAATGCCTTGCTCTTCTAATAGAGCGAGTGTTTGACGGCTTTTTGAGCATTTTGGGTTGTGGTAAATGACGACTGGCATGTTTTTCTCCTAGTTTTATTATTATCGTACTTATTCATCATGACTTATTCATAGCAGCTGAGTCATTGAATAAGTGCATGTTATTTGTATAAATTATTTATTTTACAATGCAATGAAGCGATCTCGCTGAATCATCAACTGATCAATTCGTGCATCGTATCTTGCTTGTTTTAAACTGCCTAATTCTGCCAGTTGACTCGCTTGGCTATAGTATTGAATCGCCTTATTCCAATTAGCTTTGAGTGCCAGTATTTCCGCGCGTGCCGCAAGATCTTCATCGCTACTGCCAATTCGAATATTCGCCTCTGAAAGTAAGCCCCATCCGTTGACGTCATCTGGGTTGTCATGGGTGTAGCGTTGTAAAATTCGGATGGCCTCTTGGTATTGCTCTTTCTTTAAAAGTGCATTCGCAAGATTAATTGTGAGCACTGGATTACTTGGTTTTGCTTTCAGTGACTTTTCTAATAAGGTGATTGCTTTTTCTGGTTGTTTTTGTGCGATGTAAAGATCGGACACGGCATCAAGATAGAAATTATTTTCTGGATCACTTTTGAGCAGCTTAAGTAAAATAGGCTCGGCTAAATCTAGCTTTTTGGTATCTAGGTAGACCAGCGCTTTGCCATATTCAAATGATGGGTTCAGTTCACTTGGTGCCTTTTTGGCTGTTCGTTCAAACCAGTCTAGAGCTGAGTCATTTTCAATACCCGCATATCTCGCCACAATACGAGCACGAGTTAAATGATAATCAAGAGAAGGGATCACGCGCATTGAAGGGTAGCTTTGCGCGCGCGCTCTGCTGTCTGTGATTCTATCTTCTGGTAATGGGTGAGTAAGCAACATTGGCGGCGGTTTACTTGCGTATCGGTATTCATCGGCTAATCGACCAAAGAATCGTGGCATTGCTTTGGCCTCGAAGCCTGCCTTTGCTAGGGTATTAATCCCAAAGCGATCGGCTTCTTTCTCATTGCTACGAGTATAATTAATGGTGCCTTGCATCGAACCTGCCGTTGTTGCCGTCAATGCGGCGATTCCAGCTTCTGGTGCTGCGATAGCTAATAAAAGCGAGCCTGCGAGCGCTGCAATAGTGGCTGGTGAACGTCGGGCTTGGTCTTCCATACTTCTGGCTAAATGACGTTGAGTTACGTGAGCAATTTCGTGTGCTACGACGGAAGCTAGCTCGCTTTCACTGCGAGCATGTAGAAATAGACCAGAGTGCAATGCAACGTGGCCACCAAAAAATGCGAAAGCGTTAATATTACGATCTCGAATCATGAAAAATTTAAATGGTGTTTTGACATCATTTGCGTTTGCGACAAGACGATGCCCTAAGCTATCTATGTACTCATTTAAAACGGGATCATTGATGATGGGTTGGCTGCTTCTTAGCATTCGCATGTAAGCATCCCCATAAATGATCTCTTGATCTATCGTTAACGTACCACTAGCGGCTGTCCCAATATCGGGCAAGTTAGCATTACTCGCTAAATTTGAATTAGCATAGCTAGGCAGTGGCGAACCTAAAGCGGTGGCCACACAGAGGCAAACAAGTGAGCGAGTGCGTGTAAACATATTAGTCAGTGGTACTCCGTAGTCATCTGACATTGAGACAATAAAGTCTTAATTTGGTTTCTTCAGTTTATTGCTGATATTGAATTTACTTGTTATTGATAGATTGTCTAGAGCAAATAACGTAAAGAATAGAAAAGCTGGTATGGGGCTAAAAAGCGATTACAATACGTACCTTATAATATGCATAGAGTCTGAGAATGGAACCTAATATTCTTGATTTACGTGAAGAACGTTGCCCAATGGCACTATTACTTGCTAAACGGCGTGCAATTTTGCTTCAAGAGGGCGAGTCGTTGTCCATTCAGATTTCAGATACTAGCTCTATGCAGGATATCGTGAGCTTTTTGCGCCTCAAACAATTTGATATTGAGAGTGTTGCTCATCGTAGTTTCTACACTATTACCGTTTTAAAACAGGGATAATTGTCACATGCTTGAAATGATCAGTCGTTGGTATAAACGACGTTTTTCAGATCCACATGCAGTAAGTTTGGTCGCCATTTTATTCTTTGGTTTCATTACCATTTATTTCTTCGGCCATTTGATTGCACCGCTGCTTGTGGCAATAGTATTGGCATATCTTCTTGAATGGCCCATTGCTCAATTGTGCCGTGTGGGGATACCAAGAACCCTGTCCGTTGTGCTTGTTATTATGGTTTTCTTCAGTTTAACGTTGTTGGCTCTGTTTGGTTTGGTTCCAACGATTTGGCATCAAGTGGGGAACCTCATCAATGATATTCCTAACATGTACAATGAACTGCAAAAATTCATTATTGCCATTCCAGAACGTTTCCCTGAGCTCGCCAACTTGCAGATTGTCGAGTCGATAGCCTCTAATGCAAAAAACAAAGTATTAGGCATGGGGGAGAGCGTTGTAAAAGGATCTCTGGCATCTCTTATCAGTATCGCAACGCTAGGGGTTTATCTCATCCTTGTGCCTCTGCTTATCTTCTTCTTATTAAAAGACAAAGAAGAGATGGTTAGAATGGCGAGTGGAGTACTGCCTAAGAATCGTCGTTTAGCGACGAAAGTATGGCGTGAAATGAATCAACAGATTTCTAACTATATCCGAGGTAAGGTGTTGGAAATTTTGATCGTTGGTGGCGTGAGCTATATTACTTTTGCCATTTTAGATTTGCGCTATTCAGTGCTACTGGCGGTTGCCGTTGGTTTGTCGGTTCTGATTCCATATATTGGTGCGGCTGCGGTCACGGTTCCTGTGGCCATTGTTGGCCTGTTTCAGTGGGGGTTAGACACTCCATTTTACTGGTTGATGATCGCGTACGGCATTATTCAAGCCTTGGACGGCAATGTGATTGTCCCGATTCTATTCTCTGAAGCTGTGAATTTGCATCCAGTGGCAATCATCGTTGCTGTACTGGTTTTTGGTGGGTTATGGGGATTCTGGGGCGTATTCTTTGCGATTCCTTTAGCCACATTAGTCAAAGCGGTATGGAACGCCCTGCCAAGCACTGAGATTGAATCTGACGTTGCGGAATCGTGATTATTGTTTGCCTAAGCATGATGGTGTAGTCATAAACCTTTTTGCTCAATAACGAAAAAGCCCTAAGTTCATACTCAGGGCTTTTTTTGTAGAAGGTGTTGCCTAGATGATGTGATCCAGTCTTATTTATCGTTTAAGTAATCAAGAACCACTTCATGATGAGTCTTCGTTTTGAACTTGTTGAAAACGTGCTCAATGATCCCCTCTTCATTAATTAAAAAGCTGATACGGTGCAAACCATCATAGGTACGGCCCATAAATTTCTTTTCTCCCCACACACCAAATTGCTCTGCGCATTGGTGATCTTCATCGGAAAGAAGTGAAAAATTTAAGTTGTCACGCTCAATAAATTTACCTAAGCGTTTAACAGGGTCAATACTGACACCAAGCACCACAACATTATGCTCATCCAGCTCTTTTTTCGTGTCTCTTAAGCCTTGAGCTTGAACTGTGCAACCTGGAGTCATTGCTTTCGGGTAAAAATAAAAAAGTACTTTCTTACCTGCAAAATCAGCAAGCGTTATTGTTTTTCCATCTTGATCGAGTAGAGAAAAGGCTGGAGCAGGAGTGCCAGCAGTCAGCGTATTCATCGATTTTCCTTTCTATTGACTGTTTTTTATAAAGTTGAGCGAGCCTTGAACCGAAAGCTCAGCACATAGCGCATCAAAATCTTCTTGTAGTTGCATCAGGTTGAAATCTGAACTGATAGAAGCGGTGATCGCAATATGGAACTGGTCACTATCAAGTTGCACTTTGGATTTATTGATGGTTTTTGCGCTGAGTGAGTCTAAACCAATGTTTTGATCGGCAAAGAATTGAGTAAATTTCTCTGTCAGTCCTAGTTTGTCATCTGACTCGACAAAGACTTCGACAGTATAGCTATTATCTAAATATTCGTGAGGAGAGGTGCGCTTCATTATGGTGATGAGATCATGATCTTGCCCTAGTAGAGGGAGCGTCGTTTCAACTCGTGTAATCGTATTGGTTGTGCCAGATAGCAGCATGATTAATGTGAATTCGTTCCCAAAGAGAGCGATTCGGCTATCAATAATATTACAGCCAGATTGAGTTACTAAATGTACGACTTGATTACACACCCCTGGGCGATCAGCGCCAACAGCTGTGATTACTAGATGTTGAGTCATAATATCACTTATTTTTTATTCCATTATTGGTTGCATGTTAGCACAGTTCTCGGGGCGGGATGAGAGATGAGGAGGCTTTTTAAAGGCACTAAATGAAATATCACCATTACATGACACCGAGTAAGTGTGTCACTTTATACTAAGTTTAAATTCATTGAATATACGAATCGGTTGTGTGGATTTGGATAAAACTCTAACAACTGATAATTATTCACTAACTTGTACTAAGTAAGCGGGTTATTCCCTTGTGTTTATCAATCGCATTACAGTACCATGCAAAAAGAATCAAATAAGGGAGATAGATATGTTTTCAGGAAGTATCGTTGCGTTAGTTACACCTTTTAACTCAGATGGCGAAGTCGATTTTGATAGCTTGAAGAAACTAGTAGAGCATCACATTGCTGCTGGTACCGATGGCATCGTCGCGGTAGGAACTACAGGTGAGTCTGCGACCTTAACAATAGAAGAGCATGTTAAGGTGGTAACTAAGGTGGTCGAGTTTGCTGAGGGACGTATCCCTGTGATTGCAGGCACGGGAGCAAACGCTACACATGAATCGGTGACTTTTAGTCGTCTATTAAATGGATCTGGAATTGTGGGATGCTTGAGTGTGACGCCGTACTACAATAAGCCGACTCAAGAAGGGTTATATCAACACTACAAAGCGATTGCTGAAGTAAGTGACGTGCCTCAAATTTTGTATAATGTACCAGGAAGAACAGCAGTCGATCTGTTACCTGAAACCGTTGCTCGTCTATCAAAAATTGATAATATTGTGGCGCTAAAAGATGCAACGGGTGATTTAGAAAGAATTTCAATTCACCGTGAACTTTGTGGCGAAGATTTTATCTTACTAAGTGGTGATGATTTAACGGGGCTAGAATTCGTTAAGCGTGGTGGGCAAGGTGTTATTTCGGTGTCCAATAATGTCGCGGCTGCGGATATGGCGAAGATGTTCCGTCTTGCAAAAGAGGGGAACTTCGAAGAAGCAGAAGCCATCAACGAACGTTTGATTCCTTTGCATAAAAACTTGTTTGTTGAATCTAATCCTATCCCAGTAAAATGGGCTGTACATAAATTGGGATTAATTGCCGAAGGTGGATTACGTCTACCTTTAACTGAATTATCAGAATCAGCTCGTCCACTTGTTGCTCAAGCAATGACAGAAGCTTGTATTTATTAAATTGAACACACAATGCCGAATGTAGTTTCTCGGCATTTTAGGAGCCTAAATGAAATTTTCTCATCAGCTAGTGGTTGGTTCACTGGCTGTTCTTGTTCTTAGCGCCTGCTCTGGAGGTGCTGATCGACGTCGTCAAGCGAAAGATGATTTTGAATATCTAAATACACCTGAACTGACCCAGCTGAATTTACCAGAAGATGCAACGCCTCAGTTCTACCCAAACTTTGATATCCCGATGGGTGATTTCGAAGGTGGAGTTGGACAAAACGTTGATATTCGTCCGCCACAGCAAGTTCTCGAGTTGATTCCAGGAGCAAGAGCAGAGCGCCAAAACGGTGAAGTCACCTTATGGCTGTTAACTGAAGGCGAAATGGATAAAGTTTGGCAAACTGCAATCGATATGCTGAATACTCGAAACATTGCGTTGCTTGAAAATAGCTCGGATCGTGTTGAAACCGATTGGGTTAGCTGGATTTCAGAAGATGAAGAGACTGAAATTGGCAGTCGTTACGAAATCACTCGTTTTAAAGCGAACAATCGTTTTGCGTTTAAAGTTAACTTGATTGATTGGCGAGAGGGTTCGACGGTAAAACCAGTGACCCAGACCAATAAAGAGCGTTATAACGCATTTATGACCAATCTAGTCACCGTTAAGTACGATCAAAACTTACGTGATGAAGCCGCAATTCGAGCACAAGAGTTAGTAAAACAAATTCCTATCAGTATGGGGGTTGACCGTAGTGGCTTCCCAGTGATTATTGCTCGTACGCCATATAATATTTTGTGGCAGCGCCTTCCAAGCTTACTGCCTGAGTTAGGGTTTAGCCTTGAAGGACGCAATCAATCTCAAGGTACAATGAAAGCGAAATATGCGGCTCCTGATGATGAATTCTGGGAGTCCATTGGAACTAAGCCGATTGAACTTAATGGCGGTACTTACACCTTCTTGTTTGGTGATTTAGGCAACCGTACTTCAATCAACGTGACTGATGCTGGTGGTAAACCGGTAGAAGAGGCGTTACTTAAGTCGCTCGCTCCAGTATTGTCTGCGATGTTTGAACAAGAGTAATCTGGTTCATATTGTTAGTAAGATATAAAAAGGGATCATTTGATCCCTTTTTCACTTTGTTCGTTTTACTTATCTATTTCTGTCTTTTGAGCTTGTTTGATTTGATCAAGTTCATTGAGCTTATCTAAATCACTCTTCTCTCTTTTGGATGGATCTAACGGCCCAAACTTCATGTTTGCGGTGTATTTTAACGCAGCAATATTTCCAACCACCACGCTCACCACAATGATGCTAATCACCCACGGGTTAGTTAAAAACTCCATGAATTTATCCTCTCGCTCTAGGAACCAAACTTGTCCCCATTGGCTTTGTTGGGCTCAGTAACGTTAAGAACGGATGTTAGTAACATATTGAGTATAGATGGTAGGAAGGTTCTGTAGCACCTGTTCCTGCCCCAAAATCGGCAATGTTTTGATTTGGCTGGCTAATTGATCTTGCGTCAATTGCTCTAAGCAAGATGCTGCGGTTAAACGGTGGCTAATATGCCAAGGCTCAACCGCGACGCCGCCTAGGTCTTGAGAATAAGGGATGAAAAAACCAAACGTTCCAAGGTTCGCTTTTAGCCAAATAGAGAACTCCGCTTGATGACCAGTATCATATTCCCAAGTTTCTAATTGAAGCTTTGTATTTTCAGGTAGTCGGTCTGCAGCAAAGAGATCAAAATCAGTCCCCCAATGATGACGACTGGCTCCGGGCAGTGCCGACCAGCGCAAAATCGCAAATATTCTCTGCTCTTCGGTCATAGAGTCAAAAGGAATAGCTTGGTTGTGCGTATCGTTAATAGTGCTATGCCCTGAGAATTTATTATCCCAAATGGCTTTTTGCCGAGCGTAGTCTCGAAACCCGCTGGCAATGTGCATTTGAAATCCAGCTTGCTGAGCAGCAGCAGATAATGCCAATAAATCGTTCTGTACATTAGGATGAATTAAAAACTCTTTTTGCCCAATGGTGACCGGAACTAAATGATCGTTTGTTTGACCTGTTAGCTGCTCAGGAGTCATGGTTCGCCCTTATTTATTAGCGAAAAGATATTGCAATGTATGTTGGTACATGTCGGCAAGAAGCTCTAGGTCTTCCACTTTGACACACTCATTGACCTTATGAATTGTGGCATTCACCGGGCCTAGTTCAACAACTTGACCGCCCATACGAGCGATAAATCGGCCATCAGATGTTCCACCTGTCGTAAGAAGTTCAGGCTTGTGTTGGTTAACGGTATTTACACCAAAAACAACCGCATCGAGTAGATCGCCAGTGTCCGTCAAGAATGGGTCGCCATTGAATGTCCACTTGAGCTCATAGTCGAGATCGTGTTTATCTAAAATGGCGCGGATACGCTCTACGATGACATCATTGCAAAGCTCAGTGCTAAAACGCAGATTAAACTGAACATTTAACTCACCAGGAACAACGTTTGATGCTCCTGTTCCTGCGTGAATGTTGGGAATTTGGAAGCTGGTGGGAGGGAAGTACGCGTTACCATCATCCCACTTTGTTGTTGATAGCTCATTAAGGGCTAGCAGCGATTGATGAACAGGGTTACGTGCTAGTTGGGGGTAGGCGACATGCCCTTGGATCCCTTTGACACATAAATCGCCAGTGATCGAACCACGACGGCCATTTTTAACTACATCGCCAACGGAATTGGTGCTTGATGGTTCCCCAACGATGCACATATCAATATTTTCACCGCGTGCCATTAGTGCTTCAACAACACGAACCGTACCATTAATGAATGGTCCTTCTTCATCAGATGTGATGAGGAAGCCAATCGAGCCTTTGTGATCAGGATGCTCAGCGATGAAACGCTCAACGGCGACGATCATGCTGGCAAGTGAGCCTTTCATATCCGCAGCACCACGACCGTGAAGGTAGCCATCAATAATCGTCGGTTCAAATGGTGGAGTGTCCCACTTTTCTAATGGTCCAGCGGGCACGACATCAGTATGCCCTGCGAAGGCAAACAGTGGCGCTTTGGTTCCTCGGCGAGCCCAAAAATTGGTGGTATCTTCAAAGATCATCTCTTCAATAGTAAAACCGAGTGCTTTTAAGCGATCAATCATGAGTTTTTGACATCCCGCATCTTCGGGAGTCACTGACTGGCGACCAATTAAATCTTTTGCTAAGGCCAGTACTGGGCTATCTGTCATCCTTGAAAATCCTTTTATTTGAAAATTGAAACGTATGAATCCGCTTTGAAGCCAACATGATACTGCTCGCCAATATAAATGATAGGGCGCTTGATCATTGCAGGTTGCTCCACAAGTAGAGATATTACGTTGTCGCTATCTAAGTTATCTTTCTGTTCTTGAGGTAGCTGACGGTAAGTCGTTCCACGCTTATTTAATACGTTTTCCCAACCAAGTTGCTGGCAAAATTCGTTCACTAACGCTTCCGTTATTCCCTGCTTTCGATAGTCGTGGAACGTAAATTCAATCTCTTCGGCTTGAAGCCACTTTTTTGCTTTTTTGATGGTATCGCAATTTGGGATGCCGTACATGATGGCTGTCATTTCTCTTCCTTTCTAAACGCAGTTGGTGATTTTTAGCGTAGTTAACGAATTGAGTTGCTCAATGAGTCAATTATTACGCGGTTCACCAAGTAAGTTTGCAACTTTATTATTGTGTTTAAATCCTAACAGGAAGCGTCGAGACACACAAAATAGAGCGATAAATAATTTGTTGACCAAAAAAAAGCGCACAAACCATGCCAATTGGAGAGTTATTGATCAATCTCAACACACACAAACCGAAAAAAGAAATAATACTGTTGCACAGTAATGGAGGTGTCAATGGAACTGAGTCCTGTTTTTGCAAGGCGACTGTATTTAGCTTTGTTAGTGGAAAGCCTTGAAAGGCCAAATGTACCGAAACTCATTGAGAAGACGGGCTGGCCTCGCCGTACTATCCAAGATGTATTGAAAGCATTGCCGGGTATTGGTATTGAGTTGATGTTTGTTCAAGATGGACGACGTCACAATGACGGCTATTATCAATTATCGGATTGGGGACCATTTGATAGTCAGTGGGTAACCGAGCGAGAAGATGATATCGCAACGAGTTTAGGCTTTACTGCTTAAACTTGGAAAACGAAGCCAGCACCATGCTGGCTTTTTTAGATCTATGGATCGCTCATTAGTATTCCTTTCGAGTCAATAATCGTTATTTCAAATTACTGAGCTGAAGTTGAGACTATGGACGGCTTCCTGCTGTTGCGTGATGTTTCCTATTGTTGCGTAATATAGAGCGCAAAACCGATCCAGCTTATGACGAGTAATAGCCAAGGCAGTAATGAGGTTTTGGACTGCTGAACCTCTGACGATGAAGAGTCTGATATCTCGTCTTGTGATTTGACTTGTTGTTGCTTTGATTTTTGCTCTTTTTTCTTCGCTTTATCTGCTTGACGACTTTTCTCTTTCTGCTGTTTTTTATACAGAGTTATCCCTTTCTCAATACCTGCTGCAACGAGCTTTGTTTGCTCTTTGGTCTGGTTAGGCTTTTGAATAGATTTTGCGACTTTCATAGCTTCTTGTTGCGTTTCCAGTGAGGTGTTGTTTTTCGTTTTCATGTTCTTAGTCAACTTAGGTCAAAGAGCAATGCTGAAGTGAGCACGACACTTAAATAATATCTTCTTTATTCACTATAACTTTTACGAAGAATTAAGTTAAAGTGATTTTTTCATTTTTGTAATTTGAGACCGTGAAGTGCGCTACGCTTTTGAACAGTATGACCAGCATGGGTTCTTAAAAGCCCCATTGCTGGTATGGTTAAGTTGGCTTTTTCTCGCTAAGGCATGGGTTGTCTTTGTTGTGGCAGGCGCGAGCAGGGACAGTGGTGCCAAAATATTAGAGATCGTCTATCCAGATCATGCCATGCTCTACCTTGGGTTGGTGGTTGGAGTACCTAGCATTATTTATATGTGGTTGATTAACCTACGTAGCCCCGATAGAAAATGGATTAATTCAATAAGTAGTCAGGGACGTTGGGTGACGCTGTGTGTGGTGTTATTACAAGTTGTTCAAACGGCTTATCATGTCTATTTGAGTAACGGGCTTTTTAGCTGGCCGAATGGTATTACACTATTGCTACTTCTTTGGGCTGCGATCTATTTATATAAAAGTCGAACCGTAAAAGATTGTTTTAAAATTCCTGATTTTAGTTCAGAGGCTTAGTGATCAGAATCAAGATATACCGCAAGAAAAATATTACACTGAGCAAAAAATAAGAGAGGATTTCTCATGGTACAACCGCAATCTGCAATATTGCCTGAAGCTGGCCCATTTGCACTTTATGCTCAACTAAAAGTGACAAGCAATGCCGCTGATGTATTAACTCAACTTCAAGGCTTACCTGCATTAGTAGAAGAACTCAATCAAGCGCAACCTGGATCTGATCTCACGGTCTCCGTTGCGTTTTCTCATGCCTTTTGGAAGAACTTTAGCCAAGCTGCGCCTTCAGAATTAATAGAATTCCCAGAGCTTAGTGAAGGCGATATTACTGCACCTAGTACAAATGTCGATGTGTTGATTCACTGCCACTCTAATCGCCACGACCTGCATTTCTATGTGGTACGCAAATTATTGGCTGAGATCGCAGATGATGTCGATGTCGTCGATGAAACTTATGGTTACCGTTATCTTGATTCAAGAGATATGACGGATTTCGTGGATGGTACAGAGAATCCTAAAGCTGAGCAGCGTAAAGAGGTGGCACTGGTCGCAGAAGGGGATTTTGCTGGTGGCAGTTATGTCATGGTTCAACGTTTTTTACATGACCTGCCAGCTTGGAACCGCTTAGGTGTTTCAGCTCAAGAGAAGGTCATTGGAAGAACGAAACCAGACTCTATTGAATTAGATGATGTTCCTGCTGCATCTCATGTAGGTCGTGTTGATATTAAAGAGGAAGGTAAGGGATTGAAAATAGTTCGTCATAGCCTTCCGTACGGTAGCGCAAGTGGCGATCATGGCCTGCTGTTTATCGCTTACTGTAATAACGTGCATAACTTTACGGCAATGCTTGAAAGTATGTATGGCGTAACAGATGGTAAAACCGATCAGCTATTACGATTTACACATGCGGTCACTGGCGCGTATTTCTTCGCGCCTTCTCAAGAGATGTTGCTAACACTGTCTATGATTTAGTTATAACCTCGGCTAGTTACATACCTGTAAAGGGAAGCGAAAGGCTTCCCTTTTATTTTTTCTAAAGTTGCCTCAATTTTAGCCGATAAGAGAACAGCCCCTTATTTTTGGTGAATTGTAGAGCGAATGTCCATTACCGTTAATACCAATGTATCAGCCCTTGTTGCCCAGAGAAATCTGACAAACGCAACGGATATGCTGAATCAATCTCTGGAGCGTTTAGCTTCGGGGAGGCGTATTAATAGTGCAAAAGATGATGCCGCTGGTTTACAAATCTCCAACCGTATCGAATCTCAAATGCGAGGTTTAGACGTTGCGGTTCGTAACGCGAATGATGGTATTTCAATCATGCAAACCGCTGAAGGTGCCATGAATGAGACGACAAACATTATGCAGCGTATGCGAGACCTCTCGTTACAATCTTCGAATGGTTCTAACAGCAAGGCTGAAAGAGTTGCACTACAAGAGGAGATGACGGCTCTTAATGACGAGTTGAATCGAATCGCAGAGACAACATCGTTTGGCGGAAAGAAGCTACTCAATGGTCAGTTTGGGAAGGCTTCATTTCAAATTGGTGCCAGTTCGGGGGAAGCGGTTCAAGTTAGCCTGAATAATATGAGAACCGATGGCATTGATATGGGCGGCTTTAGTTATGCATCAATGAATGCGATGGACTCCAGTTGGCAAGTGTCACCGGGTAGTCGTCAGTTCTCAATGACATTTACGGACGCTCAGGGTCAGCCACAAACTATCGATATTAAGGCGAAAGCTGGTGATGACATCGAGGAGTTAGCGACTTACATCAATGGTAAAACGGATCAGGTGTCCGCATCGGTTAATGATGAGGGGCAACTGCAAGTTTTTATGGCGGGTGAAAAGACGGCAGGTACCATTCAGTTTAGTGGGAGCCTGGCGGATGAGTTGTCGATGAGCTCTGGCGCTTATGAAACCGTTAATGATATTGATATCACCAATGTAGGCGGCGCGCAAAGGGCTGTATCCGTTTTAGATACGGCGATGAAATATGTAGATAGCCACCGTGCGGAACTCGGCGCATTGCAAAATCGCTTCGATCACGCGATCAATAATCTCGATAACGTTCATGAGAATTTAGCCGCATCCAATAGTCGAATTGTGGATACTGATTACGCAAAAGAGACGACACAAATGATCAAACAACAAATCCTGCAGCAAGTGAGTACCTCAATTCTTGCTCAAGCGAAACAGGCGCCCAATTTAGCGTTAACTTTATTGAATTAGTACAACAAACCTATCTACAAGTTGGCGTTCTAGCCTCCTATATTATAAATCCTACATTCAACCAAAAATCATAACCTGCCAACTCTACAGGCATTTACATTGTTTTCCTTTTTCTAAAATCTAAGCATCTAAGCATCTAAGCATACGTAGTAAGAGTTGAGTAACAGTGGAATAGCTCGTGCGCTCATCGACCGTATCGATTGATACTTGAGTATTTTTTTCAGTTATTTGTTCTTTTTTCTTACTTCATCACCTTTTTAGGTATAACTGCCTTTTTTATAAGAAAACCTTTAAAAAAAGTTAAAGAATTTCCAATTAGCGCCGTTATTAAAAGTAACTTTGAGAGAACTACTTGGTTTTTCGAGACGTCGAAAACCGCTACAACGAAAAATCAATTGGAGAAATTACCATGGCAGTTAATGTAAATACTAACGTATCAGCGATGACAGCACAGCGTCACCTTAATAATTCGACAAGTGCTCAGCAAACCTCAATGGAACGCCTATCATCAGGCTTCAAAATTAACAGTGCGAAAGACGACGCAGCGGGTCTACAAATTTCGAACCGTTTAAA